>JASLXP010000731.1 GCA_030740295.1 Planctomycetota bacterium
GATTCTCTCCTTAACATGCGCGCAAGTACGGTGCTTGCCCGCACATTCGTTCCTAATCCACATCTCGAGGGGGTAGCATGAGGGCTCTTACAGACTTTCTTTCACGCCACAGACTGTTGGCATCTTTCGCCATTCTGGCACTTGTAGCGACCGTTCAGCCGGGTTTTGCCGAAGATGCAGCGCCATCAGAACCAGGAACTGAGGCCATTCAGCCAACAGCAACCGACGCGCCTGCGGCGGAGGAGAAAAAGTGGGATGGCACTTACGACGCCGCATTCATCGCAAATAACCTGTGGGTCATGATCGCCGGGATGCTGGTGTTCATCATGCACCTCGGATTTGCAACGGTTGAGAGTGGTTTCACCCGCTCAAAGAACACGGTCAACATCCTGTTTAAGAATTGCATGATTATCTGTATTGGGCTGATTACCTATGGCATCCTTGGGTTCAATCTCATGTATCCTGGATTCGGGGATACAGGCCAGAAATTCCTGAAATTTGCCGGCTTTGGGTTTCTTGCCAACGGCACAAACATCCTCGAAGATGCCAGCCAAGTGTACACGGGGTACCACGAAGCTTACACCATATACACCGACTTCTTCTTCCAGGCCATGTTCGCAGCCACTTGCTGTACCATCGTCTCCGGAGCGGTCGCCGGACGTATAAAGCTCGCCACGTTCCTCGTGTTTGCCACTCTTTTTGTAAGCCTCTGCTATCCTATCACCGGTTCCTGGAAGTGGGGCGGAGGTTGGCTCGACGCCCGCGAAACGCCGTTTTATGATTTCGCTGGCTCAACTCTCGTTCACTCCGTCGGTGGTTGGGGAGCGCTTGTCATGGCGTTCCTGTTAGGCCCCCGGAATGGCAAGTTTGTCGATGGAAAGGCCCAGGTCCTGCCCGGAAGCAACATGCCCCTCGCCACCATCGGCGTCATGCTGCTCTGGTTCGGCTGGTTCGGTTTCAACGGTGGCTCCGTGCTCAGCGCAAACCCTGGTTCAGTCTCACTCGTGCTCGTCACCACCTCCCTGGCTGCTGCAGCCGGAGGGATCGCGGGTGCATTGACCTCCTGGATTCACAGTGGCAAGCCAGACCTCAGCATGTGCCTCAACGGCATGCTTGCCGGCCTCGTCGGCATCACCGCCGGTGCGGACCTGATGAACGGCCTTGAAGCCATCGCCATCGGCCTCATCGCCGGTGTCCTGGTTTATTTCTCGGTCCTCTTTGTCGATAACGTCCTTAAGGTTGACGACCCCGTCGGCGCCATCAGCGTCCACCTTGTCTGTGGAATCTGGGGTACTCTGGCCTGCGGCATCTTCGGCAAGTCCAAGGGCGGAGCACAGCTCACCTCCCAGATCATCGGCATCGTTGCCATCGGTCTCTTCACGGTTGTCTTCGTAGGCATCGTTGGCAGCATCCTCAAAGCCACTATGGGCCTTCGGGTCAGCGATGAAGAGCAGGAACACGGGCTCGACATCGGCGAGCACGGTATGGAAGCTTACAGCATCAGGTAAGCATTCTGAGTTGAAACGAACAGAGCCCCGGAGGACCGTGAGTCCTCCGGGGCTTTTTCATTGGAGGTAATGACGCTCCGCAAAAGGACGCCTGTAACAGAGGTTGACGCTGGATGGCAAACCGCTGAGACTGAGTTTTCTGCAATCGGCTTACTCAATTCATACGGATTACCACGCGATCAGCATTAATGGCGAAGGTGACTCTAATCTGCGGCGCGATTCGAACCGGGAAATCCGCAGAGATCATTCGACAGTTTTCCCTATGCGCAGGAAGCCCCGGTCGAGACGCGTTGCTGATCCTTCCCACTGCGAATCAGGTCGAAGAAACTCGAATAACGATCACAAGCATTGAGCGACAGGTGCTCTGGCGGCCCCGTATTCTGACCTTCCCTGAATTGGCAACGGAGATATTGGACTCAGCCGGGCATACGGCCCCACTGATATCGACGGTATGTGAACGCGCGCTGATGAGACTTGTCTTGCAGAGGCTCGGAGACTGGCTGGTGTACTTCGCACCCGTGAGCCGATATCCAGGATTCGTCGACAGCCTTTGTGACTTCATCGGTGAGCTCAAACGGGCTGGTGTCGAACCGCCTGAATTCGAAGCCAGGCTAGAGGCAGCAGACGCTTACGATACCCGGGCTCGCGAGCTGGCCCGCATCTACAACAACTATCAGGCGCTTCTGCACGCCGCCGACCTTTACGACATCGAAGGCCGATTCTGGATGGCCCGCGAAATTATGCAGTCCAGGGAATCGTTCAAGTATCCAGACCACTTGTTCGTAGACGGCTTTGAGAATTTCACGACCACCCAGTTGGACATGATCCAGGCAATCGCGGCCCGTGCTCGACAAACCACCATTACATTGACCTACGATGAGACTGATCCACGTAAGAAACTGTTCGAAGCGACACGGCGTACGTTCTCACAGATTCAAGCTCGGTTTGAACAGTCAGAGCTCGAGCATCGACCGGTCGAAAACCGCCCGGACGTTCTGAATCATCTTTCCCGCCAACTGTTCCATGACCGGCCAAAGCAGGCAGTTCCAACGGAGCAGATTCAACTGATTGAAACGCCCGGAAGGCGCAGGGAGATTGAAACCGTTGCCAGGCGAATCAAGAAGAGACTGATTCAAGGCGAAAGCCCGGAGAGTATCGGCGTCCTATTCCGCAGCCTCTCTGACTACGGAGACATTGTTCGCGAAGTTTTCGCGCAAGCCGGAATCCCAGTACGTGCCGGGCAATGGATGACTGCTGATACTCAGACTGTCTGCCGAACTATCCTGTGCATGCTTAGAATTATTCAGAAAGATTTCCGGTTCAGTGAAGTCATTCAGTTTCTGAATTCAAACTATGTCCGTTTTGACCCATTGGATTCAGAATTGGCCGATGGCGAGGCATTCACTCCCGACGATTTAGCACAGACAGCAAGAAACGCACGGGTCGTTGGCGGCGCCGATGAATGGAAGAATAAATTGGCGGCGTTACTGAATCGAGACCAGGCAGTACTCGAACAGCACGAACAAAGTGAGGATACTTCTCTGGCCTTGGAGAAAAGGGCAA
>JASLXP010000732.1 GCA_030740295.1 Planctomycetota bacterium
TCCCCAGTTGTAGCTCGCGCAGTTTCGGGCCGTGTCCATGCCCCATGCCTGCGTTGTTGACGGGTTCAGAATTGTTGGGTGGATGATCGGAGGCTCATCACCCCAGGCCCAGGTCTGGATGCCGCCGAAAGGCAAGAAGTCGGAGACGTCAAAGCTGGTCTGATACTCGCGCCGCGCCTGGTAATACTTGAGAGGGGATCGGCCGAGAAGATTGATGCGTTCGTAGTTTGCCTCGAAGGGAGCATTCCATTCATCACGCTGCGCGACTGTCGGCTCGTGCTCACCAGTGCAGGCCAGAATCGCCCACATCAGTGGCGAGGCGCCGTGCCCGAAGCCTCCCGCCTGTTCCCCGATCTTGTCCCAGATTTTATCTGCGAACTGCTGGAGCATCGGACACTGGGGGGCCACGTGTTCGCAAGCACCAAGTATGTCGACGGCGGTGGTCTTCAAATCCTCGGAGTAAGAGCGAGAGGAAGGCCCGGGAAACGGGTACATGCTCTCCGTGTGTTTGTTGCGAAACCAGCGTAGACACTTCTCCACTCTCGCTTCCTGGCCGTCCCCGTGGCGGAGATAAATGTTGAGCCAGGCGTAGGCAAAACAGGTGTACGAATAATGCATGCAGGGCCCGTATTGTTCGATGACCTGGCCATCGTCATCGAGTGTCTTGGCAACCAGCTCAGCGAAACGGGCGTCCGATGCCTCGACGAGCTCGGGCAGGTCCAGCAGCTTTCCGTAGAGGAAGAGCCCGAGAGCCTGCACGCAGCCCTGGTTCCCGTGAGTGCCGGAATCCCCATTCCTCAGGAACCTGATCGCCGATTTGCGGAACTGCTCGAGCGCGCGGTTTCGAAGCGGCTCGTCCAACTCATCCCAAAGCAGAACCAGCCCGTAGATGAGGCCCTCGATGTCCCAGCCATGGGCCCACTCCAATCCATTGAGTCCGTAGAGAGCCGGCACACCGTCATCGCGGACGGTTTCAATCTGAAAGCTCAGACCGTTTGAAAAGTAACGCGCAAGTTCGTCGTCTCTGTGAAACCGGGAGAGTGGAGAATGAAATGCGAAGGCACACCCACCGAGCGTATAGGTGCTGTTTCTGCCCGCGTTCGCACCATAGATTTCCGCTGCTCTGCTTTCTGTCTGAGCAAGGCGCACGTCCTCATCCAGCAACCAGAAATCAGGAACGGTTTCGTGGGGCAACTCGACGCCTGAGGCCCAGTTAAGTCCTCGCTCGAGATCCCAGGTCTCCTTAAGCGAATCAATCGACCGGTCGATGGACTCCTGGTAGCGACGGGTTCTTGAATTATCCAGGATGGGTTTGTGGAGGATGTCTTTCAGGTATTGCATCTGAAACTTTCATAACTGAACAGGAGCAAGCAGAAATTCGCCAAGGTAATTCTATTCCGGTGTACTATCCTCTCGAAGGCTCGTCCATCTTCTCTTTGGCCTTCTCACTCAGCTCTGCGAGATGCCCGTCATTTGCCAGGCACTGTTCGAGATGGACCATTCGCTCCGGGGACGCGGTGTTGATCATGGCCTCACCGTAGGCACGGGTGACCCAGAAACGCGAGCCGCCGGACATATAATCTCTAAGTTCCTGGAGTCGTTCCTCGGGGTAACGTTCACAGCAATTCATGGTAAACATCCGTCTTCGTCCGGAGCCGCCGAAGGCTGCATGCTTTGTGTTGTGATTGAAACAGACGATATCGCCGGGCTGAATCTCGAGCGCTGTGGCCGGCACATCACAGCCGTCAATGCCCCAATGCTCCGAGCTGTCTCGCAACTGCTCCTGCAGGGACAGCTCAAACTTGTCCTCGAGGCGATGGCTGCCGGGGATGACCCGGAGGCAGCCGGTGTCACGAGTCACAGGATCGAGATAGTAGGCAATCTTGATGTGCAGGACGTGCGGGTGCCGGCCGTCTGAGTGCCAGCCTGTAACTCCAGCATAGAGATTTCCATCACTGCCCATGTAGTTGAAATCATCTCCCAGCAGGCTTGTGGTAACACCAAGGATTCGTGGGTCGTCGAGCAGGCTTGACAGGATTTCGCTGCTGTCGACGAAGGGAACGATGCACGAGCGCCGTTCGAAATCGTGCGGCTTGCCGTCGTGTCCGCCGCCACGTTCGGTCCAGATTCGTTCGAATTCTTCGGTAATTTCGTCAATGCGATCGGCAAGCAAACCGGGGAACGCCAGAAAACCAAAAGTGTCAAAGAATGAGAGTTGCTGAGAACTTAGTCTGTATTCGTCTGCACTCATGTGTGTTCGCCTGTCGGGTGAAAGGCCGGTTCATAGAGCCATGGTCCTATAGTCGTGAATGCTCGGAATAGCAAATTGCTGACTTCGTCTTGTCTTAAGCCAATCGCATGTGGAATGTTCAACGAAACCGCGGACTACGGCCGGTAGCTGAAAGCTGCCGCAGGTACCAGTTCCTTCGGAGCTCTGCCTTCCTCAAACCCGCCCGCTTTGACGGCTTCCCATGCCTTGTCCTGACTCCACCAGAGATTCAGTCCTGAGAAGCCTCCCGTCCCGCGATACACCTGCAGCCAGAACGCCGTTGAATGACCGGGCTTGGGCGCGTTGACTGTAGTCAACTTCAGCACCTTACCGGCCGCCCCTTTCAAAGGTGAGGAAAACTCGGTGAACTTCGCCGGCTTTGCAGATTCGAGGCCGAGGATGGTCGGAATTCCAGATGAAACCAAGAGGTGCCAGTTGCCGGCCTTGGGGAATGTCAGGCTTCCGTCCCATCGGAAACATGCATTCTTAGGCGTCTTCTTGGCTGCCTTTTTCCAGGCGGGAATGAAGGGAGGGAGGAAATTCCAATCGACCAGTTTGGGCGAGAGCGCGATTGGCTTCGACCAGACAGAAAATGAATCCGGCGCGGTTTCAGATTCCGGCGATTTCACGACCTTCATTAGACCGTGCGCGCCGTGCCAGGCACGGAAGAGCAGCGCGCCCTTTACTACTCCTTCGGCTGAATTCAGTGTCCACGGCACTTCGTAATAGGCACGTGCCGGCCGGCTCAGATTACCGGCGCCGTCTCTTGCAGCCAGTTCCAGGAAATGCTGGCCAGGTGTTTTGGCTGTTAGAGCAAACTCCGATTCAAAATGCTCGGCAGTTTTGGGATCTGCATCGCTGATCGGTGAACTCTTGCTTGTGAATCCCACAATACCGGAGGAATCGAAAGATTTGCATTTAAACGCCATGCCGGTTTTGGCGGGTCCGGAGATGCAGAAATTATCGATGTAATAAGGCACACCGGCTGGGGTGTAACTGCCGTAATAATCACTGATGGCGAGGTTAGTAATCCTGTAATGCTTGGCGCCAGGCAACGCAGACTCCACGATTCTACGCAGCGGGACGACTGCTGAGCGCCACTTGTTGTCAGCGGTGATGTTTGCGCTTCCAATGTTCTTGTAGCTGGAATAACTGAGAGGTGCCGTGAGTGTGATTCCCTTCCAGGCTCCGTTCACCACGAACATGAACTGGATCCTGGTCGAAGCAGGAATCCTGTAGTCGAAACTTAGGTGAGTGAATTCTCTTGCGTCGAAAGCTTTTGTTGTGATATAGACGCCGCCCGTACCGTTTGTCATCTCATCAACCACTTTCAGGCAGTAATCTTGCCTGTCGGGATCAAAATACCGTGACACCAGGGACCCGTTCTGTGAATTCCAGTTGCGCCATGAACCGGCATTTTTCGTGAACGTGTCGAACGCAAGAATGTTCGCCGGCAGCTTGGTGATGGCAGGCGGTTGGGGAGGTGTCTTGTCCTGTACAAAATCGACGTTCCACGTCCACTTCAGAGCCGCGGCCTCGTTGCCAGCGTGATCGTTGAACTGACGAAGAGCGAATTTGAGAGCAGAGCCATCAGTCACTTTTCCGGACGAGCCAGTCGCCGCGACCCAATCCCATTCCAGTGTGCCGGGGACCTTTCCCCAACGCGCATAATTTTCATCCAGTGTGTATTCCTTTCCATTGAGCTCGATCTCGAGATTTGAGACATCCAGTCCGGAGACCTCATCTTTGAAACTGAAAGCGAGAGCAGTTTCGGCGGGCGTTTTTGTATTAAGCGTCAGGGCTGGTGGTGAGTTGTCTACAATAAATTTGTGGTGGCTCGTACTGCCCCAGTTGCCAGCTCGATCCCTCGCACGGATATGGAAAAACTGGGTGCCTTCAGCAATTCCAGTAAAGGTTGCTTCCGTTTTCGTCGTCTCAGGGGTCTGGTCTGCATCATCAGCGGGGTTAGCGCTCCAGTGGTAACTGTAGTCCTGAATGCCCGAACTGTCTGATGCCACCCATTTGAGGAGATGCCCGTTGGATGTTGACACGGCCGGCACATATCCGACTGAGTCCAAATGAAATGCGTGCGCTTTGCCGATGCTCTCTCCGCCGTAGTCACCGAGGCCGAGGCTGCTCAGGGAGTACATCTTTGGATGGAATGGCCGCCCCTTCAGCATGGAGAAAAGATCTATATCCGCACGATGCCATTGGCCGTCGGTGATTGCATCGAAGCTGCCAAGATTCGGATAACTGACCCCCGCGCTGGTCAAGGATACCTGCCGCGAATACAAGTCCGTGACCATACCAACACTCAGATCCACCTCGACCTGAGAGGGTATCCTGTAATCAAATTGAAGAATTGGATGTCGCCCAACATGTGTTCGGACGCTGTTCGCTTTTGCGCTCACCGAAAGAACTAGATTGACCCGCGGTTTAAATACTTTCAGGCTCTGCGAACCAGATGAAGCGGTCGAATGATCGAGGGCGACAATATTGTTCGAACTGGTAAAAGCAGCCTGTGTCGAACCTTCGAAGTCAATTCTTTTAGGATATGAATCAAGAGTCACTTTTGACGGAGGCGTCTTGTCCAGGCCGGTATCGTATTTTAGTTTCCATTCCAAAGAATCCGCTGATTCGCCGGCCGCGGTTTGTGCGCTTAGCTTAAAGGGAATCTTTGTGCCGGCTTTTGCACTTATTTCCGTCTCACTCAGATTGATAAACAGGGCCCGTTGCTCATGCGAGTATTCACACTTGGATACGACATCAATCACCGGCTTCCCACCAACACTGAGCTGCAGTGACAGCGGATCTATGTGAGATCCTTCCTTGGGCTGAACATCAATCTTAATGGATGTGCCGCCCCATACGTCTCCCTTGGCCGGTGATGCCAGCGAAAGAGACAGTGGAGGCTGGATATAAACTGGATGTTTCCTGGTAACAGAATCCTGCTTTTGCCTAACGTACAAGTAATGAATGCCCGCGGCCAGCTTGGTAGTGAAAGTTGAAGCCGTTTGTGTTTTCGTCAGGCCAGGTATCTTCGCTGATGGAGTTTTTCCTACGTGAACCAGGTACTCAGGTTTTTCGGATGCAGATTGCGGCAGCCATGAGAATTCTGCAGGCGTATTTTCCGGGCTGGCTGTCACCACCTGAAAATCATCTAGTGAGAACGAAGCTCCTTCTGGATTACCACTGAGCCCGGCCTTGATGTAGCCCTCATGAAAACTGCCGATACGCAGTGACGTGCATGTAGTTGGCGCTTTCGCTTTCTGAATCAAACCGGCGATATCCACATCTGCGCGATGCCACTTCCCGTCTGGATTCACATCCGGGATCTGTCCGAGTTTCTTGAAGTTTTCATCCGAATAACCTTCTCCGGTAAACCGGAGAAAATAGCTTCTGCCTCCCAGAGTCAGGTAGAAGTCAACTTTTGTTTCTTTACCTATTCTGTAAGTAAAGCTGAAATTCGAGACTTTCCTCAGATCCAATTGCGGCAGCGGAATGGCTGAACCGAATGTTCCTCCAAGTGAAGGATTCGAAATCCGCAGGCTGTACTTACCGCCCGCTGGCGATATCGGGTCAAGGGACAGTTCTGCTCCGTATTCTGAATCCTGGCTTCGCCATCCCTGCAGGCCGTCCTCGAAGTCACAATAGATGCCAGGATTCGTTGAACTGGTGATCGTCCTGATA
>JASLXP010000733.1 GCA_030740295.1 Planctomycetota bacterium
TATCGATGGAACGCTCTGCTGGCCTCCGAGGATGTAATTGGCTTCGAGCCCGGGCAGCGGCAGAAGCAGGCGGAAGCTTTCCGCCAGCGCGGGCTCCGCTATCAGTTCCAACTGTCCGGCCTCGTCGTAAATCCGGCAGACGGAGCCGGTCGCCGGATCGAGCTGAAGCAGGTATTGGTCGTTTTCAATGGTCATGACGCCTCACTGCTGTTCCTCACATTTCACGACATTTTCGATGCGGAATTTGCTTCCGCCTGCAAACGGCAGAAGTCTGACATTAATTCTGTTCCCCTCGATCTTATCGATCTGATAGCTTCCCCAGGAAGGTTCCCCTTGAACGGCGAGACCTCCTGGATCCAAAGCCGGCTGGCCGTTCTCATCGAGAATTGAAGCGGCCGGGATCAGTTCCTGATGAACTTGAACCGAACTTACGGTTTTGCTCAAGGGCGAGAGGTCGACATCGGTCGTAAAGCCTGACGAATCCCATTCCAGAATTCTCCCTTCGATGAACGCTGACGGGCTCCCCAAAGTCAATCCGCGAAATGACAGCTTCCGGCCGCCAACCATCTCCGCCTGGACGCGTCCATCGTGATGGTGCGCAATAACGGCGAGCCGGGCGGCGAAGACCCCATGACCCGTCTCACGAGGCTGGGCATCCGGCGCGACCCACACGACAAAGCTGGAATTCTCCGTCGTTACCTCAACCATTGCTTCGCCATTCTCTCCCTGGTAGATGAGCTTTGACGACTGAGTTGGAAACGGGCTCCCCGGCTCTATGACGTGGACAAACGTACTGGAAAGATTCTTGCCGTTTCGCCTCTCGACAAAGACCTTGATGCGCCGGTCAAACTCGTTTCTTTCCCGCCCGCCGAGGCCGGTGAAACGGTGCACGGTTTTAGCTTTGGAAAGCCGGGTCAGCCGCAGGCTGGGGCCCTGACAATCCCATGTCACCTCGGCAGGGACTGCGGGAGCCGGGGCACATTCGTGGTCCGCTGAGAAGAATCCATTCGACAGATCTTCAGCAAGTGAAGTTTCGTCTTTGCCCCAATCGACGTGCGGCTGATAATTCATCGTCTCGCCCTCCTGGCAGTCGTCCTGGGCATGAAAAACATAGTCGTGAGTCGAACCGCCACGTGCATGAAACACATCGACGACACAGATGCTGCCGTCCACGGGGATGGCGACAATGGTCCGTCGGTACGCCTCGGCCGCCTCGCAGGGGCGCGAAGATGCTTCTACCGCCTGGAACAGAGGGGATTCGTGATACAGGGAGATATCGCCACCCTTTTCGCGATCGTCTGTATGGGACTCGTCGATGACCACGCGATTGTGAGCGTAGGCGGAGGCGATCCACCGGTTCTGCGGCAGGTCGCAAAGGTAGCCCAAGTCGTGGGCAAGCTCTTTGCCGTTCGCCCAGAGCATGAGATTCAGACTGTCGTGATGGCGATGTCCGCCACCGCGCAAGGCATTGAGAGCTACGATCTGAGCTCCTTCGCCAAGCCCTCCATTGAAACGCAAGAACGTCGCTCCCCAGTCAGGGAAGGTAACGGACGGCAGGTCTCGTTCCGCCCCGTCTTCCGTCTGTGCAGGAGAATCACGAAACAGATCGAGGCCGGCTCCAGTGCTTGGCTGATGGCGGAGTGAATGGGAAGATTTTCCGAGCAGGGCCCGGGCATGGGAGACCATGCCCGGAGTGGCCATGCCCTTCGGTTCTCCATCGCCCATGGTCGGCCAGGTAAAGTCGGGCCACACCAGCAGGTCGTATCCGCCGAGCAGACCTCGAAACCATGCTTCGTCCGCAAGGCGCAAGTTCCGGTAAGGCTGGCCGAGAGAGATCAGTTGGCCTTCGTTATTCAGATTGCGCCTGAGCGATTCAAGTTGGCGATAATCGTCCTCGCCGTAGGAATCCGGGTCCGTGTAATCTTTGAAAAATGGCTCCAGGTCGAGGACATGCCGTACTGATTCATGGCTGGCGCAGTACATGGGTGTTTCCCGCGGGCCACCATCGTAATGATAAGCCAGAGCGGAATGTCCTTTTGAGCCTTCCAGCCCCCAGTGAATCCATTCCGGAATGTCCAGGGCTCTGCCGGCTGCTGCAACGACCGCGGTCACCTGCCAGCTCTTGTTGGTGTAAGGTGAGAATTGGATAACCTGAAGCACGAACTCCATCAGAAAATCACGTTCTATGGTCTCCTTCAGCGAATCCTCAAGCAAGGGCGATCCGTTTTCGTCTTTGACATCGTATAGAAGGTCGTAAGCGCGGATGACCTCGATCATCTGGTGGGAGCAGCATTGCGCATCTCCGGCCCAGAATCGGCCGCCGCCCCAGAGCCCGGTGACTCTCGCATTCGGCCCGCCCCGCTGTTCTGTTTCGCTATAGCAGGGACGATAGAGGCACCGTTTCATGGGCCACGGAAAGTCGCCAGAACAGACTGCCGCATACAA
>JASLXP010000734.1 GCA_030740295.1 Planctomycetota bacterium
GTGGGGAAACAAGTAATTCGTCTTCCCTTTATAAGGCCAGGGGGCGTCCATGGATTTGAGCTGATGGAATGGAATCCCCGGCGGAAACGAGATTCGGTCTCTGCCCCGGGCATGGAAGCTGCCGAAACCTATGTTGGCGAAAGTGCCCCTCCAGAGCAGCCGCAGAGCCATCTCTTCGGAATCGAAAGCGAGACTGATCCGTTCGGGATAGCCCACACCGATGCCTCGAAAGCCCGCTGTGCCCCGGCCGCGACACATCATCGTTTCGTCTGCCACCCGGAGATGGCGCGACTGGCGGGAGAGTCCTTTGGGGCTCTTCGCGCGCGGGCCGTCCGACAGGTAGGACCACAGCGCTTCAATCTGCTGACTGGTGTCTCCGCCCAGCAGTTCTTTCCGTATCGATTCCCCGCCCGGCCAGTAGGTGGGCATGATGACCGTCGGATGAAATCGTGATGGCTGCAGCATGTAGAGGTGAAACCATTTCTTCTGAATGCGCTCGGTGATGTTCACCAGTTCCAATGCGCCCGCGGTCGACTTCTGTCCGTTGAAGTCATGGCAGGCAATGCAACTGAATCCGGTCGTCCCCATCATCTCGTAGCCTGCATTTTTCGATTCACGGATGTTCGAGGCTTTCGGGAAAGTCACCTCCTCGAGCGAGTCAGTCTTGGCGAAGCGATCGACCAGATGGGCCACGTTTACGTGACCAAAGAGCGGCATCCGAGTATGGAGATACATTCGCTGCCGTCCGCCATGCAGCATGACTTCGCTCAGCCATGACTTGTTCAGTTTTGCTCCCACGTGAGTCAGCGGAGGAGGGATGCGCCCTTGATTGCCCAGGGCCTCGTGAGTACCGGTGAACCACTTGTCACGGTCCGGCGAAATCCCACCCAGTCCCTTGCGTTCATGACAGGCGATGCAATTGAGAGCGACCAGAGTCTTGTCGACCATCTGCTGGTCAGTGAAGCTGGCCGAGTCCGTGCCCGGCAAAGCCAACTTGATCAGCTTTCTCTGCTCTCCGCTCAAATTGAAGCGTGGCACGCCCGCCGCTTCCGCCAGACAACCCTTGTCCGGATTGAGTTCGGACATCGGTGTGAACTTCTGTCGCCGAACCCTCACATCGGTGTGACACTGCGCGCAGCGGAATTTCTCAAAATGTTCCTGACCCTTGGCCGCCAGCTCCGGATCGACCTTCAAGGGACGGAATTCAGGAATGGGCTTGTCGGAAATCGACAGCATCGAAGAAGGGATCGGCTGACGTTTGAAGCCCGGGCCTTCCATCTCGAAGACAAACCTGGGGCCGCGACCGGTATGAAAGTAAGTATGCTCGATTCGATTCCATCCGGCGTTGAGTTTCGCTGACCCCTCGAGTTTCTTCGGCCCCCGTCGATCACTCGGGGCTTCCGACACCACTTCAGAGCCGTTAAGGTGGAGGCTGCCTCCGTTCATCTCCAGGTAGAAGCTGTAATCGCCCGTAATTTCGATTTGCAGAAATCCCGCATACTGAATCGCTGTGTGGTGATGCACTTTTCCCAACTGCTCCAGCGAAAAGTCATCGACAAGTCCACCCTTCTCCTTCCGCACATTCCCCTCGAGTCCCTCCCAGACATTCCCACGCCAGGTAGTGTAGGCGAGATGACCGGGCACATTGGTCTTGCGAAGCAAGTAATGAGTGATGCGATCCACTTCATGTCCGGGCAGTCGCATGTCAGGCATTCGACCGGAAGGACGCGTCGCATGGGGCCGGCGCAAGAACTCGCTGAGGCTCTTGTGCGAATATTTCTTCTCCAGTTCCCCGAGTGGCACAGAGCTCTGGCGAAGTAACTCTTTCCCCGAAGCGTCTCTCGGCGAATGGCACGCCACACAGCCCACCGAATGAAACAGCTTCCCCCCGAACTCCGCAGCCACCGCATCGGGCGTCTGCAGCTTGAACTCGGGGCCTTTCTTCAATGACACAAGAAAATGGGTGATCGCTTCCGCCACCTCCTTCTTTTTCGCCGCCGTCTTGCCCTCCAGCACATCCGGCATCAGCGTGCCCGGCTTGACATGATGAGGATTCTCAATAAACGCCCTCAAGAATTCCGGATGGACTCGCCGTCCAACCTCAGCAAGTCGAGGGGATTTACGTGAAGACGCCGCCAGTGGTTTCGCCTCATGGCAGGCCACACAATTCAACTCCTCAATCAGCACCCGCCCCTTCAACGCCGCATCGAGCTTGCTGTTTGCGATTCCCGGAAGCACTACCTGCGCGTGCCCTGCGAGGCAGAATACAAAGGATGCAAGCTGTGTCAGACTATGCTGTCTCAAGAGGCATATTTCCTGTTGGTGTTTCCGCTATTACCATGAATGTAACAAACTTCCGAATAAAGTGAGGACTGATTGATGTTCCCAGGAATCGCTGTGCTAACACTGTTCTGCGCATCAGCAGGTGCCGAAGAAATTCAGACAGAGCATACAGGTCGTGAAATATTTCTGTCGTCACTGATTGGAAATGATGCGAACCCCGGGACGTCTGCAGAGAAGCCTCTCAGGACAATTCAAAAGGCGATCGGTATGGCTGCACCTGGCGACTCCATTACGCTCCTGCCCGGCTGGTATGAAGGCGGCATTCGGTTGAAGCCGGGAGAGAAGGGTCGTCCGATTACGGTGCGTGCTTCTCGCAAAGGGCGCGTCTTTCTTGGGAAGCCATCGGTCCTGAAGGGATTTCAGAAAGCCGAAGGTCTTGAGTACACCGACACCGCGGAATGGATCGGAGAGACGGGAACGATCCTTGAAGTCGACACCAATCGAATGCTGCGGGAGATGGCTACACCAATTGATGTTGAGGAACTGGCGGGAACGTGCTGCTTCGATCCGAAATCAAAGAAGCTCTTCATCCACCCGACCGACAGTGCCGGAGTCTCTCATCACCTCTACCGATTGATTGGCAGTGGTATCGGAATCACGC
>JASLXP010000735.1 GCA_030740295.1 Planctomycetota bacterium
GTGGCGAGATCGCAGGCAGTCTCGCAAAGCATTGTGTCTAAACTGCTTAAGATTAGATGCCGACACTTACTCATTACTCATTACTCATTACTCCCCATTACTCCTCGGAATTATATGCCGTAGAGCGGAAGGAACTTTCCACCTGGCCTGCTGCCTGTGGCCTTGCCATATGCAGTAATTCTTGAGAGAGTTTCTTTCCCCCACCTCGCCTTCAGTCACTCCCACCTGTAAACCGATTATGAAACACTCCTTCATCGTCTTCCTTGTGGCCTTCGCGTATGCGGCGCCTTTGCCAGCCGAGCCTCCCAAAACCAATTTCGTGCTCATCATGTGCGATGATCTCGGATGGGGCGATGTCGGCTTCAACGGAGGCAAGATCATCAAGACGCCGCGCCTCGATACGATGGCGGCGAACGCGATGAAGTTCACGCGATTCTACGCTGCGTCCGCGGTGTGCAGCCCGACCAGGGGATCGGTGATGACCGGGCGCCATCCGTTTCGTTATGGGATTCCGACCGCCAACGCCGGCCATATAAAACCGCAGGAGCTTACCCTCGCCGAGCTACTGAAAAGGATGGGTTACACCACCGGCCACTTCGGCAAGTGGCATCTGGGCACGCTCACCAAGACGGTGCGTGAATCAAACCGTGGTGGTGAGAAAGGTATCAAGAATTTCGCGCCTCCCTGGGTGAATGGGTTCGACGTCTGTTTCAGCACGGAGGCCAAGGTGCCGACCTACGATCCCATGCTCAAGCCCAAGACCGGTGCGAGCGGAAAGGGCTGGGATTACATCAAAGACAAGAACGAGGCCGTGCCTTACAACACCCATTACTGGAACGAGAAGGGCGAGATGGTCAAAGACAATCTCGAGGGCGACGATTCACGAGTCATCGCTGACCGGGCTGTCCCATTCATTGAGAAGGCGGCCAGAGATGGAAAACCGTTTCTGGCTGTCGTCTGGTTTCATACACCCCATCTGCCGGTCGTCGCCGGGCCGCAGCATGCCAAAATGTATGAGAAGTACGATTCATTTAGAAAGAACTATTACGGTTGTGTGACCGCGATGGATGAACAGGTCGGCCGCATTCGTGAGTCCCTGCTCAAGGCTGGCGTTGCAGAAAACACGATGGTCACGTTCTGTTCCGATAACGGCCCGGAAGGAAGCAAGAGTGCGCCCGGCTCGGCAGGAATTTTCCGCGGCCGCAAACGAGATCTGTATGAAGGCGGTGTCCGTGTTCCGGGCCTCATTGAATGGCCGGCAAAGATCAAAGCCGGCACAATCACAGACTATCCTGCCGTTACCAGCGACTACCTGCCGACCATTCTTGAAATCGTCGGCACCAGGCTGCCGGCCCCACGGCCGATGGACGGCTTGAGCCTCCTGCCGGTTTTCAATGGCAGCGTGAAAGAGCGTCCGAGCCCGATTGGATTCAACTTCGCCGGCAGGCAAGCGCTCTCCGACAACCGTTACAAGCTCGTTTACTACTCGGCCAAAGGACGGAGGAAGGGGAAGAAAGGCAAGAAAGCAAAAGCGGAAGGCGCGCCGGGGAAAAAAGAGACCCAACCCAAAGAGCCAGCACTCAAATACAAGCTCTACGATCTTCTGGATGATCCTTCAGAATCAAAGGACATCGCCGCTGAGCATCCGGAAGTGTACAAATCGATGGCAGCAACCCTCGAGGCGTGGGTGGCGTCATGCAGGCAGAGCAGCGCAGGTAAGGACTATGGTGCAGATTGAAAACTAGCGTCCAAGACGGAGGTGTTTTAACGGATTCTGCATTGGCAACGTAGGATGGAATGGCTGCGGAGTTAAGGACGTAGGATGGCCGTCTCGGCCGTCTCTGGTGGATGCGGTCTCGGACGGGCGGGACGCGCGGGACGCCCATCCTATGAAAGCGTTCCTGCCCCGTCACGAATCTGTCTTGGACCGCCAGCGTTCACGATTCGCGATCAAAGTGGTTCTCTGAGAGCGATCTGGAGCTTTTAAGGCTGTCAGAGCGGGGGTTGGGGTAAAGGGGTTTTGCCGGGGTGCGGGACAGGGGAGAGCCCCGCGAAAACCCGTAATCCCACAACCGCAGACGTGTGTCCAAAACCCACATAACCACAAAAACAG
>JASLXP010000736.1 GCA_030740295.1 Planctomycetota bacterium
TGATTCGGGCCTGCCGGGCAGACTGTGAGCCAGGTATTCCATATCCGCCTTCATGTGAAGTGTTCCATCGATTGCGCGTTTTACTCCTTATTCATCGCGCCTACTGCCGCGACGCCTCGGGTGAAGTAGTATGCGCCATCAGTGCCTCAGGAAGCTACCTAAATCTGGCTATGCTGTAAAGAGCTGATTTTGAATTCTGATCTGGCTCTGAATCTCGTCGCGATGTAGCGGCATCGTGGTGCGCGCTCTCCGGGGCTTTGGACAACTCGTCAGAAGTGATGCCACTTTGATTGTGGCATTCAGATTACTTCATCGGGCCCCGCCCCAGACCACCTTGCCTAACACGACTGGGCGGTCGGCTCCTGTGGCGGATGGTAGATTGTTGGGACGGCCGTCGATGGTTTCGCTGGCGAGGATGGCGAAGGCGATGGCTTCTTTGGCGGAGGATGGGAGACCGAACTCGTCGGATGTCGTGACTCGGCTGCGGTCCTGGAAGGCGGATTGAAGGCCGTGCATGATGGTTTGGTTTTTTGCGCCGCCGCCGCTGACGATGATTTCGTCTATGGGGCCGTTGGGAAGGAGGAAGCGCTCGTAGCTGAGACGGATGGATTCGACCGTGAACGCGGTGGCCGTGGCCATGATGTCGTGGTCGCTCAAGTCGAGGACATTTGCCTTTTCCAGGACGGTCTCGACGAATTCCTGCCCGAAGAGCTCACGCCCGGTGCTTTTGGGTGGCGGATATTCGAAGTATGGATGGGCGAGTAATTCGTTAAGCAAATCGGGGCACGCTCGGCCGCGGGCGGCGGATTCGCCCCGGTCGTCGAAGGTCTCTTTGCCGGCGGTGAGCTTGGTCATGAGCGCGTCAAGCAGCATGTTGCCCGGGCCGGTATCGAAGGCGATGACCTGTTCGGGCGAGCAACCGGGCGGCAGCCAGGTGACGTTGCCGATGCCTCCGATGTTCTGGATGGCCCGACCGTTCCGGCCGTCACGTAACAGCAGGTAATCGACGTACGGAATCAGCGGGGCGCCCTGTCCGCCCGCGGCCACATCCATGGGTCGGAAATCTGCGACGACGGGGACGCCGAGCGATTCGGCGATGATGGATGGCTCACCGATTTGCAGGGTCGCTCCATATTCCGGCAGATGATGGATCGTCTGGCCGTGTGAGCCGATGAGGTCGATGTCTTCGAGTGGAATGGACGCCTCTGTCGCGGCGGCTCTAATGGCTTCGGTGTAGACGCGGGCGAGCTCGAAATTGGTGATGCAGAGCTGGTCGATGCGGCTGGTTTCGACTTCGGCGAGCGCGAGGAGTCTCGAGCGGAATTCCGGATCGAATGGAATCTCGGAGAAGTGCCGGAGCTGGAATTCGATCCTCTGCCCGCTGCGCTCAATTTCGACGAATGCTACATCCACCCCATCGCAGGATGTACCGGACATCAGGCCAACCACGAGCCTGGGGTCCTTGGCCTGGAATGCCTGTGGTAAGAAGCCATCGCGGAGCGCCGGGCCTGCGTCCTCCCCGTCTCGGAGCGTCGAGCCCACGTCGCTCACTCGTCTTCCTCCAGAAAGTAGTGGCTGAGGAATGCTTTGCGGTCGTCTTCGCAACGGATGAATTCGACTACTTTCTGCAATCGCATGAGATCGTTCATTCGTTTGTCCTGACGGCTCTCCTCCGAGACTTTCTCGGGGTCGATGGGGTCGACGAATCGGAATCGTTCGATCTCTTCAGAGGGCTCGATGACTCCGAGTTTCTCGAGCTCACGCATGGCATATTCGGCGCGCAGGTCGCCGCGGTTCCTGAAGACGAGGTGGTCGCGGAGCCCATCTGCATTCATTTCGTGGGGAAGGTCCTGGTGTGCCTCAAAGTAATCGGCGGAGCGCACCAGAAAATCTTTGTCCGGGTTCATCCAATCGACGAACTGCTGCTGAATGGCCAGGTCGTCCATATCGTAGAGCAGGAGGCATTTTGATGGCAGGCCATCACGACCGGCCCTGCCGACTTCCTGGTAGTAGGCTTCCACCGAGCCGGGCACCTGCGCGTGGATGACGTAACGGATGTCCGGCTTGTCGACGCCCATTCCGAAAGCATTGGTCGCGCAGAGCACCTGCGGCTCGCCGTGAATGAACTCGTCGTAGACCGTTTTCTTTTCGTCGGGGCGCAGTTGCCCGTGATAGAGGCGGACGTTGTGGTCCCGTTCCCTGAGGCCCTGGGCAAAGCGTTCCATGTCCTTGATGAGCGTGAAGTAAATGATGCCCGTGCCCGGGTGGGAGTTAATGACCCCTTCCATCAGATCGAGCTTCTGGTCTTCCTGCCAGACTTCTTCGACTTCGAGGGACAGGTTGGGGCGTTCGATGCCGGTAAAGTAGAGCGGCATTTCGTCTCGGGTAACTCCGATCACATCACGAATGTCGCGCTGGACTTCCGGAGTGGCCGTGGCTGTGAGCGCCACGGTAGTCGGGTTGCCAAGGAGTTTGCGATATTCGCCGACCAGGCTGTAATCCGGCCGGAAGTCGTGTCCCCATTTGCTGATGCAGTGGGCTTCATCGACGGCGAGGAGGGAGATTGTGACCTGTTTGAGCGCGTCAAGGAATTCCGGTTTACGGAAGCGTTCGGGGGTGACGTAGATGAGCTTGAATTCACCGGAGGCGAGCTGGTCGTAGCGGCGTTGCCGTTCTTCCGGAGTCAGCGTCGAATTAATGTAGGAGGCGGCGACTCCCCTGGCTCGAAGCGCGCTGACCTGGTCTTCCATGAGCGCAATGAGCGGGCTCATTACCAGGGCGGTGTCCGGGAAACAGAGCGCGGGCACCTGATAGCAGAGGCTCTTGCCACTGCCCGTAGGCCAGACGACCTGGGCATGACCGCCGTCGAGGATTCTGCAGATCACTTCTTCCTGAACAGGATAGAAGCCGGAATGCCCGAAGACCTGGGTGAGAGTCTGCTTTGCCTGCTCGAACATCCGGGGAGGTTAATGGTTTTGCAGGGAAAGAGAAAATGGCGGAGGGGGAGGGAGGGTGAATGGTGGAATGGTGAATGGTGAATGGTGAATGGTGAATGGTGAATGGTGAATGGGGTGAATGGGGAAAGGGTGAATGAGTTTCTCTGCGCACAGGCTGAATGAAGCCGGAAACTGCAATCCTGTCTTCTCTGACTGAAGCTGAGATGCAGAGATCGACTCTCAAGCCCCTTTAATATAGATACTTGCGGAAGCCGCAGGGCTGAAACTGCTGCGCTATGAACGTCATCGTGTCCGGGCTGAGTGAATTCTGAGTCTGCGCACCGATTCGCTGATGTGATTTGCCACACATCGCAAATGACGAATTCGTGCAAGGATGCTAAACAGTCCCAGTCTTTTACGATAATCACTGCAACATGGTCGGTTCAGCATCGCGGGCAGACTGTGGATAACCTGAGCCGCATTAAAGCCCTCCCAGCGCGGCATCAGATTTTTGGTCCCTCCTAACTGAACGGTATTGATGTGTCCACGCACTCTCAGACCGAGATCAAACCGATCCTCGATGTAAGAAAGCGGATCCGAAAACTAGGCATGTTCGCCGGTTTCATGACCATTGTTTACTTCGTGGTCATGTGTCTTCGGCTTGTCCTTCTGCCGCCGATATCTCACCTGGATGTCGCGGGCATGGTGCTCATTACAACGGGCGCATTTCTGATCACCTGGGGGCTGCTGAGCTGCTCTCAATATATCGCTTACAATGCCTCCCCGCGTACCTCTCGCATTGTTTTCCGAGATGAAGAGACCGGCCTTTTTACCTCGCGCTATCTGGTCGAGCGGCTGCACGATGAGATTTCACGTGCGTCCAGGCACTCCACCATTTTCAGCGTGCTGTTCATCCGGCTGCAGGGCATGGAAAAAGTCCAGGAAGAAGACGGTACCAAGGCTGCGCAGAATCTCTGGCGTGAGATCTCCTTGACGATTCGGTCGGTGATTCGCCGTGAGGACATCCCCGCACGGTGGGGTTCTGAATCTGTGCTCCTGTTTCTGCCTAATACCGAGTTTCTTGAAAGTTACATGCTTGCCGAACGTCTTGAATCCGTCCTCGGCGCGGAGAATCTATGCCGTGCAGAGAATGGCGCCTTCGATGTCGTAATCGGTTGTGCGACCTACCCGTTTGATGGCAACGATGTGGTCGGGCTGGTGAGATTTGCCGAGGCAGCCGCGCATCGCAACAACGATTCGCTGGCAGATTTCGGCCCCCTCCACGACCGTCTGACTTCCCTCAGCGACTGAGCAAAGTTCTGTCCCGCTCACTTTCCCTGTTGTTTCCCATCCGCGGCTCGATATAAAATTCCCTGATTCAGACCGGCATATCAGGGGGAGACTAATGCCCGAAAATCTTAAATGGGGAATCATCGGCACGGGGAAGATGTCCACACTCTTCACTCGTTGTCTGGCGGGTGCGAAGCATGCCAGCCTCTATGGTGTGGCAAGCCGCACCAAAGAAAAGGCGGCCAATTTCGCTGCGGAATTCAACGCGCCGAATTTTTGTGGCAGCTATGCGGAACTGATTAAAGATCCAAACGTTGATGTGATTTATGTGGGTACTCCACATACCCTCCACCGGGATTCAGTCCTGGGTGCGCTGGCCAACGGCAAACACGTCCTCTGCGAAAAGCCGATGGGCGTCTCGCTCATGGAATGCAATGAGATGATCGCCATGGCCCAGAAGACCGGGAAAGTCCTGCTCGAGGCGTTTATGTATCGCGTTCACCCGCAGACCATCAAGCTGCGGGAGGTCCTTGACAACGAACGTATCGGGGACATCCGGACCATTCGCAGCGCATTCTGCTACGGGCTCTTTTCGGATTCCTACAATGTTCGTCTGGACAAGGATCTTCGTGGTGGCGGGCTCTATGATGTCGGGTGTTACTGCATCAATTTCTCGCGACTGGTCGCAGGCGCGGAGCCCACCAGGGTCGAAGCGCTCTGGCAGGTGGGCGAGGAATCCGGGGTCGATGAAACTCTGAACTGCATCATGCAGTTCCCTTCCGGATCACTGGCGCTTTTCGACATCGGCATCCGCTCCACAGGCAACAGCTACGCGGAAATCATTGGCAGCAAGGGACGCATCATCATTCCCAATCCCTGGAAGCCCCATCCGGCCAAGTCCTCTTTTTACGTTTACGCGGAAGACAAAAACGAAGAGGTCGTCATCAACAACGGCGGCAACATTTACTCCCTCGAGGCCGACCATCTTGCCGAGGTGGTTGCCGGTGAAGCCGAGCCTCTGATTACAGCGAAGGACGCGATGAATAACGCCATCGTTCTCGAACAAATCTGGAAGCGAATCCATGGCGCCTAAATACAAAATTCGTCTCGCCAATGCCGAAGATGCTGAAGCCATCGTGCAGTTCAACGCCCTGATGGCTAAAGAAACCGAAGACAAAGAGCTTGACATCGAAACGCTTCGCCGAGGTGTGCGCTCAGTCTTTGCCCGCGGCGACCGCGGCTTCTACGTCGTCGCTGTATCGGAAGACAAAGTCATCGCCCAGCTCCTGGTCACATTTGAATGGAGTGACTGGCGTGCCGCGTGGTTCTGGTGGATTCAGAGCGTCTACGTGATAGCGGAACGTCGCAGAGAGGGTATCTACCGTGGCCTCTATAAATTCGTGAAACGCGTGTCCCTTAAGCGCGGCAGCGTCTGCGGATTTCGCCTCTACGTGGAGCGCGAAAACGACATCGCGCAGACCGTCTATCAGAACCTGGGCATGGAAAAATCACACTACGATATGTATGAGGAGAGCAACGGCTCTCCGGCCGCTGAATAGACCCGGCACAGGCAACGGCATTCTGGCGCATTCGGCTACGGTGTGTGAGATGCTCAGGGTCGGCCGCTTCGCAGCGGATTGGTTCGGCTGAAGCCGGTCTTGTCTACACCTTCGATTTTCAGCCACGAACGGTACGGTGATCCCCCTTCGCCGGCGCTGCCAAAATCGCACAGACGTAACTTCTCTCCGGTGGCGGATTGATATTCCACAAGCAGACGGGGTGGAAAGACATCATCGGGCTTTGCGACTTTGCCCTTGAGCTTTCGCGCGTCAAGGGCCGGGACGTCCGCCGGGTCCATGGTGTTGAATCTGCGGTCGTAAGTCATCAGCAGCGGGCCCCGAAACATCGAGACCAAGCCTTCGCTTTCTTGCTCGCCGACCCAGAAATGGGGGGACATATCGAGTGACAGCTTCACTTGGTCACCGGCCTTCCATTTACGCGTGAGCGCAAGGTAACTGCCGCTGTTGACGGGAACTTTCTTACCATTCAGCCGGGCCTTTGTCGCGGCGGACCAGTAAGGGATCCGGAGTTTGAGCGTAAACTCCGCGGGCTTTGCCGGCCGGACGGTGAGGCAAATTTTCCCTTTGCGGGGATAGCTGGTTTCCTGCTCGATCCTGACCGGTGTGCCCGATTCGAGTCTGGTCTTCATTGTGCTGCGGCCATACCAGTTCACTACGATGCCTTCCCCGTCATTCATGAGAGCCCAGTCGCTGATGAGGCCCAGCCCCCGCGGGCCATTGACGCTGCAGCAGTTGAGCTCCGGCGTCCCTTCACGGGCCTGAAAAACAATCTCGTGCGCGCTTGCCTTGCGTAAGCCGTCCATGGGTGTGTTGTAGGTGACCCAGCGCCCGGAGCTCGAATGCAGCCCAACGACTGAATTGAGTGTGGAGATTTCCAGCTCGTCGGCCACGATCGAACTGCCCGACAACCGGAGCATCTCGACGCTCATTGCGGCCCAGGCGATGGTGCAGCAGGTTTCAATAGCTCCCTGGTGATATGGATTGCCCTGGGCCTTCTCGCCCGAGGAGAAGCCTCCATTGTTGTGACGGTCAAGGCGCACGATGCTCCACCAGGTGTGCTCGAACGCCTCCCGGTAGCGGGCCTCTCCCGTGATCCAGTAGAGCTCAGCCAGAGCCATGATGGGGTGAAGGCTCTCCCAGCGCGGCTTAGGCGTCTCGAAAAACTCGTCGCCGTTGAGCGCGGTCTGCAGGTAGTCACCAGCCAGGGGAGCGCCATCGGAATCCTTCGCCGAAAATTCATCGACGATCTTGAGCGCAAGGTCGAGATACTTCTGGTCTTTCGTTTTCCTGTAAAGCAGACAGAGCGAGTGCGCCGGCGCGAGGTTCATCTCAGTAGATCCGGTATCGACGAGGCGCCGGTCGCCTTCCAGGAACATATCGCAGAACAGGTTCCCGATACGTTTCACGCATCGCAGGGCACGCTTATCACCTGTGTCATCGTGATAGAGAAGCAGCCCGAGCATCACGTGGTAGTGGCCCCAGGAATCCCACGTACCGCCGCCGTTTTCTCCACAGTTTGGCGCCCATCCCGTCAGACGGTGCTCGGCCGGAAACGGCCCCAGATAGCCGTCGTCGGCCTGCAGAGAGCAAAGGTCTTTGACAAACTTATCGAGATGTTCGCGCAGGCAAGAGTCCTGGTTGAGCCGGAGAACCTGCACGGCCGCGGTGAGGTATTTGCCGGCAAATTCCCCCGCCCAGGGAACGAGGTTCCTTATCGGCAGGCGATCTCGATCACGGAACATCTCGAGCATCCCCGAGTTTGCGTGAGGAGCGACGAGCAACCATTGATGGGTGACGCCCTCCAGGTAGTCGCCAAGGGATTTCAGATTGAGGCCGGTAGTAGAATTACGGTCAAAGGTGGGGGTGATCATGGTGATGTGTTGTCGTTGCTCGGGGAGACGATTCTTAAGCTGGGCTCGTTCGAGATCAGTTTGGGGGCCGATCACCGCTCTGTAAACCAATTCTTCGCAGCCGGCTGGTTCATCTCAATCCTCTGAAGAACGGCAAATTCGATTCGGGGCAGAACTATAAGTCCAGGTCCAGATCCTCTTCTAGATCCGGCAATTCCTCTTTCTGTTCGCCATTTTTGTCTTCCTTTTCCTTCGGTACCTCGAATTTGAAGTGATTGCCTGACTCCACTGTCTTGGCTATCCGTTCGAGTTCATCGATGGACTGACTGAACTGTTTCTTCCGGGTCTTGCTCGACAATGCGAATATGTGCTCCTTTGAGGCCCGATTCAGCCATCCTTTCTCCTCTTCGATGCATTCACGAATGGTGGGTGCAGAAACGGCGGTCAACTTTTCAAGCAGCCTCTTTGTTAAATCCCGGCACTTTGCCCAGCCTGGATAATCGCTGTAAGGGAGCCGCACGTGACAGCGGCAGAGAGCTTGAACAACGTGCGGCATTCTTTCCATTTCCCTGTCCCACTGCGTAAGCATGATGTCCAGGGCCCTGTTCTGCGCGCCGTCGGAAAAGAAGCCTCGGACGGGGATAACGTTGGCCTTTTCGTAAAGAAATTCAGCCATCACGGGAATCGCTTTCCGGCAGATGGGGTCTTTCTTGTATCTCTGCAGGAGGAGATGTGCCCAGTTCCAGTGGTTGGGGGTATTCCCTTCAGGTGCGAAGACAGAAGGCAAGCGGCCACCAAGAGAGCCAAGGCACAACCCGCCGAAGGCTCCTGTAAGCCCTTACAAGATTTCCTGTCTTTACAACGGACGCATCCTGCCGATCGGATCGCTTGCCATTCGTGGGGTTCTGTACCTCCAGGGCGAGCAGCAGGTACTTACCTGGAGCGTCACCCGTTACAGGCACATCTTTCCCCGCATTATTCCATCGTTCCGCGCTGCCTTCGGTGATGAGAAGCTGCCCTTCGGTATCATTACTCTTCAGGGCGCCGGGCATAACAAGATGCCTATGACAGAAGTCGGCGCGGCCCATCGCACCGCCATTGTCCGGGAGTTTCACCATGAGACTCACCTTAAGACACCGAACACTGGCTTCATCGTGGCCCACGACGTAGGCCGCGGCCTTCATCCCAGTTGGAAACGCCCCCTGGCCGAACGAGCCGTTCACTGGGCGCTTCGCGATGTGTACAAGAAGGTTCCCGATGAGTCCTACTCGCTCGACAAAGTTGAATACGAAAACGGGCGTGCCTTCGTGCACATTGTAAAGAAGAGCCAGCGCCGAAAACGTGTTGGCAGAGATTGGAAGACCGAAGTGGTCAAGAGCCCAGTCAACTTTGCTCCCTGGTCCGGCAATGATTCCCAATATATGAGCGGCTTCCTGATTGCCGGCAGCGATAAGCGTTGGTACCCCGCCAAGGTTGTACCGAATAAGAGCAAGAAGGCATTAGAGGTCTGGTCTGATCTGGTGGACCAACCGGTCGCCCTGCGCTACGGCTGGGCATCGTATCCGGTCGCCAACATTGGCCCATGGGAGAACCCGCTCCCGCCTTTCCGGACCGATGATTGGCCGGTATTTGAAATATTCAGCCTGACGAACGAGCTCAAACAGAAGGCACGCTCATCCTGGTACAAGAACCTTGATGAGCGATACGCTGATATGCTTGACCGAACCATTCGCCAGGGCAGCTTCGACGCTGCAAGGAGCGAGATGCTCCTGTACGGAGACGATGCGCGGTCGATCCTCAAGCGCAAGGCTGACAGGATTGCCAGCATCCTCAACGAGATGTCCGCTGACTTTTACAGGAACGACAAACTGCAACAGACGAACGTCATCGACTGGACCATCCGGAAGTGCCACCAGGCCCGTCTGCAAAAGGCGAAGCCGGTTCCCGCTCAGGTAACTGAGCTGACAGAAGCCGAAGGCATGCGTGAGAAAATACAGATGCTCAGCAAGGCACTCAACGATTTCCGAAATTCCCTCGAAGAGTGAGATTTGCTCCTGGGACACAAGGCGGCAAACCAGTTCGATCTTATTTCACCTGAATTGAGCGATCATGCGCGCCGCGAACTGTAACTGTCTATTTAATTTGATGAGTAACCGGGCGGGTTCTCAAGAATCGCTCAATTCCCATCCTATTAGATGCAGATCCAACGCTCCGAGGACTATTGAGCAGACCATTGGAACCAACCAGGAGCAGAAAGAACTGAAAGATTGCAGTAATTGCCTCTCAAGACCCTCTGTTACACACCACTCTGAAACGCCGCCTGGGTGGGTCTTCATCGTCGTAGTAGTCCTCGAACGAGCTCTCTTTCAGACCAGCATGCAGGAAACCGGCCAGCTCTTTCCGGGAGGCTGGCCACGGCAGATCATCTGCAGGCTCGTCGTCTTCCCGCCCTCTTGAAACGATGAGGATTTCGCCGCCGGGCGACACGAGTCCCGCCAGCGACTGAATGCAGCGAGACCGGAGGTCAATCGGCAGTGCCTGGATGGTGTATGCCTCGAAGATCAGGTCGAAAGCCATGTGCCAGTCTGAGGGCGTGTCGAACAGATCGGCGACCACGTAATCGACTTCCGATTCTGGAAATCGATTCCTGCACCATTCGATGGCGGTCGGCGCGATGTCGAATGCAGTGACATTGTACCCACGGCGGCTGAGCTCTTCCGCGTCGTCGCCCAGTCCACAGCCCACGGTCAGTGCACGTCCTTCGCCTGTCGCTTGTTGTCTATCAAGCCACTCCGTCAGATGCGGATTGGGAACCATGTCCGCCCAGGGGATCGTCACCGCCTGTGCCTTGCCCATCGCATACAGCTTCTCGAACCACGCAGTGGGCTCGTTACGCTCCAGGTATTCGTTTGCCAGAGCCCGTACAGTGTCGCGATCGGACATGTTGAGAGTGCTCGTGTTGCTGGTACTCACCAGAAGCCGAACTCGTTTGAATCCGTTTGCCCCAGGTAAGAAGAACTCAATAGGAGCTTAGAGTTTCAGGTCTGTCGAAGCGGGGGAGTAACGGCTTTGGCCGGGCTCTTTCGCCGCACGATCAGACCCGCCTGATGAAGGCGTTACTCCAACTCCTCTCGTGCCACCAGAAGAGTTTCACATTCTCTCGATGGCGAATCATGAGCTCTGTTTAGAGATATTCGTTAAGAATATTCTCCAGCATCTCCTGGCGGCCGCTTTCAATCTTTGGCTCGCCCTTCTTGAGCGTGTATGCCTCGAGGCTCTCGAAGTCTTCCTTACCAGCCTCGATACTGGCGCCCAGACTTTTGTCCCAACCGCGATAACGCTGCTTAACGAATCTGGCGAGCTTCCTTTCTCTGAGCATCTTTGCAGCATTCTTCAGGCCGCGGGCAAAGGAATCCATCGCGCCGATGTGCGCATGGAACAGATCGACCGGATCGATCGACTGCCGTCGAACTTTCGCATCGAAATTAAGACCACCGGTCGTGAACCCACCGCTCTGGAGGATGGTGTACATGGCCTTGGTCGTATCGTAGATATCCGTCGGGAACTGGTCCGTATCCCAACCCAGCAGCAGATCGCCGCGATTGGCATCGACGGATCCGAGGATGTCATTCGCCACGCAGAATTCGAGCTCGTGATGGAAAGTATGCGCAGCCAGTGTGGCGTGGTTGGCCTCGATGTTCAGCTTGAGATGGTCCACCAGGCCGTACTTCTGCAGGAAGGCGTAACAGTTACCCGCGTCGAAATCGTACTGGTGCTTCGTCGGCTCTTTCGGTTTGGGCTCGATGTATAACTGGCCCTTGAATCGAATCTTTTTCTTGTAGTCGGCGGCCATGTTGAGGAAGAGGCCGAGGTGATCGAACTCGCGCTTCATGTCCGTATTCAGCAGCGTTTCGTAACCTTCTCGGCCGCCCCAGAAAACGTAGCCTTCACCGCCGAGCTGTTTCGTAATTTCCATCGCCTTCTTCACCTGCGATGCCGCGTACGCAAAGACGGCCGGCGAAGGATTCGTCGACGCGCCGGCCATGAAACGGCGATGCGAAAAAGCGTTCGTCGTTCCCCACAACAGCTTCATGCCGTTATCGTTCTGAAGCTTTTTGGCGAGCTTCACGATCTTGTCGAGCCGGGCATTGGTTTCCGCGAGAGTATCCGCCTCCGGCGCGATATCGCGATCGTGGAAGCACCAGTATTCAACCCCGAGCTTCGTGAAGAACTCGAAGGCAGCGTGCATCGTCATCTCTGCCACCTCCATGGGACAGCTCGAGTTGTTGTATTCACGAATAATCGTCCCCGGCCCGAAGGGGTCGTTGCCAAGGCCCTTGAAGCTGTGCCAGTAGCAGACCGCAAAACGAAGATGGTCTTTCATCTTCTTGCCCAGCACCTTCTGATTCGGGTTGTAATGCTTGAAAGAAAGCGGGTCCTTCGAGTCCGGCCCTTCGTATTTAATCTTTGAAACTCCCGGGAAGAATTCCTGCATGGCATGTATCCTCAAGGCGTCTGAAAAGTTGAATTTTGCAGTGAGCAGCGAAATGTAACTTGGGCATGGAGTTCGTCAACCACCGCCATAATCAATGACCACCGAAGAAGAAATCAAAGACCTGGCAACGAAACTCAACCTGACTGTCGCCATCACTGAGGCCACCACCGGCGGCCTGATCTGCAGCCGATTAGTCCGCGTGCCCGGCAGTTCGGCTTACTTCGAACGGGGCATCATCGCATACAGCAAGCAAAGCAAAATTGAACTGCTCGGAATCACCGAAGAATACCTTTCCGAACACGGAGCGGTCTCAGCGAAATCGGCCGAAGCCATGGCCGAAGGGATCAGAATAAACGCAGGCACAGCTCTCGGCCTGGCGGAGACAGGCATCGCCGGCCCCATCCGGGGACGCTCCCCGAAACCCATCGGCACAGCGTTCATAGCGATCAGCTCCGAGGATGGATTTGAGACCTCCTCTTTTGAGTTCTCTGGCGACCGTACAGAAATACAAAATTCCATCGCCGAAGCCGCCCTAGAGGCCCTTTTGCAGTATTTGACTAAGCGCATGCAGAACTTAAAATCACCGCCCGCTTGACCCATGGCCCCGTGGCCGAGTGGCTTAGGCACTGGTTTGCAAAACCAGGTACAGCGGTTCGACTCCGCTCGGGGCCTCCACCATAGAAAGGTTTGGAACGTTCTTTCAGGACGCTCCAAACCTTTTCTTTTTATGGGCGTTTCGAAAAATGCCCCGCACCCGGCAGTAGACCCCAGTTTCTTTATCATTCGCCCATGAAAGGCAGCCTCGTCCTCTATAAAGAACAGCCCGCCATTGTCATCAGTGCCGGTGAACGCATTGAGATTGAGCTTGCCGGTGGCAAGACACAGAAGGTGCGGCACAAGGATGTCCTTCCTCTGCATCCCGGGCCGATAAAGGCGCTTGGTGAATTGACCAGTTGTGAGGGAGATCTTCAGACCGCGTGGGAGATGCTCGCCGGGGAAACGACGGACCTTTCGGAACTCGCCGAACTCGCCTTCAACGAGTTTACTCCAACCACCGCATGGGCCGCCTGGGAGAGTGTCGCCGATGGGCTCTACTTTGAAGGGAAGCCCGAAGAGATTCGAGCACGCACGGAGAGTGAAGTCGCTGCTGAGCGCGCCCGCCGTGAGGCCAGGGAGCAGGAGCGAGAATCCTGGGAAGAGTTCAAGCAGAGGATCGAAGCCGGCAGCATCGCGCCCGGAGATAAGCATTATCTTGAGGAAGTCGAAGCACTCGCGATAGGCCAATCAAAATCAAGCCGCCTGCTCAAAGAACTCGCCAGCGCGGAGACCGCGGAGAATGGGCATGCACTTCTTCTGCGAGTCGGGCACTGGGATGTATCTAATAATCCTTACCCGGCAAGAGAGGGCATCAACATGGAGGTGGCCAAAGCCGAATTGCCCCCATTGCCGGAAGAGGAGCGTCTCGACCTTACACATCTCGCTTCCTTCGCCATCGATGACGAAGGCAGCACCGATCCCGATGACGCACTCAGCCTCGATGGCGACACGCTGTGGGTTCACGTGGCTGACGTTGCTGCTTTGGTCCGGCCGGATTTCGCCACCGATCTCGAAGCGCGTTCGCGGGCATCGAATCTTTATCTGCCCGAACAGATCGTTCATATGCTGCCGGAATCCGCGACTGCCCAGCTTGGATTAGGACTGAATGAGGTATCGCCCGCGCTCTCATTTCGGATTTCACTGTCGGAGAATGCACAGGCGAAAGAAGTCGAAGTGCATCGCTCGCTCGTGCGCGTTCAACGGCTCACTTATGAGGAAGCGGAAACCCGGCTGACGCAATCGCCGTTTGACGAACTGGCGAATCTGGCTGACAGGTCTTTCGAAAGGCGGAAGCAAAACGGCGCAGTCGAGATCAGTCTGCCGGAGGTAAGAGTCCAGGTGGAGGATGGGGAAGTCACCATCACTCCACTGCCCGCGCATAAGAGCCGATCCCTGGTCATGGAAGCGATGCTGATCGCCGGCGAGGCCGTGGCAAAATACGCCGCGGAGAACGAAATCCCCCTGCCTTTCAGCACGCAGGAACCGCCGGCCATGGAAGAGAGGCCGAGCGATACGGCCGGCATGTTCGCGCTTCGCCGGTCACTCAGACGCAGCCAATTGCGCAGTGTGCCCTCTTCCAATTCCGGGCTCGGGCTCGAGGCCTACGTTCAGGCCACCAGCCCTCTCAGGCGTTACCTGGATCTGGTCGTTCACCAGCAGGTCCGGGCACACCTGAGCGACGAACCTATGATCCCAGCGCAAGATCTGCTCGAACGAGTCGGCGCTGCGGAGGCATTGGCTTCCGAGCTCCGGCGCGCGGAACGGAACTCTCGCCAGCACTGGACACTGGTCCACCTGCAGCAGAAACAGGAATGGCGGGGCAAAGGAATCGTCGTCGGCAGGCGCCGCCAGCAGGTCATCACACTCCTGCCGGAAATCGGAATGGAGGCGCGGATTTATGCGAACGAAGATCTGGATCTAAACTCCGAAGTGGAGGTAGCTCTGGATAGCGTTGACCTGCCCAATCTGCTCGCCCATTTCAAGATTCTGTGATATGCACCGGGCAGTTTGGTGGAACAGAAGATAAAGAAATGATCTCATCCATGGCCTTTCTGATCCTGCTGTGCCACCTGCCTTCTGAGCTCGAGGCAGACTGGCCAACCTACGCGGCCGATATCAGGCGGAGCAATGAGACTGAGCAGGCTCTGAAACTTCCTTTGAAGGCGGCCTGGCGTTTCACAAGCGCGCAAGCTCCTGCTCCCGCGTGGCCTGAGCCGGTCAAGAATCTGAATCGGCTGGATTTCGATTACGCGCCGCAGCCGGTGATCGCGGAAGGGCTGGTCTGCTTCGGCTCTTCTTCCGACGACGCTGTTCGTGCTCTCGATCTGAAAACCGGCGAAGAGCGATGGCATTTCATCACGGGCGGCCCGGTCCGCTTTGCGCCTCAGATCTATGAAGGGAAGGCTTACTTTGGTTCGGATGACGGCTGGGTCTATTGCGTGGATGCCGGGACAGGCGAGCTCGTCTGGAAATTCAATGCTGCGCCCATCGATGAACGTTTCCTGGGCAACGGCAGAATGATCTCGCGATGGCCCATCCGGACGAGCGTTCTTGTCGACAAGGGCGTCGTCTACTTTGCTGCGGGGATGTGGGCCGCGGAGGGGGTGTACGTCTATGCGCTGGGTGCGAAAAATGGAGCCGTTATCTGGTGCAACGATACCAGCGGTACGATTGGCCTGATGGTAGCGCATGCAACCTTCTCGCTGACCGGCGTCAATCCCCAAGGTTACCTTCTTGCCACGGACGACACGCTTCTCGTACCTACGGGCAGGACTGCCCCTGCGGCATATGACCGCAAGACCGGCAAACTCCTTCATCACGATCCCGGCCATAAGAACAACGGTTTCGGCGGCACCTGGCTGACTATTCGTGGCGACCGTTTCTTTGCATTCAGCAAGAACTTTTATAGCTCGCTCGGCGTCCGTGCAGCTTCGGTGAAGACGGGCAAGTTCTTCGATGCCAGGCATTCCGTGCCGCAGCACTCGGTCTTTTATCGAGAGAAGCAGTACTCTCTTTACGACGGCAAGACCTGCGTCGTCATCGGCAATCAGAGGGCCTACTCGATGAAGGCATTTGGCCTGATCAAATCAGGCGACCGGCTTGTCATCGGCCAGGATGGTTACGTCGAGATCACCAGGCACGATAAAGAAAGAACGCTCTGGCGCGGGGATGTGAAGGGAAAAGCGAGGGGATTCGCCGTCGGCGGGGGCCGGCTTATCGTGACGACGGACTCGGGAGAGATCTCCTGCTTCGCAACTGATAAGTCAGTTGCTGGCGAGGCTTCAATCCACAGGCAGAAGCCTGAACAGGAAATCAGACCGGACGCTTCTTACGGTGGCGTGATGAGCGCCCTGAAATCCGCGGGTATTCATCAAGGCTACGCGCTCCTGCTTGGTGACGGCGATGCCGGCCTGGCGAGGACGCTCGCTGCGGCGACTGCTCTTCACTGCATCGTTGTGCTGCGTGATGAGTCGAAAGTGGCGAAGCTGCGCAACGAACTTCTCGTCACTTCATCCATTTACGGTTCGCGAATCCACGTTCATTTCGTCAAGGCAAACGGCCGGCTGCCATTCGCCCAATACTTTGCCAATGCCATCATCGTCCAGGGCAGACCGAATATCGAGGCTGACGAGTTATACCGTCTCTTGCGACCGCGGGGAGGGACGCTGCTGTTAACCGACCAGGGCAAGGATGATCCGAGCTACCTGAAAACCTCCAAAGTTCCAGCAGATGAAATCAAGCACGGAGACCAACCCGTAAGAGTCGTTCGAGGCAAACTGCCCGGCGCGCTGGATTGGGATTCAGAAAAGCCGGTCGAGAATCGGGTGAAGTGGCCGCTGCGTCCTATCTGGTTCGGCGGCCCGGGTCCGGCACGGATGCTGAGCCGGAAGTATCGGAATCAGACGCTGGCCTTCGCGGATGGCAGATATTTCGTAATGGGTGAAGGGCACCTCATCGCGGTGGACGCCTACAACGGCCTGGAGCTCTGGAGCAAGACGATCCCAAGGCTGCGCTCGCTCAACGCGGACGCTACAAATGTCTATCTCCTCACCCCCTCAGGAGATGACGGCAAAGGCACGACCGCCATCATTCTCGATCCTGCTTCCGGCAGGGAAAAAGAACGAACAGAGATCCTCGACGAAATCCCCGAACGATTCCGCAAATGGACGCGTCCCGGTGTGGATGCGTCCATTACTCGCGCAGCCAGGGCGCATCCACTCACCGGCACACGGATGCAAAAGGCATGGATGAAAGCGTTCGGTTGCTCGGGATACACCACCTCAGGGGCGAGTCTGTTCACCCGTTCCGGCGCACTCGGCATCTATGATTTCGAAGACGACAGCGGCATGCGAAACTTCGGCGGGCTCCGTCCCGCTTGCGGTTACAGCACGATTGCCGCGATGGGGCTCTGGATCGTCAACGAAGGCAGCAGCAGTTGCGAGTGTTCGTACAGCTATCAGACAAGCCTCGCCTTCGCTCCCGCAGAGCGTCGCCTGCAGGAAGATTGGGCCCTCTTCTACGATTGGCAGGCAGATTCTCTGGTCAGGCAAGCGGCTCTGAATCTCGGAGCGCCCGGAGACCGGCGTGATGAAAAGGGTTCGCTGTGGCTTGGATATCCTCGACCGCCGACCACAGAAATGCTGATGCCTAAAACACCTGGCGGCAACTCCTGGATGAACATCCCCGGCGTCCCTCAGCAGAAGATGCCGCTGGCCATGGTGGTACCTCTCAAGCTCGAAGGCGCAGGCGGTCAGGCCATCGGCTCGACACTCCGGGGTGGGGCCTTCAGACTCAATGCCGAGCGCGTCCCAATCGCTGGAACGGACAAGCCCTGGATCTATGCCTCCTGCGTTCGAGGTATCCGCAAGGCAATCCTGGAACTGGATTTCATGCCGCAGATCGTTTTTGAATCCACCGCGAATCCGCCGAACCTGGATGGCCGGCTCGAGGAGGGCGAATGGGGCGAGCCGCAGTCCAATTTGCCCGACAGCAAAACGAAGGTCTTCCTCCGCTACGACAGAACGAATATCTATATCGCTTCGTTCCGGCCGCCTGTCATTAACCGGCTGGGTAAATACGGCTGGAACAAGAAAATGACCAGGCGGGATTCAGACGTGTACCGGGAGGACTCTTGGGAAATCTTTATAAGTGACGCCAGATCGAAGCGCGTCGTCCACTTGGGGATTTCGGCAGGTGGGGCCCTCTTTGATGCGCTCGCAACGGAGAAACGCAACGGAGACAAGCGCTGGAACGGCAACTGGACGAGCAAAGTATCGGCGGACGAAAAAGGGTTCGTGACCGAATCGGCCATCCCGTTGAGCGCCCTCTCTGGCGCCGGGCTCGACCCGGCCACGCTATCCATAAATTTTCAGATCAATCGGCGGCACAACATTGGCGAAGCACTCATGGTCCTTGGCTACCACGGCCGCCCCCGCTGCGAAAATTTCGCACCGGCCGGTTTCGATGAGCCGCCGGAAAGAGGGAGCCGGTCATTCACCGTGAGTTTGCATTTTGCCGAGCTGGAAGATCTGCCCGTTGGTGCACGTGTCTTCAGTGTGAAGCTTCAGGACGAGGTCGTATTGAAGGATTTGGACATCCGGAAGGAGGCCGGCGGGACTCGGAAGGCGTTCACGAGAACTTTCACAGGGGTCCGGGCATCGAAATCATTGCGACTCGAGTTCTTACCAACAGCGGGATCCCTGAGGGCCGGCGCTGAGCCCCAGCTCAACGGGCTCGAAGTTTACGATGAAGGCTTCATGAGCAGGCATGAAGACCGCTGAATCGCAGGCTGTAATGACGTTCCGAATCACAAAGTGGAAGCAGGATCCAGCCCTTTCAGTGATGTATCGAAATCGACATCCAGTTTTTCCATGACTTCTTCAGCCGCGCGTATCCCGTTGAAGCACGCCTCCTCGAAGAGGGGAAGACCGGTCGCATCGCAGGAGGCGAAGAACACCCGGCCGAACGGGCGCCGCCGTAATTCGCTGCTCTTTCCCCAGAGCGTGCCAGGATCGGGCCGAATCATTGCGTGGCCCCAACGATAGACGTCGATGCGCTGCACGAGATCGGCCAGCTCGTCATCGGCTCGGGACAAGTCGTTCATGATGACGTTCACCCAGTCTTTGTGATTCCGATCCAGAAGACGACTGCGGGCGTCGTCCACTTTTTCAAAGAATGGCAAATAGTAAACAAGCACGGAAGGCGCATCGGTCTCGCGCTGCTCACGAATCTGATGATCGGCAACGATGTATCCGAGCGCGTCGCCCTTGTAGATCATGTTGTCCCACGCTGGCGGGTGAAAGACCTCCGTTGGCAGACGCTTCACATGAATCGCGGCCGTCAGCCAGGGCGTAAACGTGATTTCGGAAAAGACCTCTTTCTGTTCTTCGGGCAGATCGCGGATAACGAACGGCGCGGTGTGTTGTTTGGCGGCGAATACTACGGCTCGCGCGCGGACGCGATGACAGCTTTCCTTTCTTACGTCGTAATAACCGACTTCAGTACGTCCCTTTCTGTTTTCGATACTGAGTGCCAGGCAGCCGGTGCGCTTGTCTGCTATTCCTTCAGCCAGCTTCTGCACAAGAAAACCGTTCCCCGCCGTCCAGGTCATAGTGTGCGAGGGATATTCTTTATGGAGCCGTGGGTCGTAATTTCGGCAGGCGTGGTAATGGATGCCCGCCCACGCAGAAATAGTCTCGATGGTGCCGCCGTAATCGTCACGGCACGCGTAGTTGAGCTCCCAGTCGAGGCGAGGGGAGTTCCAGCCCTTGGATCGGATGTAGTCCTTGAATGAAATCTGGTCGAGCTTGAGGACGCGGGGATCTCGTGAGCTGTACATCACCGGCAAGGCGAAAGCGCGGCGGCCGTCACGCCCTTTGAAAAGGGTCCAGCGCAGCATGTCGTCCTCGAACTGCATCAGGACTTCCCGTTCCCACTCCGGCGCTTTCCAGTAGGGATTCCACTCCCGCCATTGTCCCTTCCAGAAGAGCCGTTCCTTTGGCCACTTCAGAGGATATTCATCCGGAATCTCGGGGAAGCCGCTTTTGTCAAATCCGCGAATGACTCCGATGTCTTCGAGCACTTCGTTCAGGCAATCGGCTTCAGGCGGTGGAATATTCAGGTAGTGCGCAGCCCACGGAAACTCAGTGCCGTTTGCCTTGCCAAAAGAGGAAGTGCCGCCCAACCAGGGCTCGAGTTCGAGAACGCACAAGTTCTTTACACCGCTCTTCCGGAGCTTCCACGCCGCGCTCAGGCCGGAGATGCCACCTCCGACAATGGCGACCTCGAATCCTTCTTCAGGTTCTTCAGGGATCTTTGAAGCGAAGTCCGGTTGCCGCAAAAGGTGGCCGATTCTGAAACTTCCGCCGACGAATTCACCGGGAATATCGAATGACTTCGATGGTGGTGATTTCCAGCAGGAAGGGATGAGAGCCGCAGTGCTGCCTGCAGCAGCTAATCTGAGGAATGAACGACGTGAGGTGTGGTGGAGTGAACCAGGCAAAGAATTAAGAAGCGCGGAATATCATTACTAACCACGTGATGCGATATGCACAGGTCTGAGAAGATCCAGAATAGTCTTTACTGGATTAAAATTACTGATTGGGACTTCCACGAAAATAGTAAGCCAGTTGGACATGCTGCCGTTCCAGAGCCCGGGCAGTTCCATGGTTAAGATTTCGTGCCCATCGGATTCTCTTTTATTAATAATGCCGGCGTCGTCATCTACGAAATCCTCGAGCGCGAATGGCCTTCCCCGGAAATCGTTCAATCCACAGGCAATTAATACTGGATTAAAATGTGTTGAGGCGCGCCAGATCGCGGCCTGATCTTCTGAGTTTAGATCAACCTGTACCTTTTCCACGATTTGCCTTGAAATAGTTCCATCCTGAGACCTGATCCAGAAAGGGCCGCCACCCGGCTCGTCTTGATTAGGGACCATGCCGCATGCCCTGATTGGTCTGTTCAAATAGTTGAATAGGTTTTTGGCTCGATCCGCGCCATTGTCGGTTTCTTCGTAACCGAACAGACTGTGTGCCTCCTTTTCTAACGTGTCCATGTCTGAGGGCAATAAGGGTTGTTTGTTCGAGGCATCCAGAGAAATGAGGATGTCTCTCACTCTCCGGATAGTTTTGTTCAGGACGCCGATGATCAGTTTTGACCATACCCAGGTTTCATGCGCCAACGCTTCAGGAACCACGTTGTCGATATTCTTGATGAAAACTATTTCTGACTGTAGTCGCTGAAGATTTCTCAACAGCGCACCGTGTCCGCCAGGTCTGAAAACAAGGCTGCCACCGTCATCTCTTATGGGCACATGTTCCGGCGTGACGACGATAGTGTCTGTGGACGGTTCCTGAATGGAAAGCGTCATGCGAGGATGGGGCGTCCTGGTATTGACCGGATGCTGCTCGAAAAGGCAACGGTGTTCTTCTGAGACGGTGCAATGGAGTTCGCCATCAGCGCCCGCGAGGGCCATTGTTTCTACAAGATGTTCTTCCAACGGGGTCCGAGGCTTTGCCCCGTGATGAAACTTCAGAAGAGCCTTGGGCAGGTTCTGATAATTGAGGCCCTCATCAGTGAGTAGCGTACGGAAGATAGAGGACAGTTCACCGGCCTCCTGTAAAGCGTCCAGAGAGTTTCCAGTAATTCGCTGCGCGGTGGCATCCCATTCTTCATAGAAAGCAAATTCCGATTTTCTTTCGAGCACATCAGCCACTGCACACTCCGCGTGCCTTGCATCATCGAGTGACGCTTCAGGCTTGCATGCCCACTGGAGTTCGCTGAACATCCTGGTCGCCGCTCCTGAGGCGGGGACGAATTTTTGGATTCTGTTTTCCGCAGCCGCGGCTTCTGCGGATGCGATCAATTCGGCATGGGACTGAGCAAGGATGCTCAATGGAGAGTCACCCGGAATCTGCCCGGATGCCTCGATGGGCAGAATACCATCACCGACAGTGCAGGGCCGAACGAGCTCAGCAGGCTGAAATCCCCGCGTAAACAATTCCAGTTGCCGCTCGGCCTCGGCGAGTGAGATTCCCTTGGTCTCGAGTTGCCGGAGGTCTGGTTCGGTGAAAGGGGATGACATCCTTTTCAGTATCCATAGTGGCGCGAGAGGTTCTGAATAAGAGTTCAGTATTCGCTACCATGAGAAGTTGAAACTCTCCTTCGGCACGAGCGGGGGTGGGGGGAAAGCGGGTTGGGGGGTAGGGGGGAGGGGGGGGGGGGGCCAAAACCCGCCAAAACGGAAGAAAAACCCCCCCACACAC
>JASLXP010000737.1 GCA_030740295.1 Planctomycetota bacterium
GTCGCCGTCCGGATGCGGGAGGTCGTAAGCCTGGGCGGCTGAGATCAGTTCGAGAACGTTCTCAATTCTGTCCTCTGCATTCTCATCCTTCGACTTCTCGAGAAACTCGACATACTGGGTCACGTCGAGCACGCGCTGAAAAAAGTCCGCGACCGGTTTCAAAGGAATATCCGTCAGGGCGTCATAAAGCTCTGCGAACTTTTGAGCCGCGTTCAAAGCCCGTTTGCTCAGTCCGACAGCCGGGGCATTCTTAACTGAATCCAGCAAAGTGCCCCCGGCGAAATCAGCGTAATCCATCAGCGACTGGATGGTGGCTTTGCCGATGCCCCGTGTGGGCACGTTGATGATTCGGCTGAGGCTGACACTGTCTCTCGGATTCACCACGCAGCGAACGTACGCAAGAACGTCCTTTACCTCTTTGCGCTCGTAAAAGGCAAGGCCACCGATGATCACGTACGGAATCTCGCGATGAATCAGCGATTGTTCCAACACCCGCGACTGGGCATTCGTGCGATAGAAAACGGCGATATCTGAATAGGGGAACTGGTCGTTGTGAGTCAGCTCCTTGATTCGGTCGGCCACGAGATCGGCTTCGTGTGTTTCATCCTCGCAATAGATTCTGCAGGCGAGCTGGCCGTCTTCGTTTTCGGTCCACAGGTTCTTCTCTTTTCGCTGCTTGTTGTTCTTGATGACCGCGTTGGCCGCGGCGAGGATGTTCTTAGTCGAGCGATAATTCTGCTCAAGCCGGACGACTTTGGATTCGGGATAGTCTTTTTCAAAAGCGAGGATGTTTTTGATGTCCGCCCCGCGCCAACTGTAGATCGACTGATCCGGATCACCGGTGACGTGCAGGTTGCGATGCCGGGCTGCGAGCATCTGGGCCAGGTAATACTGAGCCCGATTGGTGTCCTGATATTCATCGATCAACACAAACCGGAACTGCTGCTGCAGGCGTTCCAGCACTTCGTCGCAATCGACCATAACCTGAAGGAACTTGACCAGCAGGTCATCAAAATCCAGCGCATTGTTCTCCACCAGGAGCTCTTCGTAATGGCGGTAGACCTTGGTGGCGACGCGCCCGTAGTAATCGGTGTCCCGTTCCCCAAATTCCTTGGGATTCAAGAGGTCGTTTTTCGCCCGGCTGATGGTGGATGCCAGGCTGGCCGGCGCAAAGTTCGCTGTATCGACCTCCACTTTCTTGATCGCTTCCTTCACCAGCTTGAGCTGATCGTCCTGATCAAAAATAGTGAAATTATTCTCGCGGCCGATTCGATTGATATACCGGCGCAGCATCCGCGCACCGAACGAATGAAACGTGGAGACGTTCAGGCGGGCCTCGGGCACCATGCTTTCGACCCGCCGCCTCATCTCACCCGCGGCCTTGTTGGTAAATGTGATGGCCAGAATCTGGGATGGCCTTACCCCCTGGCTGATCAGGTGCGTCACCCGCCTGGTAACGACTCTGGTCTTGCCGCTGCCTGCCCCCGCGAGCACGAGCAATGGCCCCTCAACATGCTTAATGGCCTCTGCCTGGGCTGGATTGACGTCCTGAAGAATGCGGTCGGTAGGGATAATTGCGGGCATGGGAGAGGAAAATGGGCAACGTGGGAACAGCCGTTCCGACTTTCATGGCGAGGGACGCCCGTCCCACAAAAGGCGTCAATAAGGCAGGAAAATGCCGGAGGAGGAATTTAGCACAAGCAGCAGGTTCGGCGAGTCACTCAAACACACTGGCCCCGCCTTCAAACGGCAGGATGCGCCTTTACAGGCCCTTCGTCTTTACCCTGACCCGAACCAGTGAATCATTTGCGGTGATGTACAAGGTATGGCCGTCATCCCCGAACGCGCAATTAGCGGTTCGCACGCTGGTTTTGATCATTCCCAGATACTTCCCTTTCGGCGAGATGACAACGACACCGCCGCCGAGGAAGCCGGCGAACACATTTCCGCGGTTGTCTATCGCCATTCCGTCTGGCCCTCCATTAAGTCCTGCGGCTCTGAAATCAAAAAATGGCTTGTGCGACCCTGAGACACTGCCGTCTTCGTTGAGATGAAATCTCACGATGCTGCGGCCGTGTGTCACATACAGCACCTTCTGATCTGGTGAGAGGCCAATGCCATTCGGGGCGAGCCCGGTGCTGATGATCTCAACCTTCCTGCCTGGCTTGACTCTGTATACCCCCGTGAATTTCACCTCACGGAGCTTCGACCTCCATCCTCCCTTCAAGCCATACGGGGGGTCAGTGAAATAGATGCTGCCGTTCTTGTGGACGGTGAGATCGTTCGGGCTGTTGAACCTCTTTCCATCGATGTTGTCTGCGAGGGATTCAAACTTTCCATGGACATACCGTACCACCCGCCGCAGCCCATGCTGGCACAAGAGCAGGTTGCCGTCTCTATCCAGAAACAGGCCATTTGAGCCTGGTTCTTTGAAGCCAGGATTCGGCGCAATCCCGCCGCTCTGCTTTAGAAAAACACTGACGCCCTCCCCTTCCTTCCATTTGTAGGCCGTTCCCTTTTTCGGATCGCTGAACAGTACGTAATCTCCATCGGGCACGTAAACGGGCCCCTCAGCCCATATAAAGCCACTCGCCAGCTTTTCGATTTTCGCATTAGAAAGAATGATGTCGTCGAGAGCAGGATCGGCCCTGACGATCGAGCCAAAAGTGGGATAAGGCTTTTCAAACGATATCAGCCTGCTCTCAGCAAGGAGGGGAAGCTTAAGGATGAGTGTCAGGAGCAGTAATCTCATGGCTGACTGTGAGCAGACTGATATAGGGCAACAGTACCTGAAGGTGATCATTTCATTGCGCGAAACACTCTGGTAGCCGATTTGGCATTCTTTGCACTTTCGCTGCCCATGAGCTGATTTGTCTCGATAGCGATGTGGTAGCGTTTCTTTGCCACCTCCATGATAGATTCGGCGAATTGAGGCCGATCTTTCAACGCCTGAACAAAATCGTCTTGCTCCAGAACAAACAGATCGCAGTTGGATAAGGCCCTGATGGAAGCCGTGCGTTCCTGTGCAAACAGAAGGCTGATCTCGCCGAAGAAATTCCCCTCACTGAGCACAGCCATCTGTTTACCGTTCACATCCAAAACCTCTACTTCTCCGCGATTGATGAAGTACATCTCCGTCCCCACATCACCTCGTTCGATGATGAATTCCTCTTCCTTCACCACCATCGGCTTCAACATCATGACAAGGGAATGGAGAAACACCGGATCTCCCCCTTCGAATAGGGGCACTTGTTCGAGTACCTCGCGGCTGATGGTTTCCACCCAGCGCCTGCCGTCTCTTTCGATCAAATCGAAAGCCGATTTCGGCCCCCATGAGCCGACCGGATAGTTAGGGAAATCTGTCGCAGGAATGGCATTCCAGACATCGAGCATGGGCTGCGCTATCTTCCATGCCGATTCCACGAGATCGGTGCGGGAGAAAAGGGTCGCATCGCCGATCATGCAATCGTAGATCATGACCTCGTACCCCGTGCTTCGTGCGGCTTCGAACGCGTCGCCATAAGAGAAGTGCATGTTCACCGTGCTCAGATTCATCTTGGGCCCCGGCTGCTTGGCCTGGAAGCGGACCTCGATCCCCTGGTCAGGCTGGATGTGGAAGATCAGTTGATTGGATTCCAGATCGTCTGCCGCGGGAGTGTTCCGGAAAATGACCTCCGGCGCCTTCTTGAATTGGACCACGATTTCCGTGTCCTTCTTCCACAGCCCCTTGCCCGAGCGAATGTAGATCGGCACCCCTTCCCAACGCCAGTTGTCGACGGCCAGCTTCAAGGCCGCGAAGGTCTCAGTATTCGATTGTGGATTCACGTCCGGCTCTTCTCGGTAGGCGACTGCCTCCTGGCCGTCCGGTTTCGTGCCCGCTCCGTATTGGCCCCGCACTGTGCTCTGCAAAACCTCATCAACACTCAAGATTTTCACCGCGTCCAGGAGCTTTGCTTTTTCGTTGCGAATTGCATCGGCAGCGAAGGAAATCGGCACCTCCATACACACATACGAGAGCATCTGAAACATGTGATTCTGAATCATGTCCCGCAACACGCCGGAACTGTCGTAATACCCGCCTCGCCCCTCGACGCACACCTTTTCAGCAACGGTGAACTGAATATGATCGATGAAGTTCTTATTCCAGAGCGGCTCATACATCCCGTTGGCAAAACGGAAGGCGAGAAGATTCTGAACGGTTTCCTTACCGAGATAATGGTCGATGCGAAAGACCTGTTCCTCATCCCAGAATGACAGGATCTCTTTGTTCAGGTCGATGGCGGATTGGAGGTCGTGCCCGAAGGGTTTCTCCACAATGATCCGTTTCCATCCGTCGCCCAACTCCTTGAATCCGGCCTTTTCGAGGTTGCTCGAGACCATCCCGAAAACGACCGGTGGGGTTGCCATGTAAAAGAGAACATTGCCGCACGCGTTATATTCTTCGTTCAATTCACTGACGAGTTTCGACAGACTTTGATATGCCTCAGGGTCATCGAAATTGCCCGGTGTGTAGTAGATGCGGCTCTCCAGGTCTTGCCAGATTTCATCATCCACTTCATCGTGTGTGGTGAACTCCCGGACATCCTGCGACATCTTTTCTCTGAAGCTATCGCTCGTAAAGTCGTCCATCGCGATGCCGATAATCGCGAAATCAGGCGAGAGCAGACGGTCAAAAGCCAGGTTGTAGATCGAGGGGATCAGGAGACGTTTGGTCAGATCGCCGGACGCGCCGAAGATGACCATGATGCAGGGGTCTGCGAGCTCATCGTTATTAGCCAGCGGCTTCAGAAACTTAGTCAGGGACATAGGGGAGGAGGGTTAGAAGGTGAATGGTGAATGGTGAATGGTGAATGGTTGAATGGTGGTGAATGGTGAATGGAGAATGGGATTGTCTGGAAGCCGGCTGGCGTTGGCAACTGTCGGATCTGGTTGTAGATGAACGACGCCACATTCATGGGTAAAGGAGGACCGGGCTGGCAGGCGGTTGACGTTTTCTTTGTCGTGGACAATCCTCATACACAGCCTGAAGAAGACTCCATTCAAGTGACTGCAGACCCCAATCATGAAGATCGAACACGTCGAAGCTATCAATCTACTTTTTGATTATCCGGGGCGCGCCGGCTTTCAATATGCCGGTGGAGTTTGCACCAGCCGGGTCACCACTCTGGTTCTGGTTCACACGGAGTGCGGGCATACTGGTATCGGATCGGTCTACTCGCATCCGGGGTTGCTTTACCTGGTCATTAACGAACAGCTCGCACCGCTTCTGGTTGGCGAAGATGCCACGGATATCGATGGCATCTGGCACAGGATGTACGGCATCACACGCTGGTATGGAAGGAAGGGCGCGGCCATGACCGCGCTGGGCGGCATCGATACCGCCCTCTGGGATCTGAAAGGCAAAAGCGAAGGAAAACCCGTCTGGCAGCTCCTGGGCGGCGAACAGCCAAGTTGCCCTGCCTACGCGAGCGGGCTCCTCTGGAGCAGCATCGAAGACCTCGTGACCGAGGCGGAATCGCATCTCGAGGCCGGATACCGCCGGATGAAAATGCGGCTCGCACGCAGCGAGGAATTTGATGTCGAAGCCGTCCGCGCCGTGCAGAGGGCCATCGGCAGCGACAACGATCTGATGGTCGATACGTCGATGCGCTATTCGCTGGAAGTGGCCAAACGAATGGGAGGCCACTTCGCCAATGAAAACGTCTTCTGGTACGAAGAGCCCTTCGCGCCGGAAGATATCGATTCCTATGTCGCGCTGCGCAGCGAGGTTGATGTGCCCCTTGCTGCAGGCGAAAACGAATTCGGTATCCAGGGCTTTAGAGAGCTCATCCGTGCCGGCGCCGTTGATATCGTTCAGCCGGATGCCTCCCGCTGTGGCGGCATCAGCGAAGTCGTCAAGGTCTGCGAACTCGCGCACAAGCATGGACTTCGCGCCGCTACGCACACATGGAGTGACGCGGTCGCTATCGTTGCTAACGCGCATGTGATATCCGCCATGCCCAACGGCATCACGGTGGAGGTGGATCGCACGGATAATCCTTTCGTCAAAGAACTGCTCGCCGAGCCGCTCCAGATCACCGATGGCCAACTGGCACTCAGCCGCGAGCCCGGGCTGGGCATCGAACTCGACATGGATGCCGTCGATAAACTGCGGATGGCCGACCCGCTGAAAATGCCGGATGGCAGCTACTCGGACATGATGTTCGGCAAGGAATACTTCCCAAAATCACTGCCATTCGAAGAGGGGCATGCATGAGCTTTCGCATCGCAGTGGGCGGATTCCTCACCGAATGCAATTGCCTCGGAGGCGTGCCCATCGACATGGAACGGTTCAAGCAGCAGGAATACCTGCAGGCCGAGGAGATGCTCAATCTGCGGAGCGGTGTGGTTGGCGGCATGCTCGACACACTGGACGCGGAGGGTGAGCAGATTGTTCCGCTGATGTTCACAAGCTCATGTCCGGGCGGGCCGTTGACCTCCGAATGCTACGGGACAATCAAAGAAGAACTGAAGGGCCGCCTATCGGACACTCTTCCTGTTGATGGCATCCTGCTGCCGCTCCACGGCTCAGCTACAGTGGAGGATGTTTTCGATCCCGAAGGCGATCTGATTCAAGCGTTTCGCGAAATGGTGGGCGCCGATATTCCCATCATCGCCACCCTCGACCTTCATGCCCACGTGACGGAAGAGATGGTGCATCATGCAGACGCGCTCGTGGCCTGGGAGACCTATCCGCACGCGGACGCCTACACCACCGGCGAGCGCGGTGCGCGCCTCATGCTGGATATCCTTCACAAGGGCCTTCGGACGACCATGGCCATGGCCAAAGTACCGGTCATCACGAGCGCAATTCATGGATCGACGGAAGGAGACGATCCGTTCGCGGAACTGATGCGGCAGACCAAGGCATTTGAAAAGCAGGAAGGCGTTCTGACAACCAGCCTGTTCATGGTTCACCCTCATAACGATATGCCCGATATGGGAAGCGGCTGCCTGGTGGTCACGGATAACGATGAGGAACACGCGGTCGCCCTCGCCAGGGAAGTAGCATTCGCCTACTGGGAACGGCGTTTCGATCTGGAAGCGGAGACATTCACCCCGGACGATGCCATAGCCGCGGGAACAAGTGTGGAAGGCGGCCCGGTCCTGCTGATCGAAGCTTCTGATTGCTGCGGAGGCGGCGCTGCAGGTGACAGCGTGGCAGCGCTGAAAGCTCTTTTGAGAAACAGGCCGGATGGCCCCGCGTACGTACCGGTGGTCGATCCTGAGGCCGCGGCTGCTTGCGCCGCGGCGGGTGTTGGCAGCTCCGTTACCCTCTCTCTCGGCCACAAGCTCGATCCGGCCTGGGGCGAATCCATCGAGGTGACCGGCGAAGTCGTCCGGCTCAGCGATGGCACCTTCACTTACAGTGGCGGCATCTTCGAGGGCACGCTCGGGGAGATGGGCCAGACGGCCATTCTGAAAATCGATTCGATCCTCGTACTCATCACTTCACGGGCCACGTACGACTGGCTGGACGAACAGTTCCGCAGCGCTGGACTGGACCCGGCGCAGGCGAAATTTATCGTCGCCAAGAATCCGATGAACTACCGCTTCGCATACGGTGAATACGCCAAAGCCATTTACGTCCTGGATACGCCCGGGCCGACGCCGGCCACGCTGAGGCGTGTGAAGTTTGAAAGTCTGCGCCGCCCATACTTTCCGATGGACGAGGATATTCCGGGGTGTGGGATGAGGGTGATAACTTGATGTGGCGCCAGCTTTACGCCTGGCAGGGACTCGACCCGCTACGCTCGTATTGTCCCGTCTTTCCAACTGTGGGACTAGCATCCAGCATCCGAGCATCCAGCATGGATTACTCAGATGCCCCCGGCGCCTCGACCACATTGTCCTGGCAATGCACATCCCGAAACAGCGTCTGCCGTTTGGGCGGCAATGACTCAACGTATCCCTTCGGGGGCTGCCATTTGTGCCATTTGCTGCCGAGGGTGTTGTAGCTATTGAAGACCGCGACCCGATCCCATTCTTCATTTGTCCAGAGCGCGCCGGTGTGGGTAACGGCTTCCGAAAAAAACAGCACCGAACCCGCGGGGCACTCGTAGGTATCCCAGAGCTCGCATTCGGGATCCTGGAGGCATGGCGGTGACTTGAAGGCCGTCTTGTGGCTGCCGCTGATGAAGAGGGTACCGCCGGTTTGCTTTTCGACGGGATTCAATTCCCAGACTACGCGTGTGAGACCGCAATTCACCTTGCCGGGATAGAGCCGGTAGATGTGGTGATTGCCGGGCATGTTGAGCATGCCGCCGCCGCCGTGCGGGCTGAAATTGTTGTGCCCCTTGGAGCGAATAGTGAAGAAGCTTCCGTCCACCCGAAAACCATAGCAGTACTCGTTCGCATAGCCGGGGCAGGAGACAAACTCATCCATGAAATCCACCACGATTGGATGATCGGTGAGCTCCCGCAGCGGGCCTCCCACCGAGGATCGATCTTCTTCCGGCAATGAATCTCTGTCGTCCTTCAGGCGGTAACAGAAGTCGCGCATCTCCTCGATCTGCCCGTCATCCAACACCGCGGGAATCGCCAGCCAGCCGCGCAAATCAAAGATGTATTTCTGCTCGTCAGTGAGTTTGAATTCAGTATTCATTGGGATGGTTGGCCAACGTGTTCAGTGACCGGACAGACGCGGTGGCGACAGGCTGCCAGCCTGTCAGCCCCTGTCAACTTAGCTCGAATCAGGTTTATCTGAATCTTCGTCCGGACTCTCATCCATGTCCTCGCCCTCATTCCTTCGAGCTTCACCGTCGCTCTCATCAGAAGCCGACGCGTCATCGTCGTGCTTTTCCTGCGGAGGCTCTTCCGGATGTTCAGATTCGCTTTCTTCCTCACCGGCATCAGGCTCGTCGGATCCCTCGTCAATCAGGACCTCCGAATCTTCCCCATCACCATCATGATCCTCATGATCCTGATCGTCTTCATCATCGTCATCCCACCGGTCTTCCTCTTCCATGGCTTTGAGGCGCTTGCGGAGGAAGATGCGAGCCAGCCAGATGCCGAGCTCGAAAAGGAGGATCGTCGGGATGGCCATCATTGATTGTGAGATTGGGTCGGGCGGCGTGAGGAAAGCGGCCAGAATGAAGCATGCGATCCAGATGATGCGGCGGTGCCGGGCCAGAGTGTTTGGGTGGACCAGATTCAGCAGGGAGACCAGGATGATGACCAGTGGAAGCTGGAAAATGACGCCAAACGCGAAGGACATCACAATGGTCATACTGAACACTTTCGAGATGTCCCAGATCACTTCCGCATACGATGCGTTCAGCGTGAATAGGAACATGGCGATGACCGGCACGACCATGAAATACGCGAAAGATACACCGCCAAAGAAAAGTACATTGACGAACCACAGGAGCGGACGGAGCACTTTGATCTCTTGCGGCATCAAACCGGGCCGGGCGAATTTCCACAGCGAATAGACCATAAACGGAATACCCGGAATCAGGGCGAAAATAATCGCCGCCTTCATGATGACCAGGAATACGGCCATCGGGTCCTGGTTGTAGAATTTCACCCAGTCAAAAGAGACTTTGTCCTGTTTAAGCAATTCTTCGCCGGGCCGGCCGTCTCGATGAATGGTCAGCACTTCACCATTGACACGCATCACGAACAGCACCTGCGAGTTCTCCGAAAACCGGAGCTCTTCAACCGCGCTGACAGGATAGATGCTCTTTATCTTCTCCTTGGAATCGCCACCAGTGAGCACCTTTCGTAACGCCATCAGGCTCGAGCCTTCCTTTTTCTCAAGACCGAACTCGAGCAGCTCGCCGGTTCTCGCATCCAGCATGATGACCTGTGATTCACTTGCTCTAACGCTGAAGGCAACCCTCTGCGCATCCGGTGAAACCCCCATGCGCAGCACTCCTCCGTCGACGGCGAATTCCCAGTTTTTTGTGGTATCAGGATGTATGCGCCTGACCTCGTAATTGCGCACCACGTAGAGGCTGCCATCCGATGCGGTGTAGAGCTTTTGCTGCGTCGGCTTTATAGGGATGGTCTCCGGGTAATATTTGATGACTTCGCCGACACCCTTGCGCACGGGATAGAAAATCACGTTGAGCACCTGATCCTTCCAGATGATGCCTCCGATCATGAAAAACGCGATCAGAAACAGCGGGACAATGATCGCCTGTCGCAGTTCTTCCAGGTGCTGGCCGAGAGGCAGCGGCTCATCTGAATGTTGTTTGGTGTCGGCCATTCCTAAACCTCGCTGCACGCCTCAATCCACTGAAGGGCCTGTTCATAATCTTCGGGGTAGTTCATATTCCAGAACATGCGCGCATTTGAATCCAGCCGCTCGATTTCTTCACTGGGTACAACCCGCAAACGGATACGATCGTGGAAACTGGCGACTTTGAGGCGCTCCTGCTGCAGACAGTTGTCAATGTGCGGAAGACATCGCCTGGAATAGAGCGCGGTCAATGGCTGCAGGCCGTCTTCGGTTTCGCAGATCACCGCGTCTGCTTTGTCTCGCAGGGGCAGCATCTCCCGGAATAGACCCACATTGAAGAAAGGTGAATCACAAGCGGAAATGAAAACCCAGTCATTCGCCGCGTGCGTGAGCGCGGAATGAAGGCCCGCGAGTGGGCCTTTCTCAAAATAGATGTCGGCAAAGACAGCGTCGCAGAAACGTCCGTATTGGGTGTCGTTCGCGATCACGATTACTTCGGCGAATGTCTTTCGAAATTGCTCCACGAGCCGCTCGATCACCGGCTTGCCCGCCAGTTCGAGTAGCGCCTTGTTGCGGCCCATCCTCCGGCTCTTGCCGCCCGCGAGGATAGCTCCCGTGATTTTCTGTGAAGGCTCGTCCATGTTTGCTGTTTGCCGTGATACCGGGCAGGCTGCCTGCTCCACAGGACTGAGGAGCAGGCTTGATTGGTCTGCTGGCGCGTCTTGATTTCTCTCTTACAAATCGAGGCGGTAGTATAGAAACGGGTTCAGGGCATTCAATGAACGGGCAAGGACGAGATGAGCCTCGAAGAGACACTCAAAAATAATCTGGAGAGCATTCGCGCTCGCATGCAGCAGGCATGCGAGCGGGCCGGATCAAAATCTGATGAGGTGACTCTTGTCGCAGTGACAAAAACTGTCGGCCCGGAAGAGACGGATACGCTCGTCGAGCTTGGCGCGACCGATATTGGTGAGAACCGCGTGCTCGAGGCGTTAAAGAAATTCGAGGTGATGAAACAAACTAACTGCCGACGCCATTTCATTGGTCACCTGCAACGAAACAAGGCCCGGCAGGTGGTCGAGAATTTTGATTTCATCCATTCGGTCGACAGCCTTCGTCTTGCGAAAGAGCTGCAAAAGGAAGCGGCGCGAATTGGCAAAACTATACCTGTGCTGATCCAGGTAAACGTGGCGACCGAGGAGCAGAAGCATGGATTTGATCCGGGTGCAGTGGGGGCCGCGCTGGAAGCGTTGAGGGGGCACGAAAACCTTCAGGTGCAAGGCTTGATGACGATGGCGCCGATTGTGGGGAATGCAGAGGAAACGCGGCCAGTCTTTGCCGGGCTGAGAGATCTGCGCGAAGGCTTGATTGGGGATTTCCCAGACCTCAGGCATCTGTCGATGGGGATGACTCAGGATTTTGAAGTCGCGATCGAAGAAGGGGCGACAATGGTGCGAGTGGGATCCGCGTTGTTTGAAGGGATGCCGGAATAAAGCATGCCACTGGTTCTTCAGCTTCCCTGACTTTCAAGTTCCTCCCACCGCGAATACGTCTGAGCCAGTTTCGTTTCGATTCCATTCAGTTCCTCTTTAGCGGCAGCGATTTCTTCGCCATCCAACTGATAGAAACTGGGGCCGGCCATGTGGTCGTGCAGGGCAGCCTGCTCGGATTCGAGGGCTTCGATGGCGGCCGGTAACGCTTCAAGCTCCTTTTGCTCCTTGTAGGTGAGCTTTCGTGTACGCGCCGCAGTTGGGCGTGGCTTGGGCTGAGATTTCTTCTCTTGATCTTGGGCGGCTGCAGCCTGCGCGATTTCATGCTGTCGAAACCAGTCATCGTATCCCCCCGAGTACTCGCCGATCATTCCGTCACCCTCGAAGACCATGACGCCGGTGGCAGCATTGTTAATGAACTCACGATCGTGGCTGACAATCAGCAACGTTCCGGAAAACTCGAGGAGTATTTCTTCGAGCAATTCGAGCGTCTCGGCGTCCAGGTCGTTCGTCGGCTCATCGAGGATAAGAAGGTTTGATGGCTGCAGGAACAGCTTGGCGAGGAGGAGCCGATTCCTCTCGCCTCCGGACAACATCTTCACCTGCATCCGCGCCCGCTCAGGTGAAAAAAGGAAATCCTGCATGTAGCCGTAGACGTGGCGCGGCTTGCCGTTCTGGATGACCTGGTCTACGTCGCCGGCCAGATTCTGTTTCACGGTCTTCTGCTCGTCGAGTTTCAGCCGCATCTGATCGAAGTAGGCTACTTCCAGCTTGGTTCCATGCTTCACCGTGCCGGATGCAGGCGTGAGATCGCCGAGCAGGAGACGGATGAGCGTCGTCTTGCCAATGCCATTTGGACCAAGAATTCCAATCCTGTCGCCGCGCATGATCATGGTGCTGAAATCACGGACCAGCATTTCTTCTTCATAACCGAAGCTCAGGTTTTCCGCGCGGATGACAAGACGTCCGGACTTCGCGGCATCCTGCAATTGCATCCGAACTTTTCCGATCTGCCTTTTGAAGCTCTGCTGCTCGGTTCGCATGGCCTCCAGCCGGCGGACACGGCCCTCATTACGAGTGCGCCGAGCCTTGATGCCTTCACGAATCCAAGCCTCCTCCTGGGCCAGTCTCTTCTCGAACAGCGCCTGATGTTTTTCTTCGTCCGCGAGCAGTGCTTCTTTACGTGCCAGAAAAGTGTCGTAATCACAAGACCAGTCGAAGAGCTTGCCCCTGTCGATCTCCACTATTCGATTGGCAAGCCTGCGCAGGAACGCACGGTCGTGGGTGACGAACACCACCGTGATTTCAATTCGGGCGAGGAACTCCTCAAGCCACCGGATGGCGTCAATGTCGAGGTGGTTTGTAGGCTCATCCAGCAGGAGAACATCGGGCTCTGTGACCAAAGTTCGGGCAAGCATCACCCGGCGTTTCCGACCAGCGGAAAGCACACTGAATTCGACATCCGCATCCAACCCCATCATTTTAAGAACCCGTTCCACCTGGCTGAGCAGTTCCCAGCCGCCTTCCGCTCCGAGCTTATCCTGAAGCTGTTCCAACCTGGTAAAGTGGCCGGAATCTTCATTCGCTCCAGCATCAATGCTGGCTCTGTGATACTCAGCGATGGCATTGCCGATGTCGCCAAAGCCACGCGCTACCACCTCAAACAATGAACCCTGGATGTCTTGAGGAACCTCCTGGTCCAGCAGCGCAGTCTTGACTCCCTGCTGACGAGTAACATCACCGGAATCAGCTTCGTGGAAGTTATCGATCAGCTTCAGCAATGTAGACTTGCCGACACCGTTGCGGCCGAGCAGTCCAATCCGTTGCCCGGGCTCTATCTGCAAATCAATGCTGTCGAGGAGAGGCGGCCCGCCAAAGCCAAAGCAGACTTCCTTCAGACTGATGAGTGCCATTGTTCACGATGACTGAAATTTGAGGGCGGAGAAGCTGACATCCAATCCGGATATCGCCAGCGAGACGGGGCCCATGAATCGCATCACCGTTCGGGCCAACGCTGAAACACGGACCGGTAAACCGAAACTTCGTCCCCGGCGCCCATGTCGTACACACACACCATCCGGCGGCCGTCCGGTCTTGCGGGGAAATCATCTTCCTTGAGCTCAGCGTCGGCGTAGATTCGATTCTCCTCAACCCGAATTACTCGGCACTTCTTCTCGAAGTCTTCGCCGGTCAGTGTTGCGCCATCGTAGTGCCCGGGTTTGAAGCCGCTGGATGCCTCGAAAGGAGGTGGGATTTCGCAGACCAGGTGTCGCCTGTCGCTGCCGACTTCATCAAGCTTCGACCTGTAGATGAGCGCGTCGTGATCGAGAATGATTTCCCGGCGATCAGGCTGCACTTCGCCGATGTGGTAAGCGGTGCGATGTTTGCCGCCCTTGATGTAAATGAGCATGTCTTTGTCTTCGAGATCATCCGGTAGCGGTGCCGACAGACGCAGCCGGTTGTTCCGGTAATCTGCTTCATCAATCTGCGCGTGAAACGGCGGGGGCATATCAGGAATGCCTTCATCGCCTTTGGTCAGCCGGGCGCCATTGACCAAGTGAATGGCCCGCATTGTTCCGTTCAATTCCGACCAGTAACCGAAGCTCCCCTGGAACTGAAACTCACCACATTGGAGAAGTGTTTCAGGCTGTTGTGAATAAAAGAAGGTATCGACCTGGTCACCATCGAGCGTGATCTGAACGGCGACAGGCTGAAACTCGCCCGGCGCCGCTCCGGTGACCGGAAGCTTCACAGCATCAAGAATGAATGGCTGGCCCTCGTAGGGCTGCCAGAGAGAAACAAATTCACTTGCGCCGTCCTCCACTTCTTCTTCTGCAAAGAAGTACCTGATTGGCGGAATATCCGGCTTACCGCAGCGGGCCCTGATGTAACGGCGGCCCTGGTTCCCGAGGAAGGTCAGCCGCATCCGAACGTCGTTCTCCAGGTACTTCCAGTCAGCCCATACGCTCTCGTCGTCAGCCGCATGCTCAGGGTCGAGGATATTGACTTTCCAGCCGCGGTTGAGATCGTCGGCCAGGTGCAGGTGTTCCTTCGACGAGTCCGGATCGCCCACAGGATCGCCGGGCAGCCATTTGTGAATGCTCGATCCGAAATCATCGAAAGGAGGTCCGCTGAAACAGCAAGTGCGAATCGTCCCGCCGGCCAGCCTCAACACATCCAGCATGTACACGTTGCCGCCGGGGCCGTCTGCGAGGCAGACTGCGCGGCGATAAGTGCGGTTGGGGAAACCGCCGGGTTCGGCAGAGACCTCAACGAACGAGGCTTCCGGCGCGGCAGCGAACAACTCCAGGGTGCCCCGAGAGATCGCATCCTCATATTGTTTGGCGCGATCGATCATTCCCGTGTTGTGATGGGCCACGTGGTTCGTGTTTCCCAACGGATGGGCCCAGCCAGGGTAGCCAAGCTCCGGGGCGACAGAGCATCCGCGCGCAAACATTTCGATGTTCAGGTTGTCCTGATGATGGTGGCCTTTGGAGAGCCCGTAACGGAGCGCGATGCCTGCGCGTTCATCAACGTTTTCTGCCTGCGGGCGTGACTCAAGAAAGACGAAACCGACGCCATCCATCGCTCTGCTTTCGAGTGGGGGTTCCGCTTCGGCGGCTTCGGCCCGGGCCTTGATTTCGGGCCAGAAGTCTTCCTCAAACAGTCCCGGCCTTGGCTCGCCCAATTGGTGAATCGCCTGGGCGAGTTTATCCGTTTTCCAATGCTTCCAGGCTCGCATGTAAGCGCGGCCCATTCGGCTGAGCAGACCAGCAGGATACTTCGCGCCTCCCGGCCCTCCGCCGCTGTCACCGTACGAGGGCCCGAACTGCCCGGCAACGAGGAAATCGATCCAGGTATCAAACTCCGCGCGAAACTTTGGGTAGAGGCTCGCATCATAGAGATTGCAGCGTTCTTCCCACCTGTTGGAAGCCTGCCGAAGCAGACTCTCCGCGAGGTCAGATCTGGGATTGACATAACCCGTCGCGTAGCCAATACCAGCAATCATCACGGGCCCCTCGCGGTGCATGGTGTTCACGAAGACTTCGTCATCGAAGCCCCCGATGTCGGCTCCGCTGTTATGCGCGCGAGTGAAGAGCTCTTCGATCCACCGTTCGCTTACGTGACCCATGTCCGCGCAAAGAGCGAAATCTGCCAGGTCCGCCTCACGCGCACACATGTTGCCACCGCTGAGCTCACGCCGAATCCAGTCCCAGCCGAAAAGCTGAATCAGATACGTCTCGATGAGTGACTTGAGGTCATCCGGCGATTGAATTGCGTCGTCCTTGGTGCCGATAAACTCCGCGGCCCCCTGAGCTTTTCCCATCCATTCAAAGATGGCATCGTAGGCGCGGCACGCGGGAACGAGCATTCCTTTGCGTTCCCAGTTCCCATCTATCAAGACCCGTCCAGGTCGCAGAAAATCGGGTCGGACCTGTTGCCACCGCAAGTTCATACCGGGATAGACGTATGCCAGGCGGCTCAGCAAGATGACAGCGCGATGGGCCGCTTCTTCATCATTAAACAGCAGGTAACGCAGAGAGAGCCTTTCGAGCGCAGGCCCCAGACCTTCCCAGACCAGGCGATGGTTGTTATAGGCTACCCATCCGGAGAAACTGTTTCGGTCACCCGTGCCGTCGTCCCATCCCCAGCCATCGTCGGGAAACTCGCCGCTGGTAAAATCATCGTTTGCATAATCATTCGACGGCAGCCGTCTTTTGCAGAGCGGGCAGGCGACCTTAAACGGCGGCAAATCATCTGAGTATTCCCAGGCGTAGTAGGTGCTGGTCTCAAAAATCTTTTCTCCGCAGTCAGGGCAGGGCCAGTTGCTGTAACACTGCCGTGGCACATTCCACGATGGCAGGCTCTGAAAAAGTAGTTCATCGGAAAGGCCATCGTATCTGGTGCGCGCCATCGTCGTTTCAGAGAGCGACGGGTGCTTCCTCATGTTGGCCTCAGCCCTGTCGATCATCTCATCCGTGTAATAGGAACGCCCCTGCTTGCGCACGGCAGGATCGATCCCAGGCACTTCTTTAATTCGCTCTTCAATATCTTCTCTGTAAGTCAAGACCTTCAGTGGAATCGTAAGCGGTTGCCGGTTTCCGATTCGTATACTGATTTCCTCGCCACTCATCCCCCGCTCGGAACGGAGATAGAAACGAGTGCGCGTTCGGCCTTGCCCAGGCTTCGTTCGATCCAAGAGGCAGACACCTGCAGGAAGTCCCAGTTCTGCAGGGCTCTCAGGGGGAACATCCAGCTCCAGCCAGAAAATCTGTTCTACTACCGGAACAGGTGCCGGGCCGATGCTGGGTGACGAAGAATGTTGAAATGGATCAGGAAGCATGTTGAGTGACGCTTGGAAGGTGAATGGACGTAGACATTGAAATCGAAGGGCAACGAGGGCCTGGCACGCCCGCGTTGCATGTGTTCAGCGTGTTAGCCCCGAAGGGGCGGAGGCAAATAGCCCCGGGTTTTAACCCGGGGAAACGGGATAAACTATCTATAGCCCCGAAGGGGCGAGGGCAACGTCGCTCGATTTCCCGTCGCCCCTTCGGGGCTTGACTCGATATGTTTGCGTGCACCCCGGGTTAAAACCCGGGGCTACCCGCCTAAGTCCCTTCGGGACACAATTCACAGGCGCTAGACAGATATCCGGCGTCTCGCCGGCCAGGCGACCTACGGTCGCTCCCGTTGCCAGCGGGACGCTGGCGTGCCCAGGTGGAACATCGAAGATTGCGGCCGGCTTTGATTTGCCTCATCACTTTTCCCGACCGATGTACGTCTCGACGCTCCCTTTCGGCACCTGCGAACTGGACGGCGCGTTAAGGACCAGCATCCCACTAAGCGCCGGAACAAACAGGTGATCGAACCGTTTCCGGCCTACTGACCACTGATAACCTGCGTGGAACACGTCGAAGAGCTTAGGCGACTCCGGCTCTGAAATATCGAAGCATTCGATCTGACCGTAATTGCCGATGAAGAGGTAATCTCCGTCGACGAAGAGATCCTGGTAGAAATCGCCCCAGAGCGAACAGGGCGCTTCCGGCAGCATCGGATATGGATCGTAGGTGCTGAGCCACCGAGGTCTATTCAGATCTCGGGCGTCTACGATGTGGAGGTACATTGCCTTCGATCCCGACCTCGCCCCACGTGCGGTCAGATAGGCGATGCCCTTTCCGACCGCCATGCCGGAGATCGTCTCCTGCATTTTTCCGGGACAGTAAGGTTTCAGATCGAGCGTCGCCTTGAGAACTGGGGCGGAAGGTTTCGACACATCAACGAGTGATAGAGTTCCCTGTTTGTTGCCGACGTAGACCACGTTTCCGCCGGCACAGAGAGTATCGGCCCCGCCAACCTCCACTGTTCCTGCCAGCTTCGGTTTCGCAGCATTCTTCACATCGTAGACGAGCAGTGATTTGCCATGAATCACGTAGGCACGATCTCCCCAGACATCGATACAGGACCCGCGAGCCAGAATCGGTTTATCTGCAGCATCCTTGAAGAGCCCAATCTCATTTGGCTGCGACGCGTCGCGTGCGTCAACGACGACCAGTCCCTTGCGCTGCCGGGGAACATAGATGAAACCGTCCTTGCCCGCGATGGTCCGGTTGCCCCGGCGGGAGTTCCCATAAGGCAGCCAGGCGCCGTCCCAGTATTCGCCGCGCCGCTGGGGTTGTGCCGGCTCCTTTATGTCGATCAGGAAAACTGCCCCGCCGAATGTCTGCCACTGGTATGCGTGGTCCCCGTCGATCCAGAGCGCGTCCGATTCCCCTGCCGTTACCGCGCCTCCGACACGTGTTGGCTGGCTCGGCTCTTTGAGATCGAACAGCCACATCCCGTAATTGTAATCCGAGACATAAGCGGTGTTGTCGGCGATGGTGATGTTCCCGAACGCGCTCGGCCACGGATGCTCGTAAAGGCTGACCTGCTCGGCCTTCCCCTCGTCAAGAGCGAAAACGAACCATCTGCTCTTTGGAGAAGTGGCGCTGAGGCTGTACTGGCCGGGGCCGTGCTTGCCGTCGATCAGATAGAAGAGGTCTTGATGAAATGTGCCGAACAGGCGTCTGCCGCACCCTTTCGGGATTTCGATGGTGCCTGCTGGTCTGGAAGTAAGCGCTTTCCCCGCGAAGAGTTTCAGGATGTCGATCTGTTTGCCGTTCCGTAAGGCAATCCAGTCGGCCGATGCAGCGAGGAGACTGGTGATGAGTTTTCCCTTGTCATCTTTCTTCAAAGGGATCGCGCCGGGCAGGAGTTTGGGCTTATCCGGCCTAGCCAAATCCAGAAAACGAAGCTCTGCATTGATACGAACGAGTGCTCTCGTCCCTTCAAGCAGTGCGAAGGAACCCGCTCCTTCGACCTGGCCCACTAGTCGCGGATAAAGGGGTGTCGAAATATCAAAGAGCGACAGCTCTTTCCCATTTCCGAAAACAGCAACGGCATCCTCTTCAAAAAGTTTGACCATCCGTCCGTAACGCCCCCGATCAAAACGAACGCGCCTGAGCGCTCCCGGCGAGTGAGGGTTCGAGAGATCGTCAACCAGAACCAGTCCACGTCGAGACGACTCGAAGAAACCGAAATTTCGGAAAAGAAACAGTTTGTACGAAAAGTACCACGAACCGATTTGGGACAGCACCCGGGGCCGCGCTCGATCCTGGCAGACCACGATGCTGTAGTGGCCCTCTCCCGGACCGACATAAGCAAGATTTCCCCGGACGGTGATGGTCGGCCCGGGCACGCCAAAGCCGGTCTGCTGGGTCCCGTGAAACGAAATCTTCTGATGACGACCTTCAGAGAACTTCAGCCGTCCCGATTTCGGATCGATGGCCAGGACTCCATTGGGGACCTCGATGAAGGGCCAACCGGCTTCATCCGAAAGGTCGTAGCCTCTCGGCTGAATCGGATTCGCGAAGCCGTGCTTCCAGGCATATTCCGTCGAGCAAACGTCCATTCCGTCTACCTTGACAGAAATGCCCTTGCCGTATTCCTCAGTGACATCCTCCTGCTTCAGAGCCTTCCCATCGCTTCTCAAGAGCGGGCGGTCAGCTCCATCTTTCGAGCATCGGAAGGCGCCTGCCTTCCGCTCCAGCTCTTTCAGATATGTGGGCAGCTTCTGTTGCCAGCTTTCACCGGCCGCAAACAGTCTGCGAACTCCCTTCCCGCGCCCGGATCGAGCTTCAAACCAATAGATACCAGGGGAAAGCGGACGCGGAGAAACAGGAATCGACTCTGTGCCGTTGCCGGCAACACGAACGTCACGCTGCTGCCAGATTTCGTTCTTATGCGAAGGTTCTCCAAGCCGTCCGATCTTGAAGAAGACCTTTCCAATTCGCTCTGGGCCCTCGTTGCTCACCTTGATCTCAATCTGCACCTCTTCACCGGCATCTGTTTTGGTTTGGCTTGCGAGGTGAACGCGTAACCGGAAAGGAGAATCAAACCCCGGCTCGCCAAGAGTCAGACTGCAAGGGCCTTTTTCCTTTCCTACGCGGATAGCCTTGACTGCGAGTGGGAAGTCGGGCACGCGGTTGCCGTCCCCGCCTGTGACACGAAGGATTCCATCAACCGCGGGCTCGCCCAGAGCCAGAGCAGGAATCCTCACGCCGTCATTGGCATATCCGGTGAGGTCGGCAAAGTTCCCCTGATTCTTAACATGGAACGGCAGCGGAGCAGCGAGGTATTTCCAGCCTTCCCACTTGTCATTTCTGCTGAGCCGTTGAAGAAAGTATTCCTTGTTGCGATCCTGATAGAGCACGTCGACGTTGAGCGCGCCCCCGCCGTTTTTCAACCAGATGCCAACCTGTTGATGCGGCGTCGCGTCTGCCTTCCAGGTGGGATAAAGGTGTCCAGTCACTCGTAGCAGATCGACGGCACCCTTCTGTTCGGGCAGCTCGACGCTGACAGGGAATCGAACGGCCCCATCCGTCTCGCCCTGGAACTCCATCTTTACGGGTCCTTTACCGTACGCGCGCCAGTTGCCGGCGCGTCCCTGCTCCGGCCCGGCCCCGAACTCGAATGGAAATATGGGTGGCGGTGTGGATTGAAACCAGGATTCCTCGTGCGGGTTCTCGCCGCTGTAAAAAACGATCTGCTCGATCCGCACTGCATCGCCCAGCTTTTCGATGGTGAGCTGGTGCATCCCTTTGCCCAGCTCAATGGGTCGGTCTGATGAAATCCAATGCCACTGCCTGCCGTTCTGCTGGAACACCGTCTTCCGCAGTTCACCGTCAATACTCAGGTACAGGTTGCTGGCCATCTCTTCCATGGTCAGCCCTTCGAACATATTCTTTGCTTCGAAGAAAACGCGGGCCCAGAGCGTTGCTTTCCGTGGACGGCTCGTCTTGAAATAAGCACGGAGCCGGTCGTTTCCGCGATTCAACAGGGCAATCCATTTTCCGCCTGATTTGTGAAGTGACGGAGACTCCTGAAACTCATCTGCAGGAATTTTCAGGCTGGTGCCACGCCACTGGATCGAGCTGCTCGGAAGGCCGGCCCCACCCAGCCAGGGCTGGGACCATGCCGGCCCGGATCCACCATAGAGGACAACCCGGTCGATCCGGTGACCGCTCTTACCGGCCGGCTCCACCTTGATGGTATGCTGCGCTGCTTTCAGCTCGACCGCCCCGGCCTTCACCCAGTGCCAGACCTGGAAATTGCCGATGTCCCACCGTCCCCCATTGTTTTCGTTTCGTGCAGAAACCGGGAGCTCGGAATCGCCGATCTTGAGCATCATGTTGTCCTGGCCGTGCCAGGGAAAATATACGCGAGCCCAGACTTCAAAACGGCCTTTATCAGTCTCGAATCGCGTCTGGATGAACCCCTTCTTGTCGTTAAAGAAAACGCCGCCCACCCCACCGAAGCTGCGCCGTTCAGCATGAATTTCAGTGAAGGCTTCCGCGTCCAGAATGATCGTTTCACCATTCGTAGGAAAGCAAAAACCAAAAGCCAACAGGATTAGAAATCTCATTCGTTTCATTGGAGCTACTCGATAATGCGAAGCGTCACTTTCCCAAGCGGGCGTTGGGATGAACGAGGGACGCGAAACACTGAAGCAAACGACAGTTTCGGTGAGTAAAGGTAAGGGCCGGAAACGACACCCATGCTCCAGGCATCCGTCGAAAACTCGCCCGCCCAGCCATAGGGCTCTCGCGCCAGCTTGAGCGGGTGCATCGGATCGCTGAAATCGTAAACCTGGATGCCGGGGTAATACCAATTGGCGTAGAGATAATCTCCAACCACCCTCGCGTCCATCATGCGTCCGCCAGTGTCGAGCGGGCTGGCCCAAAGAGCCCGTGGAGCTTTACGATTGGAGATGTCGATGACCACGACGGATGGCTCCAAACCGTCGCCATAGAAATAGACTCGGTCTCCGACTACCTGGACATTCCAATTGTTCCAGCCGGAAGGCTTGCGCACGACGGACGACAGATCCAACTTGCCGATCTCGGTCTGCCCGGCCTCGCCGATCTCGAAGACCTGGAGGAGCTCCCGTCCCGCGGGCAATGCAACCGTGACGAGGTCATCCCCAGCGAAACTGAATTTGATGGGGATGCCGGGAACAGGCAGAGGTGTTCGAGACCCGAGCTTTGGAGAAAGTGGGTTCTTCAGATCATAGGCCACCAGGTGATAGGCCCCCTTTTCAAATGAAACGGCGAAGAGTGAATCTCCCCTGACCTTAAAAGCCGCGTTCACCAGGTTCAGCCGGAGCTCCGTTGCCAGTCGAATGGCGGAAGGTCTGGAGATGTCCAGTACTTTCAGACCGTATTGCCACATGTGGACATAGAGTGCGTTTGCTTTGCCCTGGTGATGCGACCGAGGGGTCCAGATGCCATCCCAGTAATATCCGATTTTTGTCGGCGAATCAGGGTCGGATACATCGATGGCCCAGAACCCGCCACCTGCGGTCGAATCCGCGAAGAGAACTCCATCCTTAAAGTAGCCGTAATCCGATTCACCAGACACCGGCACTCCACCAATCAGATTGGGCTTCGCCGGATCAGAGATATCGAAACACCAGACCCCGAAACTGCGGTCGCCAATCCAGGCGCGCTTCTCATCGCTATCGACCCGAATCCCTCGCGGGTCGCCTTCATCAGGAAAGTGGAAGGTCGCCAGTTTTCGAATCCTGTCAGGCTTGCTGATGTCCAGCAGGATCAGTCTGCCATGCTGGCCGTAAACGACGTTGTAGTCCCTGCCCCAACTGCCTGCGTCCAGCACCAGGGCCCGTCCGTCAGAGAGAATCGCCCCGCCCGACGAGCTCAGGATGGATTCGTCTTCGTAGATGCCCGCGACCTTTGGCTTGGACGGCTGACGGACATCGATGAGCGCGAAGTTTCGGCTGCGCATTTCTTCTGCGAATGCCGCCGGCGCATAGCCGTGGGCAGGCCGGCCCAGAAGACTCAGCGGTCGGCCATTGTGATGCGAAAGTTTGCCGATCACTTTTGGCGAAGCCGGATTGCGCACGTCGACGATGCTGAGCCCACCGGCGCCAAGATAGACAAGACCATCGCTTATGCTGACGACCCGGCCTCCCCCGGCGGGGCACTGCCCCACGAGTCTGGGCTTATCCGGTTCTTTTATGTCCAGTACGTAGAAATAGGTGCCGCCGGACACGTAGAGCAGGTCACCGGATACCTCCGCCGAACCTGTGCGGTCTCCTCCCGGCAGCCGCCATCGGCCGAGTCGCCGTGCCGGCTGGCCGCCGCCGGAGTTCAACTCCAGCTTGAAAGTCTTTCCCGAGGCGGGGGGGAGCCCAGGTGCAGACACGCTTCGCGGGGGTCTTCACTCTTTCGTACGCAGAGCCCCTGACATCGGTTACGTCGGTGATGTCCAGCCCATCACCGACGGGGAGGTAAGCGATGCGATTGTCTTCCGTCACAGCGATATCGTGCGGGAAGCGGACGCTGCCTGGACACCAGGCTACCTCTTTGGGAAACGAAGGATCAGCGATATCGTAAATCACGAACGGGTTGGCGTTCTCACCGGTGGCCACATAGATCCGGTCGCCTCGAATGTCCCATCCCGTCGAATTGTACATCGGAGTCGCCACTGCCGAGAGCCGCTCAAAAGTGCTTGCAGTGCCATCGGAGAACTTTACACGGCCGCTGGTGGGATCGATGCCAATTGTGTCGGGGTCGATTCTTACATCCGGCCAGCCGGATGCATCGCTGAGATTCACACGGACGGGACGGAGCCGGTAGCCTCTCATCTGCTGATACTTCTCGGAACAGACGTCTACTCCGCCATCCAGAATCGTGAATGACCTTCCGTAATGTTCAGCGATTTCGTGGCCTGAATTGATCTGGCCGTCGAACGGAGTGAGTTGGATGGCCGTCAGGGCTTCCGGTTTTCTTGCAGGCTGCCGCGCCTCGGCGAAGAGCCGATTTCCAGTAAAGCCGAAAAACGAATCCTCATTTATTCCGAAACTGAGAATCTCCGGCCGGCGCAAGTTGGACAGATAGAGTGGCCGGTCTGGATTCGCAATGTCGTAAACTCTCAGCCCGCCCGGACCACTCACCATGAGCCTCTGACCCGTCAGCGCCAGGCTGTTCAAGGGGCCGACGAAAACAGTTCCTGCAACTTTACCATTTCGCCAGTCGATCAGTTCGACGTGACCGCGGCTGGTAACTGCTGCAAGGTGGCGACCGGCTGACAGGTGACGCCGGGCCCCGCCTTCGGCCCTGTATTGCCCTGCAAGCCGGATTCGCCCATCCTTCTGTTCCAGTACGCTCAAAGAGCTCCGCGTCACAGGTCTGCGCCCAGGCTCTTCAAAAACATCCTCCTGAAGCAGGAACAGCCGGCCCTCCTGCCAATCGAAGTCGACCAGTCGTCCGGGGCCGAGCGTTTCGAGCGCTTTTCCCTGCGCGCCGGCAAACTCGCGCAGCAACATTTTTATGTCTGCCTGCGGGGCAGGATGTTCCTCGGATTTCCACGACTTCGTCGCAGGGTCGAAGATCGAGGGCCTCTCGCCCAGACCGAAGAGGCGGTTCTTCGAAAA
>JASLXP010000738.1 GCA_030740295.1 Planctomycetota bacterium
AAATTTGAATTCCATGCCTCACGCACTACCTTCAGGGCGCTGCTGAATCTGTCGGGAGTCACACAGAGGGAAATCCAAACATCTCATCCATCATGTCACGAACCAAAGTCGCCTGCTGCCTGTCGTGCCTGATCCTCTTCTTTTGCCACGCCTGCACTACGACCGCTAACGACCTCAATCCCGTGCAGGTACGCCGTGCAGCGAAACACCAACCGGTAACCCTGGTCACTGAAGGAAAGCCGGCCGCCAGTATCGTCGTACCCGCGACTGAAGGAGGTAGCTCCAGGGCTCTCACTTCCGCCATCAGAGACCTCCAGACCTATATCGAGCTCACCACCGGAGCGAAGCTCGCGATCACTGACGAACTGAATGCGAAGCCGGCCATTGTCCTCGGCGCAGGAGCGGCAAAGCTGGCCGGTGTGTCGGCACAAGACCTGCCGCTTGAAGGTTTCATTATCAAGACCGCGTCCGACCGCGTGTTCATTGCGGGCAAAGACCCCGCAGGCACTGCGTGGGGCATCTATGAATTCCTGGAACGCTGCGTTGGTGTCCGCTTTTACTGGCCGGAGTACCGTGACGATAAAGGCAGAACAGGCACATCCATCATCAAGACTGAAAACCTGGTGGTGAATCCACTCCACTTGAAGGATTCACCGGTCTTTCGAAAGCGCATTCGATGGCCGTCCGGTGGGGTGCGCATCGGGGCTGCGAAAATGACGGACCACGATCGCCATCTGCGCTGCGGGAGCACGTGGCCTGTCCAGCTCATCGTTCACGCACCGCACGGTTGGAGTAAGTTTTATTCGAAGACGCGGCCGGAGATTTTTCAATTGCGCAAGGATGGTGAACGCACTTTCAGCATGCTCTGTTATGGCCATCCGAACACGCTGAAGACTTACCTGGAGGAGATCGAGCTTCAGGTAAAAGGCGAGGCCACTGACCGGGGACGCGCCATCATCAATGAGAAATCCATCACGGTGTCGCCTGCAGATATGGGCGTCTCGTGCCGGTGTGAATACTGCCGCAAGCTCTGGAATGAAAGCGGCGGCAGCTACGGCACTGCCAGCAAAGTGATGGCAACTTTCGTGGCCAACCTTGGGAGAGAGGTCAAGAAGCGATGGCCGGATATGACCGTCATTTTTCTGCCTTACAAGAACTACACGTACGCGCCGGAGGGGATCTCCTTTCCCGATAATGTGGAGGTGCAGATCTGCGGGATGCCCGGCCTTGCGCGGCACAAGGACAAAGTCATCGACGCGGCGGAACAGCAAAACATCGACAAGTGGGTCCGGATTACCGGGCGCAAAATCCAGAACTGGCATTACTCCTGTTGGCCGGCCAATCGCACCAAGGCAGCGTACGTTTACGCGCACACGATTCAGAAGCATTATCAGAAGAATCGCGACAAGACCGTCGGCAGTTTTATTAACGGTGTCCAGGATCACTGGCCCCGTCAGCACCTCTCGCTTTACGTGTGGCTGAAGGTGCTCTGGAATCCCGATGTCAATGTCGATGCGATTATTGACGAATACTGCACGCGCATGTATGGCTCCGCGGCGAAGACCATGCGTGAACTGGTGCGGATGCTGGCCGATGGCTGGGAAAAGTCGGAATGGTCACCGCACGTGATGTCGCCGAAGACTGTTTACGAGCAGAGCTACCCCCGTGCAGAGGTAAAGAAGATCGAGGCCCTGCTTGCCAGGGCTTTTGAAGAGGCCAAAGATGACAAGCTCGTCACACAACGGCTGAATTACTACGCGCCCGCACTGCGCGAATTCTTTGATGAATCCAAACTGCTCGCCGAAGGCACCGGCATCAAGCCACTGAACATCTACCAGATCGATGAAGAGGTGACTATCGACGGCAAACTCACGGAGAAGGCCTGGGCCGGCATCAAGCCGGTCTCTTTCGTCAAAGTGAACAAGAACAAAGCCGTGCCGAAATTCCCGACCGAGCTCAAAGCCGCGTGGACTCGGCAGGGGGTCACCTTCGGTTTCAAAATGATGGAGACCGATATGGCTAATCTGAAGAACGATATCGGTAAGGACAGCCGTGACGCTTCACTCATCTGGTGGAACGACAACGTGGAAATTTTCCTCGATCCGTCAGGCCAGCGTTCCGGTTATTTTCAATTCATCGTCAACCCAAACGGTGCGGTCTACGACAGCATCGGCCGCGAGAACACCGCGTGGAATCCGGACGGGGTCAAAGCTGCGGGCCATCGTGGCAAGGATTTCTGGAGTGTGGAGATTTCTGTTCCCTACAACATATTCAAAGACCTTGCAGGGCCAGCGACCGGCGTCGAGTGGCACGGCAACTTCACCCGGCATCGAGTCACCAACGGCAAGAATCGCGAGTATCAGGGATTCAATGTGACCACCGGCGCGCCCAGCCACAATCAGAACGCGTTCGGCCCGCTTCGATTCATTGAGCGTTGATGCATCCATGGAAAACAAAGAGAAAGACGAACTGATGGACGACGATACCAAACGCGATTTACGTACCGTTCCGGTTACTCCGGCAGCAAAAAGTTCCGCGGGACGGAACTTTCAGATCCTGATCTTTACGATTGGATTTCTGTTTCTTTTCGCGGCCATGAAGCAGGTCGCTAAACTGAATCAGGCGCATTCCGCGCTCTCGAATGATCTGGCCGCGCTGCGAACGCAGCTCGATGCCATCAAGACGGAGATGGACAGAAAGAAGGCATTGATCGTTGCGAAGGAAGAAAAGAAGGAACAGGAAAAACGGCGCATCGAAAAGACTCGAGTCTTCACCCGTCAGATTCGTATGGCGCACTCAGGCGGGGAAGCGCGGTGCGTCGCGTGGGCAGATTATGACAACGATGGGGACCTGGATGTTCTGGTCTGTTCCCAGGTCAATCGGCTCTACCAGAATAACGCGGGGAAGTTTCGCGAAGTAACAGCACAGTCCAACCTGACTGGTGGCAGCCGATGTGCGTCATGGGCGGATTACGATGGAGACGGCGATCTCGATCTTTTCGATTCGGACGGCCGTCTGCAGACCAATGAGAAGGGCCTTTTCAAGAACAGTTCCAAGCTGATCCCCGAGTATCCGTTTTCAAACACGGAGGGTTGCGGCTGGCTCGATGCAAATGGGGACGGCCTGCCGGATATTCTGATTTCCGACGGCAGTGAGGGCCTGCACCTGATGCTGAACAGTGGGAATGCCAAAGGCCGTTTCATCGATGCGGACAAAGCCTGGAGGCTCGGCAAGCGAGGGCCCGGCATAGGCAACGGCGACTTTCTTTCCATTGCCGATTACGACGGCGACGGCTTTCCCGATTTTCTCTACAACATGACCTCGGGAGTTCTGGTGCGCAACGTGGAAGGCAAAGGCTATGCGCTCGCACAAAACGCGGGTGTTGCCTATCGCAGTGAAAATCCGTGGAAATTCGGCACCGCATGGGGAGACGTTGATAATGATGGCGACCTTGATCTGTTCGTGCCGCAGAACGGAACTTCCCAACTCTATCTGAATAACGGGGACGGCATGTTCATGAACATCATCAAAGAAACCGGCGACCTCGGGTCTCTCGGCTCGAATGCGCGCTCGGCAGCGTGGGGTGATGTCAATCTGGACGGCCGGCTCGACCTGGTCGTTGGCTATCCCAAAGGCCCTGCACGCTTGTTTCTCAACAGTGGGGAAAACGTGTTCGTCAATCAGCCCATGTGCGGCCTTCAGGCATTTGCCCCGGCTATTGGCTCGACCGCGCTCATGTTCGCGGATTTCGATGATGACGGTGACCTCGACCTGATGGCCACATCCGAGAGTACTTACTCCGGCATCCTGGTGAATGAAAGCACTAAGGCAGAAGGAAGAGTTTCCCTGAAAGTGAAATTGCCTTTGGCTACTCCCGGTGTTGTTGTACGGCTCTACAATGAAGAGAAGAAACTGCTCGGCATGCGGCAGCTCGGCCTCGTGCAGTCGTTCAGCTCGCAGGGCCCAATGGAGGCCGTGTTTGGTGTGAGCCCGGGCGAGTATTCGTTTGAAATCAGGAACACGGACGGTACCAAAAGCCTTCCTCGGATAATAACGGGGGAAGACAACGCAACGATCGAGATTGGCCGGGAGAAAAAGACACCAGAGGCGAAAGATGATAAGCCGGCCAATGACGATGAAGTAAAAGGAAAGAAAGACTGAAAATCTTCCCACCATCATGCTTGGCGAATTCAAGAAACATTTGCTCGACGGACTTTCAAGCATTCGAGACCAGGGCCTCTACAAGGCCGAGCGCATCATTACCACGCCCCAGGCCGCACATATTCAGGTGCAGGACGGCGACCCGGTACTCAATCTCTGCGCGAATAATTATCTCGGTCTTGCAGAACATCCCGAGGTCATCGCCGCGGCGAAGGCCGGCATGGAACAATGGGGATACGGGCTGGCTTCCGTTCGCTTCATTTGCGGAACTCAGAGCATCCACAAGGAACTCGAAAACCGCATCAGTGAATTCCTCGGCACGGAAGACACAATCCTGTACACATCCTGCTTCGACGCGAACGGCGGACTATTTGAGACGCTTTTGACAGCAGAAGATGCGGTCATTTCAGACGAGCTGAATCACGCATCCATCATCGACGGCATCCGGCTCTGCAAGGCCCAACGCTTTCGCTTTCGAAACAGCGATATGGTTGACCTCGAATCGAAACTGAAGGAAACAGAGAGAGCACGGTTTCGAATGATCGCCACTGATGGTGTCTTCTCTATGGACGGTTACATCGCGAATCTCCCCGGCCTTTGCGACCTTGCAGAAGAGTATCAGGCAATGGTCATGGTGGATGATTCCCACTCGGTAGGCTTCATGGGTGAGCGGGGCCGCGGCACGCACGAGTACCATGGAGTCATGGACCGCGTGGACATTATCACCGGCACGCTGGGCAAAGCGCTGGGTGGTGCGAGCGGCGGCTACACGAGCGGCCGCAAGGAAATCATCGAAATGTTACGCCAGCGTTCTCGGCCTTACCTGTTTTCGAACACCGTTGCACCGGCAATTGTGTGCGCGTCCATCAAGGCGATCGAGATTCTGTCGGCAAGTACGGAGCTTCGCGATCGATTGATGTCGAACACCGAATATTTTCGCGGCGAGGTCTCAAAGCTCGGCTTCGATGTTCTGCCCGGCGAACACCCGATCGTCCCGATCATGCTGGGCGATGCCGCGCTGGCCGGGAAAGTGGCCGACGCACTACTGAAGAAGGGCATCTACGTGATCGGTTTTTCATTCCCGGTAGTGCCCAAAGGCAAGGCACGGATCAGAACGCAGATCTCAGCGGCACACTCGAAAAACGACCTCGACTTTGCGGTAAAGATGCTGGCAGAGGTGAAGGCGGAATTGGCGATCTAGGGCGCCAAAGATCCTGCCCAAATGTTGTAGCCTCGGCGAAGGCACTACCGAGGCACAAACGCAGCGATCCTCAGAGGACCGCCGCTGCCATCCTTGATCTTCATCGGCAGGGCTACGACAAAAATCCCTGTCGACGGCAGACCATCCAGATGAGCCACGTTCTCAAAAATAGGGATGTCCTCACCGGCCAGAATCTGATGCGTCTTGAATTCCGCTGACTGCCCACGATCGATACTCGGCGTATCGATACCCACCGCCTTTATCTGCCGGGTCTTCGCAAGGAACGATGCCGCGTCCGGATGCAGGCCGGGGAAGTGGAGTTTCTTTACCGCAAGCGGGCCGAGCTCATCCGTGCCCATGTATTTCATCCGATCCGGATAGAATTTTCCGTAGCCGGTCTTCAATAAAACGATCATCCCCTTTCCAATACGACCGTGTTTTGCCTCCCATGCTTCGATGTCCTGTCTGGAAATCAGGTAATCACGGTCGGCGAGCGCGGGTTTCGAAACATCGACAATAACCCCGGGACCGATGAGTCTCTCGAGGGGAATCTTGTCCGCAGTGATGCGGCCACTGGAAAAATGGATTGGAGAATCCAGATGTGTCCCGCCATGCTCCGCCGCCGAGAAATTGTTCGCCGAGTAGAAGTAACCAAGCTCGGTCAGACCGTAGAAGACCTTCTCGCGCTTGAAAGTGTCAGCAGTCGGCCAGTAGATAGTCTCCTCTGAAAAATCATAAGAGAGGTCGTGCCACGTGCCCTGTGGAAACATGGTCTGGCGCTGCTGGCAACCAGATACCACTGCAACGATGGCAAACAGGATGAGAGTGCGATTCATGTTCCATTTCCTCAGTGGTGCGATGGCTGTTGAGGTACAGCAGATATTCAGTTCCTGTTTATGAAATCCGGAGCAAATAACCATCAGAAAATGGTCCCGTCTTCGATTCCGCAGCTCTACAACAATTGCGATAGCAGAAGTGGGGCCTGCCGGGGTGTCCCTGTCTGGGCGAGTTTCGATGGCGCAGAGACGTGGACGATCAGGCGGCGAGTGCGAAGGGCCCAGCGCATGACCGTCTTACAATTCTCAGGAGAAATCCATGAATCTGATCGGGCACGAAAAAAGCCCATCTGGCGAAGCCAAATGAGCTTTTCTCCAAGGTGGATAAGGGGACTCGAACCCCCGACCTCCGGAACCACAATCCGGCGCTCTAACCAACTGAGCTATATCCACCATAAACTGATTTTTCGGCAACCTTCCGGTTGCGAAGGGGCGGAATTATATGGGGTGGTTGCGAAAATTCTAACGGCCGTATCTGTCCCGTTTTTTCTTTTCTTTTCGGACGATTTTGCCCTTCGGCCGCGATGGGGCAGGTGTATCCATGAACCCGCTGCTTGATTTGGCAGGCGCGCCGTCTTTGGCAGCCAGTGCCTTTTTGATCATCTTCGATTCGACGATGCCGAGGGAAGAGCTGACTACGAAATAAAGCACCAGGCCTGAAGGCATCCCGTAGAACATGAAGCCGAATACGACGGGCATCCAGGTCATCATTTTCTGCATCTGTGCCTGCTGCGGATCCGTGGTGTTTTTCGGGGTCAGTTTCTGCTGCAGAATCCAGAGGGCTACCATTAACAGGGGCAGCAGATTCAGTGATTCGCCCAGCAGCGGAAGCTTGAACGGCAGGCAGAGCAGGCAATCCGGTTTGGAAAGGTCGGCCATCCAGAGGAATTCTTCGCCTCGCAAAGCGATGGAGGATTGGATGACCCGGTAGAGTGCAATGAAAACCGGGAGTTGCAGGAACATGGGCAGGCAGCCGCCAGCGGGATTGACGTTGTTCTCCTTGTAGAGGCTCATCATCTCCTGCTGGTAACGCTGTTTGTCTTCGCCGTATTTTTCTTTGAGTTTCTGCAGCTCCGGGCCGAGCTTTGACATGGCGTGCATGCTTACCTGCGCTTTGCGGTTGAGGGGGTGCAGGCCGCCGCGGACGAGGAAAGTCAGCAGAATGATGGCAAGGCCGTAGCCGCCGATGACTGATGGCAAACTTTTGGTGAAGGCATGAAAAAAATCAAGACAGAGATGGAGGAGATTACCGATGGAGGTGAACCAGCCGAGGTCGTAGATGAGGTTGAGATTGCCATACGGCTCGAGATCTGCGGGCGAGAGCGGGCCGGCGTAGATGGTGAATTCGTAATTCTTCTTCTGCCCGGCGAGGAGTTCGAGCTTGGCGGATTGCAGGCTGGCTGACAGGTTGGATGCGCCGACGGTCTCAAAGATTGAACTTCGACTCCAGTCGGCAGTGTTTTCAGGTGCAAGGAGGGCGACGGCAAAGTACCGGTTCATCGCGCCGACGAAAGGTGTGGGGTGCTGGAGGAAGGAGATGGGTTCGCCTTCGTTCCTCATATGTTTCTCGATAGCTTTGTGGCCTTCCTTTTCTACGGAGACGCTGCCATTCGGTTTTACCTGTCCGGCAAAGGCGAAGGTGTACATATCTGCCGGAGCGAGGCGCGGATCGAATTTTCCGCAGATGGGGATTTCGGTTGGGATGCCTGCGGCCGCGCGAAGCTGCAGATTCAAGACTTCCGGGCCGGTGCCGTCATTGAGGATTTCTATCGCCATTTTCAGCTCACGGTCTCTCTCCCCAAACCAGAAGACTTTTCGAATGGTGAGGTCCGGCTTCGGCCGCGTGACGAAACTCATTAAAGGGGGATGGAGCCGCAGCTTGTCGGCTTCATGCTCGTACATCGCCTGTTCGAGATTCAGCTTCAGATCGCGGTCTTTAAGCACAAGGGAGAAGACGCCGTCGCCGAGCTCCTGCAGGATGGACAACGGCTCTTCGCTGACAGGGCTCTCTTCAAAGTCCAGGATTTCAAGTCTGGTGATGACGGCGCCGCGATTGGTGAAGGTCGCCCTGATTTTGCTTTGTCCGCCGGGCGCTTCGAGTATCAGGTTTTCGACCAGCTTAA
>JASLXP010000739.1 GCA_030740295.1 Planctomycetota bacterium
GTGCGCGGGATCGAATTGTCCGAGTGCGAGAGTCGACGGTTGCACGACCGGTTTCGCCGGAGCAGGCCGGGCCGCTGCTTTCTGCAATGCCGCGGGAAGCGAAGCGGGCATCGGTTTGTCGGACTGAAAGATGTGATCGACGACGGTGTGTCCCCAGCCGCCGGGTGTCTTGTCGACGATCTTGATGACGGCGTCCTTGCCGATGAACTCGGCAACGTTGAAGGAGTGCCAGTCCATGATCTCCCGCGCTTTGGTGTCCTTCAGTGAATGTCCGGTAGCGGCGCGGGCGGTCTTGTCGTCCACGCGCAACTGCACGCCGGCGCGCCCGAGATGTTTGCCGCCCCCGATGAGAAAGTTGATGTGCTTGCGCTCGATGCGGAATGGCGGCGAGATGAGCTCGCCGGTGGTTTTGTCTCCATTGAGGTAGGTGTTGATGAAACCCTTGCCGAGGTAGCCAATCGCCCGATTGCGGAGCGTCGTCGCCTGTGAGGGGCGTTTTCCAAACGCCTCGCCGAGGACCTGCCACTTGCCGTAATCTTTGCCTTCAAAATCCGCGATGAGAATGTCGTTCTCGGCGGGTTTGTACTCGGCCGGGGTGAAGTCAATGCGGGTCGGACGATTCCGGGCAGGACGAGCTGGCTTGCCTGCTTTCGGCTTTGTGTTCGCTTTCGTAGCTCCGCTCTCCAGAGCGGAGTTCTTCTTTCTTGCCTTGCGTCGGACGAGCTCCGCTTCTTTCTTCGGCAGCCACTTTTTGTGTTCTGCAATGACCGCCGCGTGCTTGGGATCGCCGGCGAGGTTCTTCCATTCCCACGGGTCGCTATTGTGATCGTAGAGCTCTTCCGTGCCATCGGCGTATCGGATGTAACGCCAGCGATCCGAACGAACCGCGTGGTTGCCGCGACCCTGGGTCATGACGGCCGGACGATTCCATTCGACTTTGGAGCTGTTCAGCAGCGGGACGAGGCTGACACCGTCGAGCCCATCCTTCTTTGGCAGGCCGGCGAGATCGATGAGCGTGGGATAGATGTCGATCAGGCTCACCGGGCGATTGATGACCGTGCCCGGCGTCGTCACTCCGGGAGCGACGATGATGAACGGCACGTGATTGGCCTTTTCCCAGAGCGTGAATTTCACGGTCGCGTTTTTGTCGCCCAGGTGATAGCCGTGGTCTGACCAGAGAATGATGATGGTGTTGTCCGCGCGGCCGGTTGTATCGAGCTGATCAAGCAGGCGCCCCACCATTTCGTCCGCGTAGTCCGCGGCTGCCTGGTAGCACTGCACCATCTTCTTCAGGCTGCCGGGCCGGTCTTCAGGCGGCTTGATGGCGTTGTCGAAAATGAACGACTCCGTGCGCGACATCTTCACTCCAGTCGGCGGCACGTCATCAAGGTCGCCTTGGGGGCGCGGCGGGAGCTTCATTTTATCGAAGGGATACCGCTCGAACGTGGAGGGAGGCGCCCAGAACGGAAGGTGCGGCCGAAAGATGCCCGCGGCGAGGAAAAGCGGCTTGTCGCGTTTCTCGTTCTTCATCACGTTCGTGATGTAACTGACCGTGAATTCGTCGGTCTGCTTTGCGACTTCGTGAACACCCCAGTCCCAGCTCGGGCTTGCCAGTCCGCCGATGTTTCGGCCTCCGCGGACGTAACCGTTGTAATTGGTCTTGGGCTTGTTGGCGTGGATGCGGAGTTTGAAGAACTCGTCGAAGGACGGATTGTCCTTGCGATCCGTGCCTGTGCCGCCGTGGTGAAATATCTTGCCGCCGCCCTTTGTGGCGTAACCATGCTGGCCGAAATACTGCGGCAGCGTGACCACGTCAGGTAAGAGCTGCTTCCAGGATTGGCCGTTGCTGTAAACACCGGAAGTGGTCGGGGCCAGGCCGGTGAGGATCGCCGTGCGCGAAGGATTGCATGCCGGCACCGCGCAATAGGCCCTGGAAAAGAACGCGCCACGCTCCGCGAGACGTTTCAGGTTGGGAGTCTGGATCGGGTTCTTGTCGTCGAACAACGTCGTCCAGTCGTTCATGTCGTCAATGGCGATGAACAGGATGTCCGGCCGTTTGCCGGCAGCACCGGACTTGGTGGACGGTTTTGCTGGCTTCGCCTCGTTCGCTTCCCGGTCTTGCTTTGGTTTTGCAGACGTGGGCTGTTTACCGGAGAGCCCTCTGTAATCACTCAGCGTTGGCAGGTTGCCGGATTCGGCAAGGATGGGCTTGGGGTTTTCCACGAAGGCGGCGGGACGAATGTTTTTCCGGAGGTTGGCGACGTGGGCGTCGAGGGCTGCCTTCATGGCTTTGACCCGGTCGGGGTGCTTGTCCGCCAGATTGTCTCTTTCACCGAGGTCGGCTTCGAGGTCGTAGAGTTCGGTGAACCGATCCTTCTTCACGCGGTAGCGCACGAGTTTCCACTTGCCCTGGCGGATGCCGTCGTTTTCGTAGTAGAGCGACCGGTGGGGCGAAGTCGCGCCGCCTCTGTCGAAGAGCAAGTGGCTGATGTCCCTGCCGTCGATGATGCGATCGGTCGGGACGGGCTGTCCGGCCATTCGGGCGATGGTAGGCATGATGTCCGTGGTGGTCATGATCTCCGAGGAGGTGCTGCCCGCGGGAATCTTCCCCGGCCACCGGGCAACGGTCGAGACCCGCATGTGGCCTTCATACTTGGGGCCGAACTTGGCGCCACGCAGCGGCCCGCGGGAGGTCTTGCCCCCGCCTCCGTTGTCGTTTGTGAAGAGGACGAACGTGTTTTTATCGAGGCCGAGTTCCCGGAGCGTCTGCAGGATGCGGCCCGTGCTGTTGTCAATCTCTGTAATCAGCGCGGTCATCACATCTCCCTTTGCGGCTTCGAGTCGTTCGGGCGTCACCATGGACGGCGCGTGCACCGCGGAATGCGGGACGTAGGCGAAGAACGGCTTGTCCTTGTGGCGTTTGATGAAGTCGACGGCCGCATCGGTGATCGCATCCGTGATGACGGACTGGCTTGCCGCGTCCGGGATGTGAGCGACGGGCTTGTTCTGCTTCACCCAGGGCAGCGGTGGGTACTTTCGTCTGGGGTTTCCCTTCACCCACATGTCGTTGGAGTAAGGGATGCCTTCGTATTCATCGAAGCCCTGGGCGAGCGGCATGAACTCCGGCTGATCGCCGAGATGCCACTTGCCGAAACAGCCGGTGGCGTAACCCGCTTTCTTCAGGATTTCCGCAATGGTGATCTCGCTGGGATTGAGTCCTCGTCTGTCCGCAGGAAAGACCACGCTCTTGCCCATGCCAATCCGATCCGCATAACAGCCTGTCATGAGCGCCGCGCGGGACGGTGTGCACGCGGAAGAACTGACGTAAAAGTCCGTGAACTTCATGCCCTCTTTTGCCATCCGATCGAGATGCGGGGTTGGGCGTGATGCCCCAAACGGGCCGATGTCGCCGTAGCCCATGTCGTCGGTGAAAATGATGACGAAGTTGGGCGGAGCAGCATGAGTATGCAGCGCTGCAAAGAGCAGAAGGGGTGCTAAGAAACGATTAGTGATTGTCATGTGATTTTTGGAGAGCAGAAAAAATCTGAAACACAGAGGCACAGAGGTCACAGAGGAAGAAAGGGGAGAAAGAAGAAATCTCTTCAGAACTCATTCCAGCCTGTTTCTTCATCTCGGTGTTCTCCGTGCCTCTGTGTTTTAAAAATCGGAGTTCAGTAGCCATTAACAATTCGGTTAACCCCATCCACGAGTTTTACCTCATGGAAGTTGATCGATTTCAGATGTGAGCTTCGAGGCTGAGAAGTCTTGCATTCGTGTTTCTAGCTTGGCAGGAAAATGGGAGCAGGAAGATAGAAAGAAATATATTTTCCTGCCCCCATCTTCCTGCCACTACTCCGCTACTTGTTCCAGATCGATTTCAACTCGTGCGCTTCGAGGCTGAGAAGTTTCGCGTTGCCGCCGTGCGCGGTGACGGTTACTTCCGTCGCGTCCAGTTTTGCGGGCCCTTTGCCGGTGATATAGACGCGGCCTTCGTTGCCGATGATCTCCGTCAGCGAGCGGTCGGCCAGCACCTGGATGGTGACCTTGCCATCGACGGGCTTGAGCGGCGCGCCATTCAGCTTCTGCGCCTTTGCGTCGTACTTGATGGATCTGCCGGGCAGCTTTAGCTCGATGGTCGAGGCGTTTCCGACTTCGACGGTCAGGCGGACGTCAAGCAGGTCGCTGCTAACTGGCATTGCCACGGGTTTGTCGGCGACGAGATTCTGAGCCTCGGCTTTGTTGCTTTTAGCGCGCAGCTTCTCGATTTCCCTGACGGGGCGGGCGAACATACGGATGCCTTCATCGGTCGAGCGCAGTGTCAGGCGGTGCGGGAAGCTGAAGTGCTGGTTGTAAGGTCCCGGCGAGCCAATTCTGGCCCAGCCCATCTGGATTCTTCGACCGTCGGGCGCGTTATCGAAAGTCTGCGAAGCGTAGTAAGGCCCCCAGTGCACCTGGTGTTTGCCTTTGTGTTCGGGCGTGAACGTCTTCCCGTCGAATTTGCCGACGGCGTACTTGGCATCCGCCGCGAACACGACCCAGCGGGTGTTCTTTTCGTCGCCATCGACGGGCAGCTCGAACAACTCCGTGCACTCAAAATAGCCCGGCAGATGGCTCTGCTCAGACCAGTCTTTGAGATTGGTGGAGGCATAGAACGCGGCGTTGCGCTTGTGCTCCTTGTGCTCGTCGTAAACAGCCATGACCCAGTGACCACCCAGCTTCTTTGTGGCGTCGTTCAGCGGGGTATCGTTCTCGTCGTACGCATACCAGATGACCTTCGGATCGCGGCCCCGGTGTTTGACGACGGGATTGCCTTCATACCAGATGAAGGTCTTGCCTCCGTCCGTGCTGTAGGCGATGGACTCGCCTGCGCCGGTGTCCGTCAGGAAGGCGACCAGCGTGTTTTCACCCCAGCCTGCGGTGCTGTTTTTGTCCACCGTTGCACCGCCCGAAAAGCAGGCGCCCTTTGCCATGGTGCCCGGGAACAACTTGTTCGGCTGCTGTTCCCAGTGAAGCAGGTCTTTGCTGGTAGCGTGGCCCCAGGTCATATTGCCCCATGGCAGGGCAACCGGGTTGTGCTGGAAGAAGAAATGCCACGTACCGTCGTGATACACCATCCCGTTGGGGTCATTGTTCCAACCGACTTTCTGCGTGAAATGAAACTGTGGGCGATGCGGTTCTTTATAGAAATTCTCCTCGCCTGGAATGGTGTCGGACTGTCTGATCAGCGGGAAGGCCTCCTCGGTGACTTTCGACGCCACCACGCGCGCTTGCTTTCCCTTGTAACTCTCGATCGTGAAGAAGGCGTACCAGTCCGTGCTCTCCTCCGAGGTAGCCAGGTTCAGCCCGTATTGCCGGACTTTCTGATCGCCAATGTAAAGCTCCAGCCGCCCGCGCCCCCGGCCGTTCTGAATCGGGAAAACCAGGTACTTGTTCTCGACGGTGAAAGTCTTTTCCCGCAGGACAAGAGCGGGTGCCTTCGGCTTGGTATCGGACTGCACAATATGGTCGACGTTGACGTGGCCCCAGCCGCCGGTCGCGGCATCCACAATCTGGAGCGTGACGGTCTTGCCGGCCAGTTCGCTCATATCCCAGAACGCCGGCATCAATTCTTCGCTGCCACCGGGCCGTGTATTCGCTCCGGTAATCGTGTGAACAACTTTGCCATCGACCAGCAGGTCCATGCAGGTCTTGCCACGATGTCCTCCGCCGCCAACCAGGAACGTAAGAAACTTCCTCTCAATCTTGATCGGAGGGGACGTCAGCTTGCCCGCAGTGCCGTCTCCCCTGAGAAAAGAATTCACCAGCCCTTTGCCCTTGAAGCCAGTCACGCGCATCTGGCGAGGCAGCGTCCCTTTCGCCGGGCCTTTGCCGAACGCTTCACCCTCCGTCTTCCAGTCGCCGTACGTATTCCCTTCAAAATCGGCGATGAGGATGTCGGGTCGTGCTTCTTGTGCGCCCAGGGGCGAGGCAAGAATCATGAGTGCAATGCTCGTGGACAGAGTAATCAACGTCATCTTCATGTCAGTCTCCGATTCCGGTAGTAAGTGCTGGATTCGCTGCCGTGTTATTTACACGCCAGTGAACAATGGTAACAGCATCAATTCAGAGAACACATCGGCGCCACCACCAGCAGCTATGTCATCCGCCGGCGAATGTCCATCGCGCAACGGATGCTCTACGACTTCAATCTGCGTCCGGGAGAAATCGCCAGAGATGTCGGTTACCGCGACATCCACCAATTCTCGAAACAGTTCAACAAGACCTTCGGCGTCAGCCCGAGCCAATACCGTAAGCAGCACAGGGAATTGTGACTGGTCGGTATGGCCCGTTTGGCCGGATAATTAGGTCGTCCGTCAGAATGACGATGATGTTCGGCTGTCCTTCCGCTGTGTTGGGCATTTGACTGCTATGATTCCATTTCTGTTTTGGGCTGGCATCGTATGTTCAAGCTGCCGGCACCACCAGCCCAAAGGAAGCGAAACTTGCATAGCGCCATACAAATGATTGCAGTCACTTTCACTCACCTAGTGTTGGTCGTGTTACCGGTCGATGCTGAAAGTCGCATTTATCATGTCGATCAGAACCATCCGCAGGCCAACGATGACAATCCCGGAACTCAGGAGAGGCCGTGGCTGACCATCAAGAAGGCCGCGGCCTCGGCGCGTGCGGGCGACACCGTGCTCGTTCACGAGGGTGTCTATCGTGAAGAGATCAGCCTGAGCCACTCAGGCTAGGGAAGGCGCGCCTGTCACATTTAAACCCGCAGGAGACAATGCGACAATTGCGGGCTCTGATCCGATCACCAACTGGACGCTTCACAAGGGCAGGATCTACCGGGCCAAAGTGAAATGGTGGGCAGAGGAAGGATGGCTGAACTGCAAGGGCAAGTCCGGCAATTGGGACGGAGTCGGCGGTCGGGACACGGATGAGGTTTTCGTCGATGGTGCGCCGCTGCGTGAAGTGCCCGGCATGCCGGGCAAGCCTGGCCAGTTCTCATTCGATCACGATTCCATGACGGTCTACGTGTGGCTCGCCGATTCGGCAGATCCGAAAAAACGAACGGTCGAAGCCATCCGGCGCGGTCATTGCATCTGGATTCGCGGCAGCCACATCCGGTTGGAGGGCTTCACATTGCGCCACGCGGCGCTGAATCACGTGCAGATTCGCGGAGGCGACCACAATGTTGTCGCCAACAACACCATCACCTACGCAGCCGCATCATGCGGGATTCACCTCACCAGGGGCGCCGATCACAACCGGGTCTCGAAGAATCGCATCACCCATGTCGGTTATGCAGGCATCCAGATATCTCGAAACTCGAACCACACCACGATCGAGGACAACGAGATCGCTCACATCTATTCAGACGGGGTCACCGTGCAGAACGGTTTCCCCGGAGGGGTGGGCCACCAATTCATCCGCAACACGATCCACCACGTCATCAATGAGGACGGCATCGACATCAAGTGCGGGCGTGGCCACATCGTGAGAGGCAACATTATCTACAAGTGCAGCAACCTCGGCGTTCAAATTTTCAATCACCACGGCAGCAACGAAATCCAGTTCGAGCATTACCGCAATAACAAGGCTCTGATCGAAGACAATCGCATCTTCGATAACGGCGGCGGCGGAATCCTGGTTTACGAAGGGGAGTATCTCATTCGCAACAACGTGCTTTACGGCAATGGCCATGAAGAGCCCTACGGAGATTACTGGGGTGGACGCATGCGTAAGAAGCCCGGCGGCTTCGCCATCGAGATCGGCCCGTGCTTTTACATCAAAGGCACCCCCCTCACCCAACGCATCTACAACAACACCTGCTTCAAGAACGCCCGCGGAGAACTCTGGATCGGTGGAAGCTGGGCAGCCGATCCCCTGCATTGTGAAATCAAGAACAACATCCTCGTCGGCGGCCCCAACGGCGTCCTGCTCAAGACCGGGCAAATCGGTGTGAAACACCTCGTTGCCGACTACAACCTGATATGGCCCGCTAAAGGCGGCGCGTTCACCGAATGGAATTGCGCTCGGGACAAATCGAAGTCCAGCACAGCCAGTTCACTTACCCACGTCGGCACGAAGTACCACACATTCGAGGAATACAGGAACGTCACCGGACGGGACAGACATTCAGTTCATGCAGAGCCGAAGTTCGTCAGCTCTGCGGCCCACGATTTCAGACTCCAGCCTGACAGCCCCGGCTATCACGCAGGCACAGATGTTGGGTTGCCGTTCAAAGGCAAAGCCCCAACTATCGGAGCCAGCGGCGACGTGTTGACGAAATCAAGGCAGCAGTAGACGGGCTCGATGAGCCTGAAGACCACCTGCGAACGTGGTTCTTTCAGTCACCAATCGTGGCGGCGCGGAAGTGTTCCACTCGTTCGATCTGGAGCTGAAGTGAGGAGGGGTTGTCGAATTCCTCGGTCATTTGTGGGGCAGATTTGCAGTCTGCGATGAAGGGGGCTCCCAATTGAGAAGGCAGATAGCAAATCTGCCCCACAAACCGCCTGATTGCTGCAATCACTTCTGCTCCTCCTTAAAGCGTTCCCACCGCGGGCCGATGTCCTCCCCTCCTTCGCCTTTTTTCCGGCAGGGGCTGTCGGGGGGCAGGATCAGATCGCGGAAACTGAGTGGCTTGCGGCTGATCGCTCCTTTGTTGCCGAAGCCCATCTTCTTCGAGAGTGGGTAGCCCGGGTCTGTCTCGATGCTGTGCTTGTCTTGGCCAAAAGTCATTTGCCATTCGCCGAGGCCTTTGAGTTTTGGGCCGGTACGATTGTGAGGATCCTGCCAAGTGATGTATCGATTGGGGTTGTCCGGGTCCCAGGTGAAGCAATTGTAATCGGAATCGAAAGACAGGGGTGCGTTCCACAGAACGTTGTTCCGCTTCTTGTAGATCAGGCTCTGGTAGATGTTGTTTCTCATGATAAGGCCTTTGGGCCGCGTACCTCCGAAGACAGTGAACATCGCAGTGAGAGCGCGAACGAAGGCGTTGTTGCGGAAGATGCACGGATGCTCTGTGCGGATGCCAAATGAACGCCAGCCATAAAGAAACAGACTGTCTGTGGCAGTGAAGCCGGGCGTGCCCGCTGGAACTCCCGGCATCTTGCCGGCCTCGAAAACCCACATGCAGGGCATGTATCGGCTGCGACCGTCCATCACGCAGCTTTTGATCTCGATGGCCGCAGAACCGGAAATGCCGATGAGTCCGGCGTAGCCTGCCCCGCCGCGGTAACCACCGTTGTCGTGAGCCCGCACGTTTTCGCATGTGAGATTCTCGAACGTCAGATACGCCTTATTCATGATCTGGATGCTGTGTGATCTGCCGTCGCGCTTGAACTTGATAAATCCACCATCCAGGAACACCGATAACGGCTTCTCTGCACGAAAGGTGATTCGGCGGTCCTCGCCTGTGCCGGAATGGAGCGGGCGCAAGAGCTCCATGTATCGGCCGGGAGCAATGGTCACCGTATCGCCGGCGCGAGCCTGCCGCGCAGTCTTGTGCAGCGACCTCCATGCGGTTGCGGGAGTGAGTCCGTCATTGGAATCGTTGCCCTCCAGGGAGACGTAAAGCTGGCGAGGAACAGGATCCGTATCAGCAGTCGTGAAGGTGAAATCGCCAGACCAGCGGATCGGATCCATGCCGTTGACCTTCTGCTGCGGTGGTGCATGGAAGTCCCGATAGCCGACCCGAAAGTGATAGGTCTTTTCCGGCTGCAGGCCGAGCAGGCTGACATTGTGCAGGGCCTCGTATTCGCCGAGCTCTTCATTTGCCCGCTCGTGATGTTTGCCGTACTTCGCTGTCTCGCCCCATTGAATGACCGTGCCGCAGATCCGGCCGGGCGTCCACCAGGAGATGTTGGCACTGGTTCGAGTCGTGGAAAGAGTCTCGACCCGCTCAAAGTCTGTGCGCGGAATGAGATCGGTGACGACCACCCCATCCGGCCCGGCAGGCCGGCCATAGCGTCCGGCAAAGGCGATGGGAGTTCCGGCTCGGACCCGGAAGTCCTGTTTTTCTTTGAGACCAGGAACCGCTTCTTCCAAGCCCGTGCGCGAATTGATGCCAGTTGCGGTCTGCCTGCGCCACGATTCGAGGTCGCGGATCTGTTTTCCTCCGAGCATACCGATGGTCTTGGCGCCGATGAAGACATTGAAATCACTGTTGAATTCTGCCGGAAGTTTCTCGCATTCCATTCCGAGCTCGTTGCTGAAAATTGAGCTCACGATTTCGATGCTGCCACACAGGGCATCCATCCTCACTCCGACACGTGAACTCGAGAAACCACAGCTTTCGATGACCACATCGCGACAGGACCGCAGAGCAAGACCGGCGCCGCCATCCCTGGAACTGACCGCCTGTCTCAGCTTGACGCCTTGGGATTGGCTTATCGTAAAAGTGTCTTGACCACCCTTACCCGCGATTCGCAACCCCTCGATCGTGAGGTGCGAGACATCGGTGGTCTTGATTCCCAGCACAGTCGCCCTGTCTTTCCCATGCACTCGAATCGTGGTTGGCTTTTCCTCACTCGCTTTGAGTCCCTGCAGTTCAAGCCGCTCCTCCCATTTGCCCGGGAAAATGTAGAGTGTCTGGCCGGGCTTCAGACTTTTCGATGCATGGGCCAGAGTCTTCCATGCCGTGGCGACACTCGTGCCTTCGGTCGCGTCATTGCCGTCAGGTTTAACGAACACCACCGAGCCGTCGTACTGGAAAGCGCCGAGGTCAGAACCATCTGGCGCTACGCCGCGGGCGGGGCTGTCTGATTGCAGCCGGTAATCCCGGTAGGCGGGGTCAACGAAACGCCAGTCTTCACCTCCGAGTTGGAGGTCGGTGTCGTGCTTCTTATCGCGGGCCAGTCTTCTGAACGTGTTGTGTCCTCCGAGCGGGGCGCTGAAGTCGTTATTGGCATTGTCCAGACACACGTTGCCGGTGCCGAACAGCTTGCCTGTATCGTTCATCTTGTAGTAGAAGCCGCCCAGTTGGTTGCCGTAGACCAGGTTGCCGCGGGCAATGCAGTTGTCCGCCTTGCCGGAATAGAAACGGATACCGATGTGGGGTGAGTCGTAGGCGATGTTGTTCTCGACGACGAATCCGATGGCTGCGGGAGCGCCGGAAATGTGAATCTGGGCGCCTTCATCGTAATCCGGACAATTGTTCCAGACCTCGTTGCCGCTGATGATGCAATCCGTCCCGCCCCGAAAGCTGATCGCGTAACCGTTCCCATAGGCGACGCAGTTCCGAACGACGGCTCCTGTCGGGTTGTTGCCCTCGATAGCAGATCGGCCGAAGCCTGTCAGCGTCAGCCCATCCACCACCGTGTAATCCGCCAGCGTGATTCCGATACCACTGCCAATCAATCGGTAGAGGTGATGAGAGACTCCGGCACTGTCGGTCGGGTGGATGAAGAGCTTTTTCGATTTCGTATCGAAGCAACACGTGCCCGCCAACTCCTCGACATCGATGGGCGTGGCCATCTCGCGCAACACCCGATTAGTGTCGACTTCAAGGATTGTCCCCGTCTCTCCGATCCATTCCGCGGTGTACGTGTACTCAAAACCTTCGGCTTTCTGAAATCCCTTCAGGACCGATGGCTTCCCAAGAAAGACGCGCCCCTTGCGAGAAGCACGCACCGTAATCGGACGACCCTTCTTGCCCGGCTTCAACCGGATGCCGCCTTCATACCAGCCGGGCAAGAGCGTAATGGTGTCGCCCGGCGCGGCCATACGGATCGCCTTTTGAATTGTCCTGAGAGGCTTCTCTGCAGACGTCCCGGGGTTCGCATCATTTCCAATCAATGACGACAGAAATATTTCACGACCTGTATGCTCTGTCTGAATTTCTTCGGCACCTGCTGATGCGCAGAACAGTGTTAGCACAGCGATTCCTGGGAACATCAATCAGTCCTCACT
>JASLXP010000740.1 GCA_030740295.1 Planctomycetota bacterium
TTCGCGGCCACCGTACGCGGAGTGCCGGTCGCTATCTATCCCGATGAACTCTTCGTGGGTTGGCTGTTCCACGGTCCGCGGACGACCGAGGTGGGGCATCGCGGATATGGACTGGCAAAGGAACTGGATGATCTTGGCTCCAGGGAGTACACCCCTTTCCTCATCAGCGACGAGGACAAGAGAGAACTGAGGGAGGACATATTCCCCTACTGGAAGACACAGTACGCCTCCATACCCGTTCCACAGCAACTGAAGGAGGAGGGGATTGCGGGAATCGGGGGCGTTGGTTTCTTGGCCCATTACACGGTCAATTACGAGAAGGTTCTGAAGAAGGGGATTCTGGGTGTAAAGAAGGATGCCGAGGACAGGATAGCCAGGCTCGACCTTACTGACTCTGAGGACGTCAAGAAGCTGCCCTTCCTTGAGGGTGTCGTCATGAGTCTGGAGGCGGCCGCTGAGATCGGGGAACGGTTTGCGGCCGAGGCACGTGAGATGGCGGAACGTGAGGCTGACGCCACGCGGAAGGGTGAGCTGCTAGAGATGGCCGAGATCTGCGATCGGGTACCGGCCCACCCAGCGCGAACTTTCCGTGAAGCGCTGCAGTCAGTCTGGTTCGTTCACATGATGCTGGGGTGGGAGGTGTATTTCCATGGCGGCGCGAGCCCCGGGAAGGTCGACCGGTACCTGTATCCCTACTACGAAGCGGATGTCAGGGAAGGGAGACTGACCAAAGCATTCGCCCAGGAACTGATGGATTGCTGGTTCATGCGCTATTCGCAGATGTTTTCGCTCCAGGGGGCGAATGCTGCCCGCCACATGTCCAATCACACTTCGGGGCACGATATCACCATCGGTGGATTCAGCGCGGATGGCCGCGATGGCACCAACGAGTTGACGTACATGTGCCTCGAGGCGATGATGCACACGCCGGGGATGGTGGAACCTACGCTGGTCCTGCTGGTCCACAGCAAGACACCCGATGCCCTGCTGATCAAGGCATGCCAACTGACCTCGCTGGGGGGCGGTTTTCCGCAGTTCGTCAATGCGGACCTCATGACGGAGACCCTTCTTTCCCGAGGGAATCCTGGAGGACCGCCTTTGACACTCGAGACTATCAGAGAATTCGGTGCGACCAACGGCTGCCACCACGTCTGTATACAGGGAATGGAATCCGGCTGGTCGGGAGGCGGTGGTGCCGGTATCGGCATGCCGACACTTCCTGCCGCTTTGGAATTCGTGCTCCACGACGGCATACGGCAGTACGACCACAAAGAAAAGGGGCTGAAGACGGGTGACCCGAGGCAATTGAAGTCCTTTGGGGAATTCAAAGCGGCGTTCGAGAAGCAAGTCGCCCGGATAGTAAAGCTCTCTTCCATGGTTAGCAATGTCGCCGAAATGGAAGGACTGCCGCCGACCCTCTTCACTTCTGCCTTGACGGAAGACTGCATTGAAAAGGGCTTGCCCCGAGAAGAGGGCGGAGCGCGTTACAGTGTCGGTATCGGCGGCGATCTTCTTGGCTCTGTCGATATCGGTAATTCCATGGCTGCTATCAAGAAGCTTGTCTTCGATGAGAAGAGGATCTCTATGGACCGGTTGATTCAGGCCCTGGACAGCGACTTCGAGGGCTATGGAGATGTCCGCAAGATGTGTCTGGATGCCCCCAAGTTTGGCAACGATGATGACGATGCCGACGAGCAAGTAGCCTGGGTGACGCATCTGGTCGCGAGCGAGGCAGGCAAGTATACGACCACCTACGGTGGGCGAAGGACGCCTACGCTGACTCCCCTGTCAATGTTCGTGCCCGCGGGCCTGGCAGTGGGCGCCCTGCCCTCGGGGAGATTGGCCAGTGCGCCGCTGGCGGATGCGCTCTCGGCCACCCCAGGCAGCGATGTCGAGGGGCCTACGGCAGTAATCAAGTCCGTGGGCAAGGTGAACAACGCCGAGGTGGCCCAGGGCTCAACACTGAATTTGAAGATTGACCCGGCAGTCTTTGAGCACGACGATGGTTTCAAGAGGCTGGCAGACCTCATCCGGGTATTCGTTGACGAGAAGGTCGACCAGGTCCAGTTAAACGTAGTCTCCGCGGACACGCTGAGAGCGGCTCAAGAGAAACCTGGGAAGTACAAAGACCTCGTGGTGAAGGTGGCTGGGTACAATGCCCGATTTGTCGACCTCCATAAGGAGGTTCAGGACAGTATCCTAGCCCGGACGGAGCACGGGTTCTGAGGATTGGGCAAACCGCCGCCGCCGGTGTCTGCGTCCGGTTATCCGGCGCCTGTCCTCTGGCCGTGGTGAATGGGCAAGTATGACGCTCCGGGGCGAGTGCGCCTATCTCCGACTCTGGTTGAGGCCTGCGCAGAGGATCCGTCAACAGGGACAAGGAAGGAAAGAAAGAGGAGGAGAATGCGATGAAGATGAGTTGTCTTCCGGTCTGTTTCTTTGGGCCGATACTGCGGGACAAATCGATGTCCCGGGAAGATTGGTTCAGACTTGGAGCGGATCTGGGACTGGAGGGAACAGAGATCTATGAGTCCTTCGTAGGCGACCTGGATGCCGCGGGAATGGCAAAGCTGACCGGCGCTGCTAACGATGTTGGCCTCCAGGTCTCGATGTACAGCCTGGAGAACGACTTTTCTCGGCCGGACACGCAGGAAAGAGCAATCGGGCAGGTTAGGGAGGCGGTGGATATCGCTTTGACGCTCAAGACGGAGATCGTGCGTGTGACGGCCGCAAGCCCATTCGGCCCCTTCGCCGTCGACCGGGAATGGCTCAAAGGCACGAACCGGGGAGAGGCGGTGAAATCCTGTTCGGACGGTCTGAGAGCCTGCCTCGACTACGCGGAAGAGCACAAAGTCGTGCTTGCCCTGGAAGACCACCCGGACATTGGATGGAGCGTCGAGGAATTCATGACAATCATCGAACTCGTTGACGATCCGCGTCTGAAGGTCAACTTGGATACGTCGAACGTCCATCCCGATACAGTGCTCGACTTAACCCGGCAAGTGGCCGACCGAGTTGTGCACATGCATGTCAAGGATCGCCAGAACAATGACCACAGCATCCTTATCGGCACAGGCGAAGTGGACCTGGCCGGCATCTTCCGCATTCTCAGAGAGGCTGGCTTCGATGGTTGGCTTTCGGCGGAAGCAATGGCTGGCGACAGGGAAAAACTCGAAAAAGGTATCAAGAACATCAGAGACGCATGGGAGAGCGCGTGATAGCGAGAAGCGATCCTTAGCCACCGGTTCTGGGACAGAAGAATCCCGAGAGGGGCCAACTATGCAAAGCCATGATCGGTCCTTTTCCACAACGGTACTAGTCTAGAGTTTTGCGGTTACGCAGCCTGTTTATTCGCATGGTTGTTAGCCCCGTTTGGCTTTTCGAATGGGTGCATGTTTTCAGGGGTATAGGAAAACCCTCGGCACAAAATTTCCTGCCGCAGAAGCGTTTGCATGT
>JASLXP010000741.1 GCA_030740295.1 Planctomycetota bacterium
CGGTACCGAAATGGCCCGGCATCTTCACACCCTTGAATGTTCGCCCCGGCCAGGTGGCCTGGCCAATAGCGCCGGCATGGCGGTCGCGATTGTGCTGGCCGTGGGTCGCCTGGCCGCCGGCAAAGTTATGGCGCTTCATGACACCGGCAAAGCCTCGACCCTTGCTCGTGCCAACGACATCGACATATTCCACGCCCTCCATCGTTTCGACTGTGACATCTTGTCCGGGCTCGTATTCTCCATCTCCATCCCAACGCAATTCACGAACGAACTGTTTTGGCGTCGTGCCGATCTTTTCGGCGTGGGCTGTCTGCGGCTTGAGCGCCCGGCGGCGGCGGCGATTCTTGGATTTACTGACCTTCTTGTCCTGGAAGCCGAGTTGAATGGCGCTGTAGCCGTCTGAATCGTCGGTCTTCACCTGCATGACCGAGCAGGGCCCAGCTTCAATAATCGTGACAGGAATGACACTTCCCTCTTCAGAGTAAACCTGCGTCATTCCCAGTTTCTTACCTAAAATTCCCTGTAACATATCTCACTCCGAATAACGCCCCAATGGGCAGATGCCTGCAAATTCCGCAATCACAAAAGGTCGTGCCAAATCGAAAGGGCGGGGATTAAAGCAAGTTAGGCTGGGGTAGGCAACAGGGCGTGGGTGGATGGTGGATGGTGGATGGTGAATAGTGAATGGTGAATAGTGAATGGTGAATAGTGAATGGTGAATGGTGAATGGTGATTGTGGCGGGTGGGTTGATGGAGGAATGGTGGAATGGTGAATGGTTGAAGGTACGAATGCAGAAATGAACTCTGTTTCCGTTGCAGGTTTCTGAGCTGGAAATCTGACGGCTGCAATCTAATTCCTTGCGATCGCCTTCTTGAATGCGGCCAGTCCTTTCGTATTCACCACGTGCTTCTTTTGCAGCCAGCCGCGGCGGGCGGTCCATACGCCGTAGCGCATGAGGTCGAGCTGTTCGATCCGATGGGCATCGGTATTGATGATGATCTTGACGCCCAGCTCGCGGGCAAGAATGCAATGGGTGTCTTTGAGATCGAGCCGGGACGGATGCGCATTAATCTCGAGGCAGACGCCCGCATCTCTGGCCGCAGTGAATACCTTTTCCGCATCAAATGAAAACGGCTCACGGCGCAGGATGAGCCTTCCGGTCGGGTGGGCAATGACGTTGACGCTGGGGTTGTCGATGGCGCGGAGGATACGGTCGGTCATTTCGTCCGGCGGCATCTTCTGCTGGAAGTGAACGGATGCGATGACAAGGTCGCACTCGCTGAGGATGGCGTCCTCCAGATCGAGAGTGCCGTCCGGCATGATGTCCACCTCGATGGATTTCAGGATCTCGATGCCCTTGATCTGGTCGTTCGCCTTTTCGATTTCCTCGAGGTGCTCAGCCAGCATACCTTCATCGAGACCATTCGCGACGGTGACGGCCTTCGAGTGGTCGGAGATGGCGTGGTACTTGTAGCCCTTCGCTTTGCACGCTTCGGCCATTTCGAGGATGGAGTGTTTGCCGTCGGTGGCTGTCGTATGCATGTGAAGGTCACCCTTGATGTGATCGACTTCGATCAGTTCGGGCAGGCTGCCGTTTTCCGCCGCCCCAATCTCACCTCGATTCTCACGAAGCTCGGGCGATACCCATTCGAGTCCGAGCGCTTGAAAAACGTCCTTTTCATCTGCGCCGCCGATACGATTGCCTGAGTCGCGTTCGTAAACGCCGTATTCATTGATGTGGACGTTGCGCTCCATTCCGAGCTGCCGCATGGCCACATTGTGCGACATCGAACCGGTGAAGTAATGCAGAGCCGCGCCGAAGCTGTCGGAATCGACCACGCGACAATCCACCTGCAGGCCGTTCTCCAGCCTCACAGAGCTCTTGGTGTCGCCGTGCGCGAGGATCTGTTTCACCTCAGGATAGGCGACGAAGTGATCCATGACGGATTGATGGTCCTTGCAGCTCACCAGGACATCCAGGTCACCGACGGTCTCGCGGCGACGACGGAGGCTGCCGGCGAGCTCGAGCTTTTCGATACCGTCCAGCTCCCGCATGTACGCGGCGATGTCCTCGCCGATGGTCGCGCCCGCGTCGAGCCGGAATCTGCCCACGCCTGACCGAAAATGCTCTATGGAGGCGAGCACCCGTTCTTCGGTTTTCGCGCCCATTCCGGGGAGGTCGCGAAGCTTGCCTTCCTTTGCGGCCTCTTCGAGCTTGTCGATGGAATCAATGCCCATCTCTTCATAGATAAGCTTTACTTTTTTTGGGCCCAGGCCTTCGAGATCGAGCATATCGAGCAATGCCTCTGGAACCTCTTTCTTCACATCTTCCAGTGCCGTGCAGGTCTTCGTCTCGAGGATCTCGACAATCTTGCCGGCGATGCTCTTGCCGATGCCCTTGATAGATTTGAGGTCTTCGCCGCGCTGCACCATGAGCTCGAGGCTCGTGGTGAGATCGTTAATAGCACGCACACCGCTGTGGTAAGAGCGAATTCGAAAGGCACCTTCACCTTTGATTTCGAGCAGGTAGGCTAGGTCAGAGAGGGTTTTGGCTATCTGGGAGTTTTCCATTGTGCGTAATGAGTAATACGTAATGAGTAAGGACTCAATCCTTCTGAATCCTGAATCCCGAATCCAGAGCCCCGAATCCAGAATCCTGCTCCCTGCTTCCGGATTCCTGATTCCGGCACCGGGCTCTAAACCCTCGGAGCTTCATCCAGAATCTCATCTATCTCGCTCAGCTCATCGTCGGTAAAGCTCCATCCCTGCCCTCCGCTGTTGGCGATGATCTGCTCTTCGTTTTTCGCGCCGGCAAGGCAGACTGTCACCTCGGGCAGACGCAGGGTCCAGCCGATGGCCAGTTGCGGTAGAGTGAGTTCCTTTCTTTCCGCAATGGCTGCCAGTTTTTCTGTGGCTGCGGACAACTGCTCGAAGATCTCGCCCTGGAAGTATTGGATGCCGCGAC
>JASLXP010000742.1 GCA_030740295.1 Planctomycetota bacterium
CGGCAATTCTGCGTACTCAATCGTTGCCGATGATTCCTGGATTTCGGCGTCCAGGTTTCTTCCAATCTGCTCCAATACATGATTGAGGTCGACATCCTGGTTGACCTTGGGTGTTGCGCAGATCTGACTGTACGTGAGCAAGCTTCCGACAAGCTCCGAGATTCGCTGCACATCCGCGGATGCGCCCTGGAGCAATTCAGTGCCCTCCGGGCGCAATTCTCCGGAAAGCTCTGTCGCTCTGGTAAGCCTCTCTGCTGCAGATGAAAGCAAATCATCGACATCCTCCGAGAGCGCGTAGACAAGCTCCTCCATATCGGTCGTCGTCCGAGAAAGCTCAACAGCAATCCGGCTCATCCGAGCTTCGGCCTGCTTGAGCGACGTAATATCATGTAGAGTTGCCAGGTGTGCGGTCGCTCTCTTCCAGTAGATGCCGGCCGTACTCACGCTGACGATGCGGATTCGATCACCAACCGCAATCTCATGCTCGATACTCTCTCCCGGCACGATTGGCAAGGACAGGTTTTCCCCAGACAGTTCATCCAGGGTTTGCTCGAAGAGATCCTCGGCGGCCGGATTCGCATATACCACCCGCTTGCGGCTATCCAGGACCACCATGCCATCTGTGCTCGATTCGATGATACTGCGGATGTTCGCCTCGTTTGTCTCAAGAATGTCGGCGTACATTTCCAGCTTGGTGCGCTGGCGTTGTCGCTCGATCGCATAACGCAGGCACTGGTCAAGACCATGAGAATTGATTTGACCCTTGATCAGGGAATCCTGAGCTCCGGCAATGACCGCTTTGTTGGCAAATCTCTGATTGTCCACGCCCGTCAGGACAACGACGGGCGTATTGGCGGTCTGACTCAGAATCTTTGTTAAGGTGGCGAGCCCATCACTATCGGGAAGGGTCAAGTCAAGCAAGATGACCTCTGGCTTCTTCTTAGCCAGAAGCTCGAGCCCATCATCCAGACGGCTTGCGGTCGTGACATCATAAGAGTGGTGGGGAGAATCCTTCAGCATCTCCCGCACTGACATGGCGTCTGCGTAGTTGTCTTCGATCAAAAGGACTTCCATGGTCAGTCCTGGCCTCAGCAGTTGGCTCTTCAGCGAGGATATTTGTGAGAATGCAGAATTGAAAACCTGCCCGTCGTGTGGCAGGCGGTGAGATCGAAAAGTTAAGACTTTATAAGAAAAAAACAAGATCCCCGCCGCGTGCATGAATTTCGACACCTGCATCATACGGAGCATTAGAGTCTCGGCTTATGTCTTCTTCGCGTGGCGCGGAGAACATTGTGGCACGGGCGTCCCGCCCGTGAATCACGGCCGAGACGGCCGTGCCACGATTCGGTTGCGGCTGCAAGGCAGCATTGAGATAAAGATTAAGAGCCTCAGACTTCATCCTCGATTGCGGCCGAAGGCTGCCGTAGGACCACACCAATGAAAATCACTGACATCCGGGCTTTCCTCCTTTCCTGTCCTATGCCCGAGCCGATTCCGCTGCCCTTTTATGGCGGCGTGCGCACCATCTACAAACGGGACGCGTTATACGTCAAAGTGACCACGGATTCCGGCATTGCGGGATTCGGTCCGGGCGCGGCTTCCGAGCCGGTGGCCGAGATGATAAATACGACGCTGCGAGAACTGCTGATTGGCGAGGACCCAAATGCCCCTGACACGATCAGGCAAAAGGTGGATGGTATCGGCTCGAGCGTGGCCGTCGCATTCGGCGCGGTCAACGTCGCGCTATACGACATCCGTGGCAAGACAGAGGGATGCCCGGTCTATGAACTTCTCGGCGGCAAGTTACAGGATCGCATCCGGCTCTACGGCAGCGCGGGTATGTATCAATCAGCGGAAGAATACGCGGCCGAAGCGAAGACCGTCGTCGATCAGAAGGGTTTCACTGCCTACAAGTACCGGCCCGCTCTCGGCCCCGAGGAAGATCTCCGCACAGTGCACCTCATGCGCGAAGCCGTCGGGCCGGATGTCGGGCTCTGCCTCGATGCCCACGGCTGGTTTCGAATGGGTGACCGCTCCTACACGCCCGATCTCGTCGAACAGATGGCCAACGATATTTCCGACCTTGGGATCACCTGGCTCGAAGAGCCGCTGCCACCTGCAGACCGCGATGCGTACTCAGAATTACGGAAAAAGAACATTGTTCCCATCGCAGCCGGCGAACATGAAACCTCGCACGAAGGTTTCATGAAACTCATCGAAGGCGGCTGCGTGGATGTGGTTCAGGCGGACGTTCCCCACCATGGAGGTCTGGACTCGGTCAAAGCGATCATCGACGCGTGCCAGGAGCACGGCCTCGAGTTCGCCTTCCACAACTGGGGTACGGAACTCGAAACCATCGCAGATGCGCATGTCGGCGCGTGCTTCCCCAGAGAGACGGCGGCCTGGCTTGAATACCCGTGGTATTCGCATCGAGGACAGCCTGTCATGTACCCCTTCCCGCTCGCCGACGAGATCCTCACTGAGCCTCTCGCCATTGAAGCGGGCGACCTCATCATGTCCGATTCTCCCGGACTCGGCGTCGAGATTAACGAAGACGTCGTCACCAAATACCCGTACATAAAAGGCGCCTGGAGCATCTTCGAAATAGATTCTCCCCGGCAGACGCTCCACCTGAGCGGAGATCATGCGCTCGTCTGGGATGCGGGGAAGCATGCGTAGAATATTGACGTACCGGTTCCAGCCCCTTAAATGCCCTGATTCTGAGGCTATCCCACCACGTTTTATTCCCTGTTGATTTGGAGGAGCTATGCGCATCTCACTTACTGCAGCCGCATTGGTTGCACTTATCTTTGTAGGGTTTTCAAGCACAGACAGCTACGCCGCTGATGAAACCAGCGATTCCACCATCACCGCCGACGTTCAAGGCCCCATGTGCGGTGGCTGTATTGCCAAGCTCAACAAAAAGGCCAAAAGCGTCAAGGGACTGACCAAGCTGGAAGTGGCCAGCAAAGATTTCGGTGCCAAGAAAGCCACGGTCAAGATCACTCTGGCCAAAGGCGCAAAGGCAGAGGACGTACTCGCCGCTCTCGGCAAGAAAACACACTTTAAATTTGCCGCGGTAGAGTAAGCAAGTTTGTTTGGACACATGTCGCCAGGCCGGCAGAAATCCTCTGCTGGTCTGGCGTTTTTTTGTATATAGAGTCCTGGTCATCAGCAGGAATTGTCTTAAGTCAGCAGGAGCAGACATGGAAGAAGTCAGGTGGGGTATCATCGGCTGCGGCAATGTCTGCGAGGTGAAAAGCGGGCCGGCCCTGTACAAAACCCCTGAATCGAAACTTGTCGCAGTCATGCGCCGCAACGGCGAACTGGCCAAAGATTTCGCCGAACGGCATGGGGTGCCAAAATGGTATGACAATGGACAAAAGCTCATCGATGATCCCAACGTCAACATGGTCTATGTGGCAACTCCGCCATCCAGTCACATGGAATACACTCTTGCCGCGGCCCAGTCGGGAAAGCCGGTTTACGTCGAAAAACCGATGGCCATGAATCACGACGAATGCGAGGAGATGATTGCGGCATGTGAGGGCGCAGGCGTGCCGCTTTTCGTGGCCTACTACCGTCGCTGCCAGCCCAGATTCCGCAAGGTCAAGGAACTCATCGATTCGCGTGCGATCGGAAGACCACGCTTCGTGAACGTGCAACTGAGCGCGAAAGCCAGTGAACGAGACAAGCATCCCGACACACGGCAATGGAGGGTGATTCCCGAAATAGCGGGGGGCGGCCTTTTTTGTGATCTCGCTTCCCACACGCTGGATGTGCTTCAGCTCTTATTCGGACCAATCCACAAAGCCATGGGATTCGCTACGAACCAGGGCGGGTTCTATGAAGCCGAGGATACGGTGACTGGCACCTTTCAGTTTGAAGACGGCACCCACGGCACCGGGGCCTGGAGCTTCGTTACCAATGACAATCAGGACACCATCGAAATCATCGGCAGTGAAGGAAGAATCGTCTTCTCCACATTCGGCCTTGAACCCATCAGGCTCAGCAACCAAGATGGCGAAAAGGAATTCGCGACCGAGCAACCCGAGCACGCGCACCAGCCTCTCGTCGAGTCAATCGTCAGCGAACTGACCGGGGGCGATCAGAAATGCCCAAGCACCGGGATCACAGGCGCACGGACAAACTGGGTGATGGATGAGATGCTGAAATCGTATCGTGAATCGAAAGAGTGAGTTACTGCCTTTGAACTGTGAGCTCTGAGCCTGAAAAGCCTGTGGCTACGAGCGCGGATGCATTTACCTCTGGACCTCTGAAATCCTCAAAATGATCAACCTGGCAATTATCGGCTGCGGCGGCATGTCCCGGGCTCATACCGGACGTTTTTCTCACGGGGATCGCGCGAAGATTGTGGCTACTGTTGATATCGATTCCGAAAGAGCCCAGGCCGCGGCTGAGCTCTTTGAAGGTGCACGTGCCGAGACCGATTACCGGAAAGTGCTTGACGATGTCGATGCCGCGCTGCTCGTCCTGCCTCATCATCTTCATTATCCAATCGGCATGGAATGTCTGTCCCGCGGAAAGCATGTGATGCTTGAAAAACCGATGGCGATTTCCGAGCAGGAATGTCTGGAACTGATCGATGCTTCAGAGAATGCAGAGAAAGTGCTGATGATTGCATATTGCCAGCGATTCAATCCGTTAATCGTCCGGCTCAAAGAGCTGATGGACGAACGCGCATATGGCGATCTCTTCCAGCTCTCGATCTGGACGGAACAGCTCACAAAATATCATCCAGGTCACTGGGCTTTAAGCGCGAAGACGCTGGGCGGAGGGCAACTCTTCAGCCACGGGTGCCACTACATCGATCTGCTGCTCTGGTTCCTTGGTCGCCCCATCGAAGGCACACATATGGGCACAAACTTCGGCACGCCCTGGATGGAACGAGAGGGCACGAGCAACGTCGCTATCCGTTTTGAGAACGACGCGCTCGGTTACCACTTCGGTACCTGGGGTGCGAGGGGCACGCGGCTCAAGTATGCGATTCACGCGCATTGCACTGAGGCCATGGTCGAGGCCGCACTCACCGGCGGAAAAGTGATCGTCCACAAGGGCGGTAACGAAGAGGTCATCATGGAGGCCAGCTCTGCCAAACATACCGTCGAAGAGATGGGCCATTTCCTCGATTGCATCGAGAAGGGCACGCCGCCATTCACGGATGGCTGGTCGAGCCTGCAGGGGCTGCGTGTCATCTGGCGTCTCTATGAGGCAGAGGAAAACAGCAGCATCGCTGACTTGCGTGGATGCGGGATTGAGGATGTTGTCTGACGGCATTGAACATCCCGCGGGGCCGGAGGAAACAGCCGCCATCGGGGTTGAAGAAAATGTATGTAAGGTTCAGAGTGATACTCCGTGCTACAGACCTCTCCCCATCTCGTGGAGGAGTCATACTTCTTAACCCCAATTCTCATTCAAATGAAACCCGTTGAAACTGACTCTGAAACTGGTGCGGAAATATTCCAGCTTACTGATGGGCCGCGGCCTTGTGACAATATCTATGGAGAGCAGCCCTTCAGTTCTGCGGACAGTAGTCGCTTCGCCGTCCGGTATTATGCGGAGGGAAAGTCTGACGGCGGGCTCTCTATTCTGGATCTTGGGGACGGCAGCCTTCATCCATTACTTGAGACCGCTCCGCGATTTCCAGCGTTTCACGCGTGGGGTGATTATCTCTACAACCAGGTCGATGAGGGCGAAGAGATTGTTCTCAGGCGTTGGAGTTTTCAGACGCTCGAATGTGAAGATGTCTTTGTCCTGCCCGAGTCAGAAGACAATTTCAGTTACGGAACGGTTTCCCAGGACCATCGGTATTACGCGATCAGCGTCCGGCGCGCGGATACATCGTCGTTTGTTTTGCGAATAGATCTTTCTGGTGGTGATCAACGCATCCTGGCTGACAGTACGAGTCAGTACTACAAGCACGAACAGTTCTCTCTGGATGGGAGAAACCGGATTCTGATTCAGGCTAACGCACAGGATGTGTCCGTTGTGAATCTCGGCGTACTGGAGGTGGATCGTGAGGGCTTCGACTGGCTCCCGGTGGACCGTGAGCCGACGGTTCCATGTGAAAAGGACCATTGGCCGGGCAGTGGCCCTCATACGCCGCGCTGCACTGGCCATGAGGCTTGGATGGGACAGACCGGAAGGGTGTTTCTGTCTACGGGATATGACGAGGATCGCCAGACGAATGTCTGGTCTGCTTCGTCTGAGGACGAAGAGCCAACGATCGTGTGCCGGACGCGGTTACGCTTCAGTCACGTGAGTGTTTCAAGGTGTGGTCGCTATTGGATCGGCGACGCGACGAAAGACGAAGATGTCCCTTTGTATGTCGGCTCATTTGAGAGTGGCGAATGCAAGCGTCTCGTCAACAGCCGCACGGAACATGACGGAAAACAGTGGTCGCACACGCATCCTTATTTTACTGCGGACAACCGCTGGCTGATTTTCACTACCACCCGAGCGGGCAGGCCGCAGGTTCACGGAGCGAAAGTGCCGGATGGATTTCTTGAAAGTTTGTAGGCGCCTCTCTTCCCCAGATACTGCGTGGGGCTGTCGACAATCCCTGGTCCTGTGATCGAAGTCGGAACCCGGCTCAATCCCATGTCTGAAGCCGGGCTCGTTCAATACAGTCCGAACAGTCAACCCAGACCCCATGAAAAACTCAAAAGGATCGACAGGCCACAACTGCCTGGCCCTGCCTTTCGTCGGTGATTTTCAAATCGTCATCCTTCTTGCGCCTCTGTGCCTGTGCCTGTTCGCCGAGGAAAAGCAAACCGGCAACCTGCTCCCGAACTCGAGCTTCGAAGTCTCTCAGGTTGCGAGAGAGATTTATCCGATTGTTGGTGACTATCGTGACCACGGAGAGGGCATCTGGCAGATCGATACAAAGACCGCATGGCACGGCAAACATAGCCTTCGAATGCGAGGGGTGCGGCCCTTCTTCTGGCAAGTGCTGAACTCGGACTCTCTGCAGAACGTGTTCTCTGTCCATCTGAAGGGAACAGAGGATAATCAGGAAGTGGAGGTCGGCGTTGAGATGCTCAGCTTCATCGATGATGGAAGAGTGATCGTCGAAGGACGAAAGAAGGCGGTCGTAAAACTCACGAGGGACTGGAAGCGTCACACCGTTGCATCGGCTGAAAGGGCGGGCCGGCGGAAGTTTGTCCGGTGGCATCTCTACCGTTGCTGGGTCCGGCCGCTGGAGGACAGTCCGTTGTGGGTGGATGCCGCACAATTGGAACAGGACAGGTTAGAGCCATCAGATTACAGGTCCGAGCGTGCAGGCAATGAAACGCCCAGACAGGTCAATATTGGTCTGAATCGTAAATTCGTTGGGGGCCCCGCGGACTCACCTCGGTGGAGCCATGGCCACAGCCAACGCCCCAAACAGGGGACGGTGAAACTCACGGTCGTCGAAACGGAAGGGATACCAAGGGATGAAGAGCCGGTGTGGGGCGGAGTGCCGTTTCCCAAGGGAGAACTCTTCGATGCTGCAGGGCTGAGCCTGAAAGATGAGGAAGGCAATTCGGTACCGTTCCAGTCGCGCTCCCTGGCGCGAAGGCATATCGACGGCAGTATCACTTCCGTGCTGATCGATTTTCAGGCGTCAGTTCCGGCGAAGGCAAGCCGTGATTTTCGGCTTGAGTACGGCGGAGAAGATCGTGAGTGGAAGAGGCCGATAGCGTCAGACAGGGAAGGTGCCATCCGCATCGACACCGGTTCGCTTGAAACTGAAATATCAAAGAAGTCGTTCAGACTTTTTGATTCGCTGCGAGTGAATGGCAAGGCTCTCTCATCATCGTCTCGTGAGGGCAGCCATGCAGTTGACATCGGAGGAAGAGTTTTCAGTAGCCCTGGCGCTCCACGACAAGTTCCTTCAGATAGTCCACCCAATGACACGCCCTCGGTTCAAGTACTGCAGAACGGCCCCCTGCACGCCGAGATACTTGTTCGCGCCAAGCACTGGGCAGAAGGGGATTCCCTCCTCACTTACGAATTACGAGTTCATGCTTTCCGGGGCAAGCCCTGGCTGCTGATCGACTACACATTCGAAAACCAGCACCGGCAGTTTCATACGCCCGTTAAAAGTATCTTTCTGCGATTGCCGCTGCCGTCTTCAGAAGGGGAAAAGACTGCCGTCGAATTTGAGCGACTGGATGACAAGCCGATCGCGTGCAGCCTTTCGGCGGGACAGGATACGACTTTCACACAGGTGCACGAGTATTTTGGCCGCGGCCGTTACGACCTTATTTTTGACAACCCGGATGGAGTTCAACGATTCAAGGATTCTCGAGCAAGCGGGATTCTCAAAGCCGGCGGATCACGGGTTCAGGTCCATGATTTCTGGCAGCTCAATCCGAAAGCACTGCGAGTGTCGCAAAGCCATGTCGATGTCTTTCACTGGCCGGACAGTCACGTCCGTTTTGCCGACCTGCCATTCGGCATGTCGAACACGATGCGCATCCTCTACGAGCCGGTCGCTGGAGAAGCCGCGCCCGGGCTGGCCCGTTCCCCGTTGCTGCTGCAGCCTGACCAACAATGGCTGATTCGCAGTGGGGTGTTCGGGAACTTTCTAACCAGTAAAGAAACCGCGGCTGAGTATCCGGGCTATCACAACCGGGCCGAAAGTTACTTCAGGGGCCTTGTGCATGAACGGAAGATGAGTGACCTGACCGGGATGTTCGATTACGGCGATATGGGCATGCCGGGCAACTGGATGAACAACGAAACCGACGTGGCGCGCAACCTGTTCATGCAATACTTCCGCACTTTTGATCCCGGCCTGTATCGGCGGGCGTTGTTGATGGTGAGGCATCTTCGTGATGTGGATGTCTGTCACATTCAGCCGGGCACTCGGTTCATGCATCATCCGTCGGCCGGCATCCATACGGTCTATGCGTGGCACACTGGCCATTTCTGGACAACCGGCCTGATCTGGCATTACTTGCTGACCGGCGATTCACGCACGTATGAGGTGGTGAAGGACGTGGGTGCGGAGCTCATTCTGAAACACCGCAACTCGCGGTATGTGGGACGTGAACGGACGAGAATCCTCTATCACCTGGCCGAGCTTTACGACCTGACACACCTGCACTGTTTTCGTGATGCGTTCGAGCGGCACTACAATTTCGGTAAGCCGACCCTGACCAGCGATTACGGCGGCGGGCTGGGCCTGCTTCTGTTGAAGCGCTGGTACGACGTTACCGGTGAGCAGAAATATCTCGACCGCTTTCGCAAAGATGCAGAGATGCTTCTGAGTAAGCGTGAAGAGCAGAAATACTTCGAGCCTGCAGGCGGCCGCGGGAACTACATATTCTCTGCAATGGCCGAGGCCGCGAACACCTTCGACGACCGAAAGTTCGTCGATGCATTCCTGGATGAATTCCTGACTTACCTGGTGAGCATACACGGCGTTGATGTCAATACCGTCCGCGGTGCGGAGTTCCTCGCAGCGGCCAGAAGATTTGGGATTGGTGAGCAACGCCTGATGCCGGAGCGTCTGCTCGGTCTGGACATCTTCACGGGATATCGGAAGCTGGGAGAATCAGAGGAAAGCCGCTTCAGGATCCGACTGACGAAATCAGATGTGCAATCACCACTGCTGAAGATCTACCGGACGCGCAATTTTCGTTCGCGGCTCAAAAAAGCTCACGAAGACTCCATAGAATACAGCCTGGTCCGCGTGGCCGGCACAAAGGGCAAACATGAAATGCTCACCGGGGTCGATCCTCAATTCAGGGCCATTGAGATGGACAAGAAATACCCCGCCGGAACTTATGAGCTTGTGCTCACAAGCACCAGGGATGGCCAGGCGGCTGTCTCGGCATCCGGCTGCAAGGTGCTCTTGAACGCGGAAGGTTATTTTCATTTCAGGCGATCTCGATCAGGCACTGCCGTTTCACGATTTGCGTTCCGTGCGCCAGAAAAGAATGAGCTTTCACTGAAGCTGAAATGGCCGGGCTTCCCAGGGCAGGGCACCGGCCTGTGGCTGCAGGACGAAAAAGGCAGTGTCGTTTCCAGTACGAGATGGATGGTGCCGATCGGAACGGAATTCGATGAGAAAGGCCGGGCTCTTGAAAATGTGAGTAACCTTCCACTGGCTATCCCTGACGAGGCAAGGGGCAAAATCCTGACCCTTACCATTACCGGATCGAAATGGATGGGCTGGAAACTGGATGGCCTGGATTACCCATGGTTTGGCGTGGATGCGGATGATTTCTGATATGAGCGCTCAAGAGTATGCCGACCGATATCTTGTGGAGACGGTTGCCAGATTCCTTCGCAGGAAGTCCATCTCCAAAGACTTCATGAAAACCATCATCACATTACTCCTGGGCCTTGGCGTCTCTCTGTTCGCCGAAGCCACCAAACCTAACATCGTCGTCATCATCAGCGATGACCAGGCGTGGACCGACTACGGATTCATGGGGCATCCAACGATTAAGACGCCCCACCTCGACAAACTGGCCCGGCGCAGCCTTCTGTTCGAGCGCGGCTACGTGGCGGCGCCGCTTTGCCGCCCGTCTCTGGCTTCGATGGCGACCGGACTTTACCCGTTCCAGCACGGGGTCGCGGGGAATGACGTCGATGGTCGAAACAATCGAGCCGCGCTTGATATGCCGGTGCGCGAGGCTTTCCACAAGCATCCCTCCTTCATCAAGGCGCTGACATCAAACGGCTACCTGGCCCACCAGTCGGGCAAGTGGTGGGAAGGCTCGTGGAAAGATGGCGGATTCACCCACGGCATGACCCATGGCATTCCGAAACGCGGCGGGCGGCACGGTGATGCAGGTCTGAAGATCGGGCGCGCAGGGATGAAACCGGTGACGGACTTCATCGATCTGGCGGTCGCGGAGAAGAAGCCGTTCCTCATCTGGTACGCACCGTTCCTCCCACACACGCCGCACAATCCGCCCAGGCGACTCCTGGACAATTACACCAGCGATGGGCGCGCCAGAGACATTGCGAGGTATTACGCCATGTGCGAGTGGTTCGACGAAACCTGTGGCGTACTGATCGACTACCTCGACAAGAAGGAGATCACAGACAACACGATGGTTCTCTACATCTGCGACAACGGCTGGGCGGCTGCGAGCACGAATGTCGGCGATCCGAATCAGAAGCTTTGGCGAGGCTACGCGCAGCGATCAAAAGGTTCGCCCTACGAGAAGGGTGTCCGCACTCCGGTCATGGTTTCATGGCCGGGTCACGTGAAGCCGGGTCGGGTCGGAGAATTCGCTCACGCCATCGACCTCTTCCCCACGATTGCCGCGGGTACCGGTGTGGATGCGCCAGCAGAACTCGCTGGGATCAACCTGATGGATGCCGATGCTCGGAAGGGCCGCAAAAAGGTATTCGGGGTCACTCACTCGATTCACAACATGACGGTCGGCGATCCTGATGACACCCAGCAGTATCTCTGGTGTGTAGAGCGCGATTGGAAGCTAATCGTGCGTTACAACGGCAAAGACACGACGCAGTACCGCAACGTGCACATCTGGGACAAGGCGCCGGTCCGCCTGTTC
>JASLXP010000743.1 GCA_030740295.1 Planctomycetota bacterium
GGCGACTTCCAGCTTCGTCTGCGGTTCTGTCATGCGAACAGCGCCCGGTCGGTGATTGCCCTTAACTACAAAACCAATTCGCTGCGAGTGCCTGACATCAATGTCCTGCAGCGCAATGTCACCCTAATGGAAGTAAGGAAAGCATTCGCCGGCAAAAATGCGCAGAAGCTCAAACGCTGGCGGAAAAGACTTGCAGGCAAGCGGGACGAGTTTCTGAAGCGTGCGGATCATTATCAGCAGAGGATGGACGCCTGGGAGAAACTTACAAATCCGGGCCAAGTCGCCGAAGCCACAGAGTCGATCTCATTGTCTTCGCTGAAATGGAAGTCAGCTCAGGTCGGATGGTTTTCCCCTTCGTACGATGGCTACTTCTCCTCGGAGCTCGGCACCAGGATGCCGTTGTTGGATTATTCGGGCAAGACACGGAAAGGGATCTACGCGCATGCTGTGTCTCGATTTGTTTACGACCTGGACGGCAGATGGAGAAAATTCCGCGCCACGTGCGCACTACAGAAGGACGTGGGTGGTTCGGTTGTTTTCGTCGCCAAGGCGGATGGAAAGGAGGTCCTTCGCACGGCCATAATCAGGCGCGGTCAGAAGCATGACGCAGAGTTCGATGTTGCTGGCGTGAAGGAGTTGGAACTGATCGTGGAGCCGTCGCCTGATGGAAAGAACAGTGATTGGGGGTTGTGGTTGTCGCCTGTTCTATCGAGGTGAACGCTGGACCTGACAGGCTTGACACGGCACCTGCCCATTGAAAAGTAAAATACTCAGATCCTCCTCTATGCCGAAGGCATTACGCCTTACAGTCCAGAGTTCGCGAGCTTCATCGAATCAGAACGAACCCGGAAGCAGGCCAGGGCCCCCTGCAGTGGAAGCCGAAAAGCTCTCCGCATCAGTACCGCATTCGATGTGACTATGCCTCACTCCCGGCAGCAGCGCCCCCAACCCGTCTGAAGCTCTCCCACGCCGGACGCCTCCCGAAGTAATTCCCTAATCCAAGATCCGAGCAAACTCGCAACATCGGGCTACTCGTACAAGAGTCTGAGAGCATGGCTTCGCATGCTGCCTTCAGCCATATTTGTTAGCACCAACAACTACGGAAGCTGGCCCCAGGGCAAGCACTCACAGCAAACTGGTGCCGTGAATACGGCATCCGCGAACTGTGCAGCAGCGTCAAACTCATCGCACCATACTTCTGACATTTGTATAGGTAACAAGAGCGCATAGAAGTGACATAATCAGTAAAATCACTCGTTCGAATGTATCTATTTCACCCCACACAAGTAATAGCTACTAATGGGAAGACAACTGAACCTATCGCAGCCTTAATTGATTTCACTAAATGCCTCCGGGGCTTAGGAGGCAGGCCAAAATTAATGCGCCAAGTTTAGGGAAGGAAAACAGCAGGCGCACTCTATCCGTCACTTCTTTTTCTTCGCCAGATGGCTCGCCTCTTCTCGCGTCAGAAAGCCCCAGCGCAGGGCCTGGTCTTGCCGGTAATCTTTGCTGAGCGTCAGGGCGGTGACTGCCTTTGCCATCTCGTAGCCGAGGTAAAAGGCGTGGGATGGATCTTCGACCTTCATCTTCTCAAAAAGGTCGAATGGATCTGTTCCGCGGAGGTGGCCCTCTGAATTCAGGATGTGGATTTCGTCGCGCTCGGCGAAGATGCGGAAGTTGCGGTCGCGGATGCGAGAGGCCAGCTCTGCTAACGCTTCTTCACCGCGCTCATGCAGCTTCGGATCGCGAAGGAGAATGAGATCTTCTTCCAGATGTTTTGGAAGTACTCCTTTCTTGCACGCGTGGTAGACCAGCCGCCGCGCCAGATCGATTTCTTTGACGGAACTGCGGGCCCAGTTGATGACTTCGGTCGTCAGAATGCTGCGGATGCCGAGTTCCTGGCAGATGCCGATAAGGGTGACGTTGACGCCTGCGCTGTCGACGCCTGTGAGCTCTGTCAGGTTTCCGACTCCCATCATGATTTCGGCTTGCGGATAACGTCGCCTGGTTTCGATGTATCGGCCGAGGGATTCGGCGAATCCAAAACCGATGGGCTCGAGGATCGGATCGATGCGGAAAGGGACGTTCCACCCGCTCAGTTTCTCGATGGTCTCGTCCAGGCCGCCGAGGGTTCCAGGATCGTCCGGGATTGCGACCACTTCGCAGCCCCAGTCCTTCGCTGCGTCCACATTGGTTGAATTCACACTGAGCACGAGCTCGGCGCCGGCAGCGACTGCCCGGGTTACTTCATCAGTGTCGAACGTGTCTATTGAGACGCGGTGTCCTGCATCGCACAGGGCCATCACTGCGTCCCTTGTTTCATCCGAAGGTTCGCCCGGTACGCATCCAAAATCGATCAGGTCGGCGCCATGAGCCCGCATCCTGTTCGCGCTTTCCAATAATTCGTCGCGGCTCAACCGTGGGGCGTGGTTTATCTCGGCCAGGATCTCGATGTCATACTCGCCGTAGCCCTCAGTTTTCTTGCTGACTTCGCCGAAGTGCTCCGGAAGGTCGAGCAAATCTTTGGGGCCCAATTCGACCGGGACGCCGGCAGCGTCCTCCACGATTCTGACGTCACCGGTGCAGTAGCCGGGCAGGATGACACGGTCGATGCCATCCGGCACATCCAGCCGCTTTGCCACCCACTCAGGTTTCATAAGCGCTGCCACGGTGATCTTCATTACCGCCACCTCCGCCACGATTCCCGAAGCAGGTGCGAGCTCGCGAACTACGTCGCGCAGGGCCGGCTCTGCGAGCTGTCCGGTGACGAAAAGGACTCGAGGTTGCTGGTCGGGCATGAGCGCTACGGTAGGTAAGGCTTCCAGATTCCTTCGTCAGGGCAAGCCGGTGGCCTTTTTAATGTAAATGAGACTCCGCCTTACTTCTTGGCCAGACGGGCAAGAATCTTCAATACCTGGATTCTCGCCTCATCTGCGGCCGTTCGTTTCTTTTCAATCAGCCATCGAATCCTGCCGAGATCATATTTACCAGCGACCTTTCGCGGCAGTTCCTTCAAGAGCGTTTCGGCATTGGCAAGATACGCCGAGCTCACATTCGCCCTTTTAAGCTCTTCGATTCTATCGCGCAGGATGCGGAAGTATTCGTAATCCTCGATGCCTTCACGAACGGCCTCCCAGTGCTTGCCATCGGTGACGGAGTTTTCATCAAGATAGACGGGGGTGTAGCTCGTCCGACGGGCATGGTATTCGTTCCACGGGGTGGCGCCGGCTGCGTCGCAGTAGGCCCAGAAACCAGTGCCCACTGCCCCGTGAATCCAGCAGTGCCACTGCTGCAGGCGATGGTAGTAGTAGGGATCGTGAAGGCGCGCCGGGCCGCTGCACTGGTAGAACCAGAGGTCTTTGCCTTTTGCCTTCAACGCGGCATAGAACGAAACCGATCTTTCACGGCCCACGTAGTAACGAGGCAGATTGGGACAGAGGATGTCGCTGATCTCGAACATCCTCTGCACCTTGGCATTCCAGGGCGCGTGATGGACCGGATCTTCCCACACGATGATCTCGTCCGTCCCGGCCTTGATGGCATTCGCCCAGGTGACGATTTTCTGTTCGTTCTTTTCCTCGTGCGGCTCATCGACAATCAGGACGCCTACCTGGCGGGGCTTCAACCCGATCTTTCGATTGTGTGCTGCCCATGCTCTGGCCCACTGGCTGACAGCCCGGTGGAATTGGGGCGTGCCCATCGGTTTGCCCTCGAAGGAGCCACCGACGTTCATGAACACCAGAAAGTACCGAGCGCCCGGCCATTCTTTGACCCACCGATCAAATCTTGTGAAATCAGGTTGACGGATGTTGTTGCCCTGTGCATCCACCCCGCCGAGGAGCTTCGGATAGGTGCCCGGACCGGCCCATGGCGCGTTCACAAAGTGCGATCTCATATTCTTAACTGCGGCCGCACGATTGGCAGGTGTGATCTCGTAACCGTTGTCCGCCGCGTAATCCCAGACGCCGAGGGAAAGGGTCGGTTTGTCAGGAAAGCGAATCGGATAGATCGTCAGACTCAACGGAACGCGTATTTCTTTTCCGGGGCCGGGCATCAAGACAACTTCACCTTTATGCGTGCCGGCCTTGATACCGTCCGGGTGGAAGCTGAGCCACACCTGCCTGGTCATCCCGTCAGCGATAGTCACCTCGAATCCGTCATCCAGCTTTCGGGCCAGGGGAAGCGCGTCCGCGATGACGACCTTTTCCTGGGTATCCACGAATTCGACCTGATGCACGGCAATCCAATCCGGATTTCTTCCGCCGGGCAGGCCCTCGATGCGCAGCTTCACATTTGAAGGCGAGCCGGAAGCATTGGTTATGTTAAAGACCTCGGCCCGATACTCGTTATCCATCATGTGAACGTCGAGTTGGGGACGTGCAGACGGTATGGACTCGGGCGCCTCATGCGGCTCGAGCATGTCCCAACGGTTCTTGTGCCAGACCAGAAATTCAGGAACGCCGCGCGAACGCAGCACATCCGTGTTGATCTTCAAAATGTCTCGATGGAGATCGTCGAACGGGACAACCGCACGGAAGTGCTTCCCTTCGAACAGTTGCATCGCGTAAACCGCCTGCTCGTGAGCATCGAGCTTTTTATCGAGCTTGGCTTTGTCTGCGATCTTCGATGCTTGAACCTTCTTCCTGATCTCACGAATGTCGAGGAGCAGGCGGCTTCGAATGCCTGTATCAGTTGCCAGCTTTCTGAGAAACGCACTAAAGTCAGTGACCGCTGCGCCGGATGCAGGTTGCTTCAGCCATTTATCTTCACCTCGGTAAATCTCAATCTCATCGACAAAGGTGTACGCACCGGCCGGCTGAACGGCGAGCCGGATGTAGCGTCCTGTGGTCTTCAACTCACGGGTGTAAAAGCGGTGTGTGCCGTATTTCTTAGGGTTGGGCAGTCCGTTGCGGCTGCTGAGCTGCGTCAGTTCCCCGGCGTAGTGAAACTCCTTGCCATCGTTGCTCGAGAACACGTAAATGCCCGTGGGATATCCGACACCCGCAGTGCCGGCCGCGGTGCGATAAGATAGCCCCCGGACAGGCTTGGACTTCTGAAGGTCGATCGTGATGATGACCGGCGATACGTTGTTCCAACCGACGGTGGATTTCTGCACCCAGAAATAACCCACGCTGTATTCGCCGTCCGTGAGCTGTACAGTATCACCTTCGTCCATCGAGTAGCCGTAGTTCGGCTTCTTCGAAAACGTGTATGGCTTACCCAACGCGATGTTGCGGTCAGAGATCGAAGGTGTAATCGAATCCGTTTTTTCCACTGCTTTCGACGTCGGCACGATCTGGACATCATCGACCCAGCATCTTCCCGGCGGCATCTTCCCCGTCTTGAGAATGGTAACGTCACCGAAGACGGCGATGGCCAGTCGGCGGTTTTTTCCGCTGTTGAATTGCAGTTGCCCCCGATTCCATTTCTTCGTGTCCGAAGCAACGAGTCTGGCGAATGGTCTTTCAGCATTCGCGGGTTGAGCAATCCCAATGACCGGCTTCAGTTTGCCATCGCTCTTGAACCACGCTGAAACTGTGTAGTCCGCGTCAGGGGAGCAGTGGATGGTCTGAACGATCGGAGGCGCAAGCCGTTCGATTGGGATCTGAAAACGGAGTGAGTGCTGGCCACTGTGACCATCGTCATCGACGATCTTTGCGAGGTTGTTCCGCAGCTCGTAAGGAATGTTCCAGGCCGTCGGCATGCCTTCACTGAACTGGTCGAATGCGGAATTGGTGACAATGCGCTCGGCACACAGAGGAATGCAGAGGAACAGAAAAGTCAGGCCAAACAGATGGATTGTTGACTTCATCGGTAGGTCCGTGGAATGAAACTCATGCGTTGGAAGCTTTGGGTCCAGGATGCCCGGATGCGAACCATAGGGCAACCTTTTCAGGGATGATGATGACATTGCCATCCTACACAGGGCAGCTCCCCAAGCCTCGAGCCCTGGGCTATAGGGCTGAACACTTCGGGGGCATTCGTAATTAAATTCAGCAGGTGTTGCCCGCCCCGTGTCAAACGACCCCTGCCCGCTTGTCGGGGAGGTAGGGGTCTCCCCAAATTATGTACACGCATCCGAGCTCGTAGCCACAGGCTGCTGCCAGCCTGTGAGCTCATATTGATTCAACCCGGCTCGCAGGCTGGCACCAGCCTGCGGCCACAGGATAATGCGGTCTATTTCTTTAGTATCTTCTCGATGACTGATTCTGTTAATTCATGTCCATCGAGGAATGGGAATCCTTCCCATCTCACGATGCCTTTGGGGTCCATGAGTACGATATGTGGAATCCCGCGGACATCATATGCCTCCTCGGTTCTGGCCTTCGAATCCACGCCGTGGTGGTAATCAATCTTGCCTTTGAAGGCCATCACTTTCTTTTTGCTTTCCTTTGACAGGCCAATCACGACCATCCGGTCGCCAAACTTCTTGTGGAACTTGTTGAGGTGAGCAACTGCTTCACGGCAAGGTCCTCACCATGTCTCCCAGATGTCCAGCATGACCCATTTGCCTTTCGTATCAGGCTTCTTGGTAATCCAATCCTGAACGAAGATTTCCGGGGCTTTTTTACCCAGGAATGACTTCGCCCATAGTCTCTTGCCTTCCGCGCGGGCGCATGCCGCGGCAATAAAGAACGTGCAGATAATCTTGAGATTCCTCATTGGTCTTCCTTTCTGTGAGTCGCGATTGGTCAGGGGAGCACTTGCCTCAACGATGCTGAGGGAATTACTGTTCAGGCTACAAATTTTCTTCCTTCGTCGAGCATGGCCAGGTAGTTGTCTACCGGGATGTAATTGGCGACGCTGTTGCCGGTGCCCAGGCAGTACCCTCCGCCAGGCATGCACTGCTCCAGTGTTTTGCGAACACGCTGGCGGACGGCCTCCTCGCTGGACCGGCAGAGGAAATCCACGTCGATACCGCCAAGCAGGGCGATGCGGTCACCATAGCGCTCCACCGCATCAGTCACCGGCTCAATCACGTCTTCGAAGGAGTGCCGTGCATCGATGCGGACGTCTTCTATCAGGTCTTCCATGACCTCTTCCATTTTGCCGCAGGTATGCAGCAGGTAGGGCCGTCCGGCGTCGTGCGTCATCTGTGCCATGAGCTTGTGGCCGGGCAGCACGAATTCGCGCAGGTCATCCGGGCTGATAAGAGTGCCGGTCCGGAAACCCATGTCGTCGCTGCCCCAGGCGATTTTGACGCGGTCAAATTCCAGGATGCGGGCGAGGATGACGCGGTACATTTCGACGAGCCGGTCTCGAATGGCCTCTACCAGGTCCCGCTGATCGTAAAGGGAGTAGCAGAGCGTTTCGTATCCCATAAGCCACGAAAGGTATTCGGCAAAGTGTGCGAAGCCCCCGCTGCCGATAATGCACATGTCATCCGGTAGATTTGCCTGGTACCACTCCAGCGATTCCGTTGTAAGCGCATGAGGATCGGGCCATGGATAGTTTTCAAATTCTTCCCAATTGGTGATGGGGCCTTTGTGAAGCTCCATGTAGCTTCGCCCCCCGGCGCGCTGCAGCTCGGCCGTGTCTTCGGTATTCAGGTGCTTGAGGGGCATAGCGAAACCGTCTAGCCCGCCCCGCACGTAGTCGTAACCGAGAAAACGCTGGACCGCGATGTGCCGTTTCTGATCGAAGCGGTCCTGCCCGGGGTCAAGGTCATCCAGAAGGTCAAATCGTCTGCAAATCGCAGTCTGAACTTCCGAATCGAGAAACAGCTCGATGTAATGGACCCGCGACGGAGTCCCTTCGCGGCGGATGCAGCTCACCAGCCCTTCCCAATCGGGGGTGATATTGATTTCAAGTGAAGTTGCAGCAGACATGGCGGAGTCCGTGAGTGAAATTCAATGTTGTTCTTACCAGCTAAAGCGCATGTTGGGTTCTCTCGATGACATGCTCCTGGAGTTCCGGAATGAGCTCGACGAACACCGCGGAGAAGCCCCAGACTCTTACGATGAGCGAGCGGTACCGCGGGTCATCCGGATTGTCGCGGGCCTCGAGGAGAGTCTCCCGGTCGATGACGTTTATCTGAAGTGTTGATACGGAGGGCCTTTCGAGGAAGGCACGGGTGAAAGCGACCAGCTTCGTCAGTCCTTCCTGCCCCTGGAGGCACGAGGGATGGAGAGCAAGATCGAGCACTGACCCGTGGCCCGCCTGCCGGCAGTCCGTCTTTGCCACCGAGTTGAGGACCGCAGTCGGGCCGCGCCGGTCGCGGCCGAGGGCCGGCGAATAACTGTTCGCTGTGCAATCGCCCTGGCGGCGGCCGTCCGGTGTGGCGGGCAACTGGCGTTTGCCCTGCAGGCCGAATGACATCAGGCCGGGGCCTGTCTTGCTGCCGTGCCCGGGCTCGTTTCCTCCCCGGGCGTGGACTTCCTGGCAATAGTAGTCGACGATGTCGCTCGCGATCTGGTCCACCGTGTCGATGTCGTTGCCGAATTTTGGGGCCCGGTTAAGAAGCGTCTGACGCAAGGGCTCGCTGCCCTCGTAATTCTGCCGAAGAGCCTGGATCAGGTCCGGCCAGCTCAACTTCCCTTCCTCGAAGATCAGTTTTGCAATGGCGGCCAGGCCGTCGGCCGTGTTGGTTGTCTCCGCGATGATGTTGCCCCAGATGGCGTATCGCGCTCCGGAGGTCGATGCGGCTTCAAGACAATCGCTGATACTCGCTGCGAAGTAAGGAAAAGTGACTGGCCGCGCGCCCCGGGGCCCGTCGGGCAGGAATGGCTCGAGCCTCCCCTTGAAGGTCTCCATGACCTGGTCGAAGTCTTCGTAGGGCTGCTCCTCGGCCTGGAACACGGTCTCATTCAGGGCCGCAAGAGTATCGTAGACGCGGAAACTGATGGTGCATTTGCCACCGATGATCAGCTCTTCACAGCCATCGTTGCAGTAGTCTCGCGCGTCTTCGATGGGAATCTGCATGCGGCTGAGGGCTTCGACAGCGACGTCATCGTTATACAGGGCCGGCATGCTCAATCCCTGCCGGATGAGCTCGCACGATCGGACGAGCAACTCGTGCGGTGTCTCGCCGATGAAACGGACGGCCAGCTTCGGTTCCGGCAGTTGAAGGTGCTCGGTAGCAAGGAGACACATGAAGGTCAGCTCGTTGCTGGCCTCTTCCCCTTCGGGGGTCTGCCCGGCGAGGGCCATGTTGCGGAGGGAATCGTTATTGCCCGCAAAGTAATTCAGTTTGACCCACATGCATTCGAGAAGCTCCTGTGCTTCTTCTTTCGTCAGGCGTCCGGATTCGAGGTCCTCTTTAAGGAAGGGGTACATCCATTGATCGAACCTGCCGATGGAGCCCCGTCCTCCGAACATGAAGGTGAACCACTGCATTTGGAGCGCGCCATGGAACGTGGCCGGCGGCCCGGCTGCCAGCTCCGTGCATGCTGCGGCAGCGCGTGTCAGGTCCCGGCGTCTTTCCGGTTCATCTGTGTTGCCGGCCAGCTCATTGAGATGTGCCGCGTATCGTTCGGCCAGGCGAATGGCCGCATCGTATGAGATGGCGACCGCTTCGAGGAAATCGCGTTTATCGGGATCCGTTTCGGCTTCGAGCTGCCTCCGCGCCCGATCACGGACTTCGGGCCAGCCCCAGGCCAACAGATTCGCGTGGCCGGGAGGATAATGACCGTCGTAATGGCCAAACTCGATGTTGCTACCCTCCGCCGGTCTTGCGATGGCGACGCCGGCGATGAGCTGATTGGGCTCGATATGGGGACTGCTCGCGTCGAGCACTGCAGCGAAGTCCAACCCTCGTCCGACGAGGCTCTCGTCACCGGAGCTCTGGATGACCTTGCTTTCCGCCGCGTCGCAGTATTCTTTCCGCCAGTAAGCCTCTCGAAGAAGATGGATGCGTTCTGGGAGCTCTGTGGTCTGCTGCATGTTTCGTCCCCTAGTGTGTCTTAAAAATGATTGGGATATTGGTGATCAGACAGACGGTGTAATTGAGGCGGGCGTCAGGCCAAGTGGTTATTTCTCAATCATCGCCTTTTTTGTCGTCTCGATCCATCACACCTGCGCCAGGAATCAGGGGCCTTCCCGGGGGGTCATGCAGCGGATGGGATGGGGCGGCAGGTTGATGACATCTTCCGGGAAGAAATCCACCAGCCGGTCGACGAGCGTCCTGGGACAGAGTATGCCCACCGGCGAGCCATCTTTATCGACCACGGAGGCCCGCCGGCATCCCCCTGCGCCGATGATGCCCATTGCTTCGATGACCGAATCGTCAGGCGACAGAGTCGGCGGGTCGGGCGTCATGATGCTCCGGACATCAAATTGGGCCAGGTCTTCATCGGACTCAACCGCCTTGGAAAGGATGTCTCTCTCGGTGACGATACCGACAAGCCTTCCCTTTTCGACGACAAGGATGCAACTGACTTCACACCCTATCATTTCACCGATGAGCTGGCGGACATTCGCGTCGGCTTCAATCGTCACCGGGGGCCCGAGGTCGAGCTGAGAAATAGGGATGTGGAGAGCTTCTTCACTCACGGTCGTTTCGACTTCGGCCGCTCGGCCAAAGTCACCCACCGGTTCATCCAGAGCGGGCAGCTTGTCAAACATAGTTATCGGTTCTCGATATTTCGTAGTGGAAACAACTATCTGGGCCCGACTGCATTCGACCGGGTCACTTCTTCAAGGTATCGAAAAATGTCCCGTACGGAGATGACACCAGACGGGCGACAATAGTCATCCACGAGCGGGACATGGCGGTAGCGGCCCACGCTCATCGTGTTTAGAGCATAGGCGATGCTATCGTCCTGCTGAAGGCATTCCGGGTTCTGCGTCATGACTTCGAGAAGAGGAGCGGATTCCATCTCGTGCCGCCGTGGCAGCACTCGCGTCAACACATCCTTTTCGGTGAAGACCCCAACCAGGATTTCGCCGTCAAGGACGAGGACAGAGCCAATGCCATGGGTGTACATGGCCTGGATGGCGACACTCACCGGCAGCCCCTGCTCGAGGCATACGGGTTTGGCCGGATTAAGGGCCATGATGGGTAAATGCAAATGGGAGGAGGCAATCGCTTCCCTCATAACTTTTCTCAGCGGTCCATATGTTGCCAGGATGCAGGTGTAGCCATCCGGAGAACCCTCGGGAGTGGAGCGATTCCAATCGTCATCCGGGCTGGTGCAGCAAATTCTGCGGTACAGGAATTGCCAGTGTCCCTCAGGATCAGACATCGAGTGCGATCAGTCAGAATAGGCAAATGGCGATCCTAATGTCTGGAGACTCGAACGTTCTCAAACACAGGAACTCTGATCAATGCAAAACACCGTTGAAGCAGCACCAAAGTTTTGGCGAACACCCCTTGACGAAGGCAAGGTCACCTCACCCATTGGTGAAGTCCTGACGATTCCCGAACGGTGTAAAGGCTGCGGATGGTGCGTGGAATTCTGTCCCAAGAACGTGCTGACAACCTCCGACTCCTTTAACTCGAAGGGCTACTACTATCCGGTCGTGGGCCGGACAGATGAGTGCGTTGATTGCCGGCTCTGTGAGCGTATATGCCCGGACTTTGCCATCTACCTTAGACGAGCGCCGGCCTAGGAGAACGAGCATGTTAACTGCCGACCCAGTGAGCCAAAGTGCTGCTGCGCAAGAAGTTCTCGATGGAATTCTTCCGCCGGGCTCCTATTACCTTAATGGTGATGAAGCGGCCGCCGAGGGTGCCATCGCGGCCAACGCCCGGTTCTTTGCGGCTTACCCGATTACTCCCGCAACCGAAGTAGCGGAACGCTGTGCCGAGCGATTCCCGGAATGCGGCGGCACATTCATACAAATGGAAGATGAGCTCGCCGCCATGAACTGCATTCTGGGCGGGGCCTGGGCCGGCGCAAAAGCACTCACCTCGACCTCCGGACCGGGTTTTTCCCTCATGATGGAGAACCTCGGTCTCGGAATTATGACGGAGACGCCATGCGTGGTCGTAAATGTGCAGCGCGCCGGGCCTTCGACCGGCTTGCCGACCGCGGTGGCCCAGCAAGACATGATGCAGGCCCGATGGGGATCCCATGGCGACTATGAAATCATTGCGCTTGCGCCGGATTCACCGTGCGAATGTTTCACACTCGCGATCCGATGTTTCAATCTATCTGAGCAGTTCAGGACTCCTGTTTTGCTCATGTCGGACGAAATTATCGGGCATATGACCGAGAAAGTCCTGGTGCCGGCCGCGGATGAAATAGAGATCGTCCCTCGAAGGCTCACTGACGCGCCCAAAGACGAATACTGGCCATACGTACCCGACGATGATCTCGTTCCGGCGATGGCCAATGCCGGAACCGGTTACCGGTATCACGTCACCGGCCTCACCCATGACTACCGCGGCTACCCGGCATTGACGCCCGAAGACCAGCACGCCCAGGTCACGAGGCTGAAGGACAAGATTCTCACGAACAAAGATAAAATCATCACCTACGAGATGGTGATGATGGACGACGCAGAGGTCTGTTTACTTTCCTACGGAAGCGCTTCCCGCGTCGCTCGGTCCGTGGTGGACATCCTCCGGCAGAACGGCATCAAGGCTGGGCTGCTGCGGCTGATCACGGTCTGGCCGTTCCCGGAAGAGATCGTTTACGAGGTAGCCAACCAGGTAAAAGCCATTGTCGTCCCGGAAATCAATATGGGTCAGATCGTTCGCGAGGTCGAGCGTGCCGCCAAGGGGTGTGCCCAGGTAAAACTTGTTCCTCACGCTGGAGGAGATCTCCACGATGAGCCAACCATTTTAAAAGCAGTACAGGAGGGCCTAAGGTGAAAGGTGCGGATATCGATGTTCTTTCAAACGAAGTGGAGTCTGAACAACAAGACCATCCGATGGACAGCATACTGCGGATGGACCGGATGCCTCACATCTGGTGCCCCGGCTGCGGCCTCGGCACTGTCGTTTCCTGTTTCGCGGCGGCCGCTGATGAATGCGGGATGGATTACGACCGCATGTGTGTCGTTTCCGGCATCGGTTGCACCGGGCGTGTCGCGGGCTATCTCCAGCTTGACGGCTATCACACCACTCACGGCCGGGCAATCCCTTTTGCTACCGGCCTCCACCTCGCTAACCCGGATCTGAAGATAACGGTAGTCTCCGGGGACGGCGACCTCGTTGCCATCGGCGGCAACCACCTCATACACGCTGCCCGCCGCAATCTCGATATGGTCGTGATCTGCGTGAACAACTTCATTTACGGCATGACCGGCGGCCAGGTTGCCCCGACCACACCGGAGGGAATGAAAGCAACCACCAGCCCCTTCGGCTGTCTGGAAAGGCCCTTCAACCTCCCCTATCTCGCCGCATCGTCCGGCGCCACGCTCGTCGCCCGATGGACGACGCTGGATGTGCGCCGAATGGTGAAGACCTTCGCCAAAGCATTCCAGAAGAAGGGATTCAGCTTCCTGGAGATCATTTCGCCCTGCCCCACGCTCTTCATGCGCAGAAACAAGATGGGCGACGGGGTAAATATGATGAGGCACTTCAAAGAAGACCGGGTCATCGAACACGGCGCCGATCCCAGGGACGCTGACATCGACGCGACCGGGAAGTTCCTGGTCGGCGAATTCCTGGACATCGAACGGCCGACCTACATCGATTCCTACCGCGACATGGTTGAGAGGATCTCTATCAAAACAGCGCCGAAAGCGGAGAAGAAATCGGCAGAATCAGTTCAGAGCAAGGCGAAGAAGAAAGCGCCATCTGGAGAGAAGGATGCAGAGAAATCCGGAGAACCGGCCCTGGCTGGTGCAGGGCAGTCTTGAGTGAGGGAAAACGCATGAGTCTCGATTCATTGACGATTACTGAACGAAACGTCCACGAGATCCGCTTTTGCGGTTTCGGCGGACAGGGCGTCATTCTCGCCGGGTACATCACCGGCAAGGCGGTAGCTATCATTGAGGATCGGCATGCGACCTTGACGCGCTCTTTCGGGCCCGAGTCCCGGGGAGGCGCTTGTGCCGCTTCCGTCGTCATCGGCGACGAGCGCGTGGACTACCCCTTCCTCCATAAGCTGGACATCCTGGTTGCCATGTCCCAGGCCGCTTACCTGGAAAACATCGATCAGCTCGTACCCGGCGGAACGCTGATCTACGAAAGAGACCTGGTCGAACTCGATAAACCGAGGGACGGCATCCGCGCGTGCGGCGTGCCAGCGACAAAGATCGCCGTAGACCTTGGTAAGAGGATCGTGCTCAACATTGTCATGCTGGGTTTTTTCACCGAAGTCACCAAAGTAATCTCCCCGGATTCCATGCGGGAAGCGCTCCTCGACTCGGTACCGCCCGGCACAGAAGAGCTCAACATTAACGCATTCAACAGAGGCTACGAATTCGGAGCAGAGCATATCCTGACGGAGTGATGCCCATCATTCCATGACTTCCAAACTGTCCACACTACAAGGAGACCGTCCATGAAACAGCCAGACTCCCCTCGGATCGGCGTTTTCGTCTGCGAATGCGGTAAGAACATTGCCGCTACCGTGGACTGCGATTCGGTCAGAGACTACGCGGAATCTCTCGACGGCGTCGTCTGTGCCGTCAAGAGCAAATACACCTGTTCGGAACCCGGCCAGAAAGAGGTCCAGAAGTGGATTAAGGAAGAGAAACTCGACCGCGTGGTCATCTCGGCCTGCAGCCCGAGGCTTCATGAGACGACGTTCCGGAACTGCGTCAGCCAGGTCGGAATGAATCCTTATCTGATGGAAATGGCCAACATCCGTGAGCATTGCTCATGGGTGCACCAGAAAGATCCGGAAGCCGCCACCTGCAAAGCCCGAGACCTGATGCGCAGCGCGGTCGCCCGAGCCGGATTCCTCGAACCTCAGGAGGAGGCCGAAGTCGAAGTGACGCCGGCCGCGCTCGTCATCGGCGGGGGCATCGCCGGGATTCAGGCCGCTCTCGATATCGCCGACAACGGAACCCAGGTCTACCTCGTAGAAAAGGAGCCTTCCATTGGTGGAATAATGGCGCAGATAGATAAGACCTATCCCACCATGGACTGTTCCATATGAATACTCGGACCTAAAATGATGGATGCCGGTCGGCATCCCAAAATCAAGCTC
>JASLXP010000744.1 GCA_030740295.1 Planctomycetota bacterium
GCAGCCAACGAAGAAGTGCTGCCGCGTGTCGTTCTTGATGTCGTGTCCGGGCGTCTTCCCGTCTGCGCTGGCGGTCTCGAACATTCCCGGTCCATACGACCAGCGGCGCTTATGCTCCATACCATATCCCATGGTATCGTTGGGCATGTCGTAGGCAGCGTAGCGATAGTAATACTTCGTGCCGGGCTTGAGGTCCTTGAGTTCAAACTTGGCATCACCGGTGCGAATCCCATTCAGGACCTGGCTTCGGTCCCACCAGACGTGTCGCAACTGGTACCATTGAAAGTGGTCTTCCTCACCATAGTAGAGCCGCGTCGATCCGGAGCCGGATTTGGAGAACAACTCGGCATTAAGTGTGGCACTGGTAGCGGTGATATCCGCCGTCGGTCGACGTTCGATCTTCACATCGTACTGATGCTCGCTGAGAAGCTCGCCATTGCGATAGATGCTCAACTTGCCGTCATGTCCGCCGGTGTAAACGTAGGTCATATAATACCAACCTTCGGCTCCGTTCGGGCCCTTGCCGTCCATCGCGGCGAGACCGGCGATTTCCGAGGTCCCCAGGTTCAGCGTCGTCTGTTGGTCGCCGCCAAGCGCACCCCATGACATGATCGGCGTGGTATCCAAATGTTTCGCCTTGGGGCAATGGATCAAGGCCGACATCGTGAACGGCGCTTCGTATCCGAGGTAGTCGGTCAGGGTGAAGGTCGAGGTCAATGCCTGGAACTCCGGTTCGGCATATTTCGCGCGATCCACTTCAAACTTCACGCCGCGGTGACCTTCAAAATTGACCACTGTCGGTGCGTAGTTCATGGGAATGAACCCGCCTTTCAGCGCACCGGAGTTCTTCCACTCTTTCAGTTTCCCCAGCTTCATCTTCGAGGCGTCGAGGCTGATGAGTTTCCGTCGGCCCGGTTCCATCTGGTGGTCCGTGACGGTTTCGGGAATCTTTGCCATCTTGCTCAGAAAGTAGTGAATCGGCGGCGATCCAAAGTAGAACATAGGTATCTCTTGAACGTCACCGCGCGGCAGTTTGAGCTTCACACGCGTGGGCGTGGAATCAAGGTAGGTCGCAGTAATCTGCACAAACGCGTTCCGAGTTTGGAACATCGGCTTCTCTTCTATCTTCGGCAGCTTGATCTTCTTGCTGCGGATAGGTGGATTGTCCTCCGCGGTGCCAGTGGCGACACCACAGAAGAACACTGTAAGTACCATCTTTGTCATCATCGTTCGTTTCATTGTCCTAACTCCTCTGTTGTCGTGATTCTTCTTTGCACTGGCTCTGCCTCGTGAGTAGCCCCGTCCCGCTGCAGATCGACGAGCAGCCACTTGATCGAGCCGCCATCTGGCCGCCAAGTGGCGATGCTGGATGTTTGGGCCGGTACGTCAGATCCGTCCGCTGAAACGATTCGCACCAAAGAAGCATCCGTGAGCTTCCCTTCCGCGAAAGGTACACCAAAGGTGATCGGCTCTCGATGGTAGAGGCCCTCTTCCTCTCCGGCAATAGCTATGCTCGGCCCACGTTCGGGAACGTTCATACAAGCCCCTCTACTGGGGTCAATCCTGTCAGAAGAGACTCCTGCATAAAGCGCGCCCATTCCAGCAACCGCTTCGGCGGCGTGGCATGCGTCGTAGGACTCCCCGTGCAAATCACAAACCTGCCTTCGGCCCCGATGCCACGCGCCTGCTCTTCCGCGTCAGCCAGCCAGGCGCTCCGATCCCCCAACTCAAGTACCTCCCGTATCGGAGTGTTGCCCAGGATGCATACGCCTTCGCCAAGTACCTTGCGGCATTCGGCCACACTGTTGCGGTAGCCCTTCATCGACGATTCGATCTGCAGCATGTCCAAGCCCAGCTTCGCAATCTCTTCGAGCCGCGGCTCGACCCACCCGAGAAACTCGAGGATCACCAGAATGCCCGCATCATGACAGGCGTCGGTCACTCTCTTGAGATACGGCCAGACAAACTCGGCGCATTGCCCGGGGGAGAGCAGCTCCGCCCCGGCGGGATATTCGTTGATGCGAATCGCGTGGATGCCCGTCGCTGCCGCAGCCCGCGCGTACTGGATGAGATGCTGCGTCTGACGTTCCGCGATCGCGTGGACCAGCGCCGGATCCTCTATGACCTTCTCATACAAACCCTCAAACGTCAGTGAACGGTAGCAGTGACTGAACGGCCCGCCCACATCGTAGAAGAGAAACATCCTTTCACCGAATTCGGCTACGACCTTGCACGCCATTTCGTTTGTCCGGTCGGCGAGGATTTCATCTGCAGATTGCAGCGGCGGCTCGGCGTTAACGTCCGCTACCGTCTTGTACCTGGCCTCTCCGACATGCGGATCCGCATAGTAATCATCAATACGCCTCCGCTCATCGGTCTTCAAGTTGTGAAGGTAGATCGGGAACTCGGTTGATTGCCACCTAGACGGGCAATCGCCAGCTTTGTTCTCGATCCGCCAGGATTCGTCCTGTCCACAGGTCCCACGCCACACCGGCATACAGTCAACCCCGAGTTGCTCCTCGATGGCGCGGTAGAAAGTCATACGCTGTTCGTCACTGCCGTTATAGAAGTGCGCGAATGTCAGACCCGCCAACTCCGGCCAGTGCGGCTGCATGGACCAGAATGGGTATGGGTTCATCACCGGGTATCGGTCCAGCGACTCCCCACGAACTGCCGCCATCATACGTTCCAAAGATGTCATTCCATATTCCTTTCGTGCCCTTTCGTGGCCATTCCAATGCAGTTACTGGTCACTGATCACTGGCGCCTGACCCCTGACTCCTGCCTGCCACGCCGTAGCTCAGCGTAGGCGGGACCCCTGACCCCTATTTCTCTGCCATCGCCTTCCTGAACGCGGCGAGATCAGATCCCCGAAGAGCCGTCTCATCGGCTTTGAGGACTCCGATGTTGTACTCATCGGGAATGGTGGGTTCGGGGACCTTGATTACCGGTGCGAGCACCGGCCGGAGACCCACATACGGATATGGCATCCCCGGCATAAGGTGCCCACGTGAAGCCGACCGCACATAGCGTCGCCACTCTTTCGGTTCGGTATGGACTCGGCCCTTCGGGCTGGGGTCTTCGTAGAATCCGTCAAAGCCACCGCGGACGACTTTGGACTTCCCGTCAGTGAGCACTGCCGGGTCCGTCGCTTCGAGGCCTTTGTACGGGGCGTAATCGTCGAGCACCCATTCCAGCATGCCCATGTGCATATCCATCAAACCAAACTTGTTGGCAATGCCGCCCTCGTTGAAAATCCGCTCGCTTCTGTCGGCTTTGCCCGCGATGACCTCGGCTTGCCTAGCCCCGATGGCATCGACCTTCTTCTCGACCTGCCCGTCATTGAACGCTCCGGTCGTCCCTGCCCGGCATGCGTATTCCCACTCGGCCTCTGTGGGAAGGCGATACTCATAGCCTTTGGGCAGACGTCCGGCCGCTCGTTCACGTGCGGTGAGTTTCTCACAGAACTCAACAGCATACTTCCAGGACACACCGTCCATCGCCTTCGCCGTCAGCCGGCCCGTGTGCACATCGGGCCCTTCGAGACTATACGGACCATGCTGGTGCAACTCGGGAAGCGAGAAACTCCAGGCGCCCTTGCGATAGAAGATCGGCTTGTAGTCCGACCTCATCATCGGGACATACTGGTTCTGCTTGATCTCGTGTTTCGCCATGTAGAACGGCTTAGAGATCGTGATGGCGCGCTCGGTTTCATCCTCGCCACGGCCGACCTCGCCTTTGGGACTGCCCATGGTGAACTTCCCGGCAGGGATCTTGACCATTTCGATCGCATCCGGCAGGGCGAATTCCCTGGCCTGCATGGAGACGATCTGCCCCGGATCGGGTAAGTCAGGATTCTTCTCCGATCGCACCTCGGCGAGAAGCGTAACACTCACGGCAACAGCGGCGACAAAACTGATAGTCAGATATTTATATTTCATGGTGGCTTCCTTTACTTGTACATCCACGGCTTCATTCGTTTGAGATAATGCTGCATGACCGGCTGGGCCATCGCTTTTTTGTTGCTTTCGTAGCGCGCGCGTCCATCCCAATCGACGGTGGTCGGCCAGGGCAGGCTTTGCAGCTTCTTCGCTGTCTCGAGTTGCGCGATATCATCCGGAACATGGGGCGTATGCCCATCCAGGATCCTCTTTGAGACCGTCGCAAGCTGTCCTGACCAGCCACTCTTACGCAATAGCTGTGCTTCCAACGCGTTGGTCTCGGCCATTGCCGCTCCCTTGGCCTTTCCGATTTCACGACGGGGGATGTCGTGGATATCCCGATCGATCCTTTTCCTTTCTGCATCGAGTTCCGGATCCGGCTTGTAGTGCATCTGCCTTCCCAGGCGATGGTTCTCCTCGTTCAACTTCCGATGCTCTGCCGTTTCGCGGGTGGCTCTTCGCAGTTGTTCCGAGCGCTCCCGCGCCTTTTGCCGCTGGCGTTCCAGTTCACGTGCTCCGGCAAGCCGAGAGTGGCGCCGGTTGATTATTTCATTCCTCGCCCTGTACATCTTGTGGTGCAGTTCATCATTCAGCTTCCGGCGTTCGCTACTGTGGTGCGGGGCCGCGTCGACCTTCTTCCGCTGTTCCTCGATACGTTCTTCCAGCGCGATGTACTTTGGATCTTTCTTCAGCTCCGCCTCAGCGGTTTTTCGCAGCTCATTGTGCTGGCGATTCAATACATGCTCCGCTGCACTCGCTTCCTTGTAGCCAGGATAGCTCTCCTGTATCTCGCGCAGCTTCTTCTGGACTTCCTGCTGCTTCGGCCTCAATTCTGCGACGAGCTTTTGATACGCCTCGTCGTTCTTACGGGCTTCGTTAATCTCTCGGTAGATTTCGTCCCTCCGGTCTTTGAGAGCTTCGACTGCGTCATTGATTTCGTTAATGCGTTCGGCGGCGGACGCACTCAGCTCTTCTTTCCGCTTGCCGACCGCAGCAGCGTACTTGTCGTAGTAAGCCGTTAGCGGATGCTCCTTGGCCAGGTTGCCCGAAAACTCTTTCCTCTTCGCCTCATAGTCGGTGTCGATGTACTTCTTCTTGAATCGTTCATACACTTTCGGACCAATACGACGCGAGTTGACCAGCGGGACCTCGACCTTGCTGAAATCCTCGTACACCTCGGTTAAGACCCGGAGATAATCCACCGCACCGGCCATCGGGGAGATTCCACCGAAACCTGCCGCCATCGTAGCCATCCGCACTTTGCCCGGCGCGAATGCATCGGACGCGCGGAAGCCGGTCTTGATTTCGGCGACGTTCTTTCCGTCCTGGAACAGTCTCATCGTCTTGCCGTCCAGTTCCGCCCTGACGACGGTCCACGCACCGCGAATCACCTTGCCGCCCCGACATTCGGCCTGCACGTCACCCGCGTTGCCCGCGATCACTAGCTGACCACCGGCGACCGACAGAGACAAGCGGTTCTGTTCGTCATTACCGAACATCCACAACGTTTGCTGTTTGTCCGAATCGACCTTGAGCCGCATATCGACTGTGATGATTTCCAGGTCGGCCATCTCGCCGGGCATCTCCGCCCACTGGCCCTTGGCGTTGAACGTCAAAGCGCCCTGTTCCGCACCGTCATACGTGAACCCGGGATTGCCGATGAGTACGCCGTCGAAGAAGATACGGTCATCGCGATGCGATCCGTAGATTGTCCCCGACCGCTCGTTGTAGTGGTCTTCCAAGAGCACAGCTTCGGGTTGGAAACACTCGTAGTTCGCCTGGAAGGCGGCAGTGCCGGTGAGTGGACCGAGCCTTCTTTGCGGTGCGTCGGTATCGTCCTCGGGGTTGACCTTCTGGGCGGACGACTTGTTCTCGTTACGGATATACAAACGGGCGTTTCCGCTGTGGAGGCCTTTCTCGATGGCAAGCTTCCCGAAGGCACGGGCGTTGTCCTTAAACACCACATCGCCGTAGGCAATGACGTAATCGTCAATCACCGCGTTATCCAACACCTTGGCCTTGTCCAACACCATCGCGTGGGGCCCCACGTAGGCGGTCGCCGCGACTTGGGCGCTGTCCGCGACCCAGCCGCCGCCATTGGGATGACGCTTGCCCCTGGAATTCCTGAGATGCCATTGGGCGTTCTCATGGTCGTCCAGCCCGGCCAGTGCCTCTTCCAACTGCTTGCATTGTTCGGGGTCGGTCACGGGAATCGCCGCAGAGAGGAGTCCTTCCCCGTCGTAACGTTGAACGCGACGTCCGGCGAAGATTCCTGCCTGGTTGACAACATCATCTTCAAACAGCGTGGTGTGCGGCGTGCCCGCGCGACAACCCGATAGCGTGACGTCATACGGATAGCGATACCCGAATCCGCCCTGGTACACCACGTGGGTGTCGTAACGGCGTATCAGGTCGCTCGCAGGGCTCAATGCCGTTGGCGTAGCGGTTACCGACAGCCAGTACCGCCGATCACCCGGCTGGACCTTGATGCTCATCTTGCCCTTGTTCCACAGGGGCGAGTAGCGACACTTGCCTTCGCTATCGACGGCTACAATGCAGGCCCGCCAATCACTGAACGTCTCAGGATCGTAATGGCCGGCAAAATCGACCGTCAGCTCCGCGGCTCCCTTGTCGGCGATGAGCCGGACCAGGTTTACGCCAAACGCTTCGGGGGCGAACTTTGGATCACTCCGGTACCGTCGCTTCTCACGGTCGAGCTCGACCAGTGAAACGCGATTCGGCATGCAGAAATGTGCGCGGAGACCCATCTGTATTTCGTTATCGAACTCGGCGAAGCGTGCGCCGACCTGCGCGAGCAAATCGCCCGTTTCGCGGATGCCGTCCTTGAACAGGCCGCGTTTCTCGCCCACGCGAGCGATGATGTGCATCGGCGTGGCTTCGTTGTCCGACATCAATTGCACGATTGCGAAGGAGAAGGCATATCCCCAGTTGGGGTCATCGCCGATGACCGACCAGGCATACGCACCCGGGTACCATCCCCAGAACAGGTTCTTCCACGGCTTGATCACCTGGAACATGCACTTAACTACCCTCGCCGGCTCGCCAATGAGCTGCCCGGAGTCGCACAGCGTCTCACCGCCACCGAGGCCACCTGTTCCCCGAATCCCGTGTCCCCATTCGTGGAACAACGCATGCCAGGATCCATCCCCGCCACTGCTGGCGCCATAGCCGCCTCCGGCGCCGCGACCCAGGGTCTTTCCATCTTTCTTCGTCCCGCCGACAATCAGGCGGTATTTGTACTTCGGCTTTTCCGGCGGATGCTCCCAGAAGAACATCAGGTGGCCACTGTGTTCCAGGTATGCCCACCAATCCTCCCATCCTCGCATGATGAGTTTCCGTCGACGCTCGGCGCCCTTCTTGTCGTCCCAGTTCAGCCAGCGCGAGCCGCCACCGTCATCCGGCGGTTCACTGCCCAGCGTTGCGGTAAAATGCTTGCTGCTGATGTGCGTGGTCCCCGGAGTGTAGAGCGGGTTGTCGGAAAGTGATTCGTTTATGTTGTGGGCCGCGGGGATTCGCTCGATCCCTTCCTCGAAGGTGTTGTCGCGAAGGACCTTCATCTGTTTTTCGTAGAGCTTGGTGATGTACAGTTCATCTTCGTCGCTGAAACTGCCGCGTGTGAAGCAGCGCTTGCGACCATCGGGCAAGCGCAGCACAACGGCGGGTGCGAACGGTTTTTCGAGGTCATCGCCCCACGGGTCGTTGATAGCGCCAAGTCCGCGGAAGCCCAGCAGGTGCGCTTTGAATTGTTTCTTGCCGCGCAGTGAGAGGGGCCACCACCGAGCCGACTTCCGATCCATCTTTTTCCGTCCCGTATCGTCCAACTGACTGATGACTCGTGCGGCGGCCGTCATACTCTCGGGACGGATCGTCCAGGTGCGGGGCTTACTTTTGGGTTCCTCGATGTAGTCGACGCCCTTCTTGGGCCACCATTGCACGACGCGAAGCTGATAGCCTTCGCCGGGCGTCTGTTTGATCACATCACGCGAGACGTCGTCGCGCAGTGCACCTCGCAACTTGATCCGCTCGAAGAGTGGCGCCTTCCTGGCCAGCTTCTTGTCGATCTTCGATTCGCCCACGATTGCGCCCTGGGCAACCAAGCCCACAAGGGTCGCCATCAAGATCAAGCGTTGACAACTCATGCTTTTCCTTTCGGAAAGAGGAAATATCCGCGAGCCCAAAATCTCGCAGCCATCAAAGGTACTTCCGCACGACACGATTAGCGGTTACCAAATCGGGAAGAACGACCCCTGTGGGCTTGCCCCACAGGTGAAGGAGGTTGAACAGTTAGAAGCGGGCGAGATTGTCCAAAGACCCCCGTGAACTCGCCTCACGGGTGAATCAGGTTGAAAGGTTAGCTCAGGAGCCAGGGAGGAAACCATTCAACCTGATTCACCTGCCAGGCAAGCTGGCAAGGGGTCTTTCCATTTCATTCTCCCCTTCTAACCATTCAACCTGATTCACCTGCCAGGCAAGCTGGCAAGGGGTCTTTCTGTTTCATTCTCCCCTTCTAACCATTCAACCTGATTCACCTGCCAGGCAAGCTGGCAAGGGGTCTTTCCGTTTCATTCTCCCCTTCTAACCATTCAACCTGATTCACCTGCCAGGCAAGCTGGCAAGGGGTCTTTCTGTCCACTCAAATAGTAACTTTTT
>JASLXP010000745.1 GCA_030740295.1 Planctomycetota bacterium
CCGCCTTCCAGTCGATACCGAGCACAGAGTTTCCAAAGGTGCCCACGTAAGCTTTAGAGCCATCCAACGCGGGCGAACAGCCTGAGTATGCGCCCAACTCGACTTTCCCGACTTCCTTGCCATTTTTCACTTCGATAACCCGGAGCATGCCATCACAGCCGGCGATGAAAGTCTTGCCTCCCGCGATGGCCGGCGTGGCATGCACACGACCATCTGATTCGAGCTTCCATCTCAGTTTGCCGTCCTTCCCGTTCAGGCAGTAGAGAAAGGCGTCGTAAGAACCGAACAGGATGGCGTCGTCCAGGAAGTTCGCGGATGAAATGATCTCGCCTTCGGTTTCAAAGCTCCAGAGCTCTTTCCCGTCCGAGGCGCTGAAGGCATGGAACTTTCCGAAATCGTCGCCGACATAGATTTTGCCATCCTTGATTCCCGGTGAAGCCTTGAAGCCAGCGTCCTTGATTTTCTTTGTCCAGACCGCCTTGCCGGTCTTGAGGTCGATGCAGTGAAGCGTGCCGTCGAGCGAACCGATATAGATTTTGTCGCCCACGATCGCGGCAGAAGATTCGATGGCATCAGCGGCTTCGTATTCCCAGAGCTGGGCCACCGTTTCAGGCATGGGCTCGGCCACACCTGTGAGATTCTGGTTGCCGCGAAATTGTGGCCAATCGCGGGATTCGGCGTGAAGGACCGATAGAGAGAGGAGGAGAAACCCAATGAAAAGAGGTGGCAGGGGCCAGCCAGGAAGACGGGGGCCAGGAAGAGGGACAGACGAATGTGGACAGACGAATAAGCCAGGCCGGAGATTAAGACGAAGACCACGACGAAGATTAAGACGCTTTCCGATAGTTACACTCACCTGTCAGCTCCTTCCGTTAAAGGCAGCCTGATAGATGCCAAGGAAATCATCTTTATTCAAAGGTCGTGGATTGAATGTGCCCGTCCATTCCTTTGTGGCCGCCTCCGCGAGCTCGGACAGCCGCGTTTCTTCCACGCCGGCCTCTTGCAGGCTTGATGGCAACTGGCAGATTCGCGAGATCTCCGTCACACGCTGGGCCAGACATTCGGTTCCGTCGGTGGTGCGTTCATTCATCAGCCTTGCCAGTTCAGAGTAATCCTCGTCCACCGACGCTCCGTTGAACCGAATGACGTGGGGGAGCATCATTCCGATAGCGATGCCGTGCGTGATACCGTAAGTAGCCGTCAGAGGGTTCGCAGAGGCATGTGTCGCGCCGAGCATGCTGTTCTCGATGGCAGCTCCCGCCAGGTTGGCGCCTATCTGCATGTGACCTCTGGCTTCGACGTCCTCCGGGTCTTCCAGAACTTTCTGCAGGTTCGGGTGAAGATGTCTCCACGCTTCCCGCGAGAACAGAAGCGATATCGGATTTCGCCTCTGCGTCACGAACGTTTCCAAAGAATGAGCGATCGCGTCGATGCCTGTAGCCACGGTCACTTCACGCGGTTGAGTCACCGTAAGGATGGGATCGAGAATGGCGGCCCTGCACGCAGCCTTCTTGTCACCGCAGGCCATCTTGCGGTGCGACTCGGGATCGGTGATCAGCGCAAATGACTGGGCCTCACTGCCTGTGCCTGACGTGGTCGGTACGGCGATGAGCGGTAGCATCGGTTTTGTCGCCTTGCCCACTCCCCAGTAGTCCTTCATCTCACCGCCGTTCGAAATGAGAAAATTGATGCCCTTGGCGCAATCCATCGAGCTGCCGCCGCCGAGGCCGACGATGAAATCGATTTCATGATCGATGGCGAATTGCAGTCCCACATCGACATTCTCTGTGGTCGGATTCTCCTGCACGTGGCTGAACACCGAAACCTCGAGCCCGGCATCACGAAGCGATGCGGCACCATGATCTGTATGACCCGCCTTGACGATGCCCGGGTCTGAAACCAGGAGCACTCGTGTGCCGCCCAATTCGCTGACGACCTCGCCGAGGCGGTCTACGGAGTTATCGCCGCAGATCACTCGGGTGGTCGGACGGTAGTCAAATGGTTGCATAAAGCTTCTCGTCGGCAGGAGGCCGTTGGACAAACCAGCGAGGGTTTCAGGGTCAATTAAAACCAGGTGACAGGGGATACACCTGCGAGCATCAGTCTCGAATCATTGTGGACCCATTACAAAGTCGTTTGTCAGAATTTCGTAAGCGAATGTCCTGTCGCCATCTAATGATATAGCCTAGCTGGGGGTTCGAAATCCAAACGGATGTCACCTCGCCGAGCAGTACTTCTCAAAGTCCTGGTTCGAAGCCGAGAAACCGTACTGCTGTTCAATCTCGCGGATGGTTACTTCGGTCACAAAACAGCTCTCCACTGTATCCGGAAACTCGACCCCGGTAGTGGCCTCGCGCAGGGCAACGATGTTGTAACCGTGCCCGCACATGTTGCGGATGCCGTAGTCACGGCCAACAAGACACCAGTTCGTCGCAAAACCGGCATAGACGAGGTGGAGGATCTCGTGCCTGGCAAGAACGTGATGCAGCTCGTGCGCATCGGAGATGACTGGCTCGCCTTCCACTACCTCAACAGAAGGCGAAATGTTCAGTTGATCCTTCATCGGATTCCATCGAAAGCCAATCCCCGGAGGTTGGCTGCGCGGGCCGAGATAGGCTTCATAGTCGCCCTGGCGTGCGCGAAACTCCGACGGAGGCCAGTCCGGCCCGACTGTTGGCATGACCGGTTTGGGTGGAACTTCAGGCCGATGCTCCGGGTACTGAGCGGCAACCGGAGGGCTCGGAGCATGCACGACCAGCATGCCCGCCTTGCGAGCAGCCTCGATCATCGGGAGGACTTTTTCTTCCATGACCCGTTTCGCCCGTTCGAGCCAGCTCTCTATGAAATGAATGTTCCACAGGTCGACCAGCACCAGTGCAGTCTGCTCGTGCGGCAGCGGCATATCGATTTCCCGGCGGATGAAATTCGATTCGACACAGGGAGTACCTTCCGGCGTGCTGTCTTGAAAGTATCGAACTCTGAGGCAAGGGCTGGGCATCTTCTGTTTCCTGGTAGGAGAGTTTTCGTGAATGATGGCTCTCATTCCGAGGCGCGACTGGATACTGGATGCTGAATGATCGAAGAGCCAGTATCGAGCGTCCAGTAACCAGTATCAGTCTAAACAGTGACCAAGCCTCCACGAACCGGCTACTTGTGGCAACTCAGCGGATGGAATCTGCAGACGGCATCGTTAATCTGACCAAGAGGTTTCATACACCACAGATGATCAGATATGTCCAACAGCGAATCGATCGGCGCCATCATTGAAAACGGGCCAGAGGACTGGCAAATCATCCAACAGAACAATGGAAGCGCTGAATTAGATCTCAGTGGACGCTATGTGAACGCGATGGAGGGCGAGGTGGAAGTGCGGCTTGTAAGCCAGGACACCGGCGTGCCGGTGGCACGAGAACTCGACTGGCATTCGGCCACAACGAATCAGGACAACACCTGGAAAGCAGCTCTGAACATCCCGTCCGGTGGCCTCTACCGACTCGAAACGCGGTACAACCCAACAGAGAATAAGACCGAAGAATGGTCCGCCCGCGGGGATATGCGCCACTTTGTTGGTGTCGGCGACCTGTGGGTGATTGCGGGACAGAGCAATTCTGCCGGTTTCGGGCGCGGACCTTACAACGATCCGCCCGAATTGGGTGTGCATCTCTTCCGCAGCAACGAAGAGTGGGCCCTTGCCGCCCACCCGATAAATGACTCGACAAACGCGAAACATCCGTCCGCTCGAGAGTCTTTCAACCCCTATCATTCCCCCTACCTGCATTTCGGCAGGATCCTGAAACAGTCACTCGGCTATCCGATCGGCCTGGTACCGACCGCGGTTGCCGCCTCGCCCTTGAAGCTCTGGAATCCAACGGAATCTGACGAAGCCATCCTCGCGGAGAACATGATCCATTGCATCAAGCAGGTCAGCGGACGAGTCCGCGGAATCCTCTGGTATCAAGGCGAATCGGATTGCCGCGATGAGGAGGAAACAGAGACCTACTTCGAACGATTTCGCGACGCGCTCGCGGCCTGGCGAGAGGCCATAGGAGATCCGGAACTGCCCATCATCACAGGCCAGCTCAACCGGGTCTACGACCCCATGCCAAACGAAACAGAGGAGCGATGGAGCAAAGTTCGTGAAGCCCAGCGCCGGGCCGCGCGTGAGCTCTCAAACATCGCCATTGTTCCGTCTTTCGATTCACCGCTCTGCGATCGCATCCACAACAGCCCGGCCGGCAACATGAGGATCGGCGAACGTATGGCCCGGGCCGCACTTGGAATGGTTTACGGAAAGCCGGTTGACTATCTCCCACCGGATGTCGTGGAGGCGACATCAGAGCGTGATGGCAAGGAAGTACACCTGCAGTTCGCTCCGGTCCGCAGCCGTTTTGAAAGCACCGACCTTTCAGCAGTGCCCTTCAAGGTGCTGGATGAAGAGGGAGCGGTGCAAATCGAGAGAGTGGCCTATCTTCAAGGCGGACGAGCGGCATTGATCCTGGAGCGCCAACTCAAAGGCGCGGCCAGAGTGCATGGCGCCTTCGGAACTGACCCCGCACCAGTACCCATGGATTTCGAGAGGCTGATGCCGATGCTGGGTTTTTATGGAGTGGAGGTGGAAGAGGATTGAACTACGGCCGTGGCCTGGGGCAACGTGAGAATGGCTTCGTCTTTCTCCTCGTCCTTCTCTTCGTCTTAATCTCGATTTGCTCCGGGACTAAGATTAAGACGAAGAGAAAGCGTGACAGAGCGCTGATTCGTCTATTTTTTCAGAACCCCAAAGAACAACGGCTGGCAGCCTGTGGCTACGCATTCCTTTCACTCACCCAACGCGTGCACTGTATTGTGGATCAGCCTTTCCACCTGCCGGCCATCCTTCCCTTTCACTTTGCACTTGATCTCCATGCACCAGGTCGTCTCAATCTTCGGAATCTCAACAAAGACCGTGCGGCCATCTTCACCGACCCTGGCACTGGCAACTTCGAGCTTCTTCTCATTGTAGTGCCGTGAGCCGTAGCCGGACGTGCGTTTCAGTCCCCATATTTTTACCGCGTAGTTGCTCGCATCTGCGGCGAATTCCGGGTCAATTTCATCGCTGAAGGTGATCGACATTCCATTCTTCTTCGCACTGAGGCCAATCGGAAGGAACGCCGGCTTGCCGGTGTAACGGAGGCGATAAAAGCCTCCCGGCTGGTGCGCGCTGCCTGCCCAGGCGAACATGCCGGCCAGGTAGAGTTGGCGGTCTTTGGGGTGGTATCGTCCGCGCATGACCCCGGTCGGAAAATTAGGAATCGGGAACGCGCACATGCCG
>JASLXP010000746.1 GCA_030740295.1 Planctomycetota bacterium
CGAAAAGAGCGTCGATTTCATGAAGGAACAGGTCAAGGCGGACAAACCTTTTTACCTTCAGCTTTCCCATTACGCGATGCACATTTGGCATGATTCGTTGAAGGAAACCCGCGAGAAATACCGGAGCCTCCCCGTTGGCCGGAAGTATCTGAAACAGGATGACAAATCGCGGGAAGAGATGTCCATCTCGCAGTACAACCATGGCTGGATCATCAACTACGCGGCCATGCTCGACGATATGGATCGGTCCTTCGGAACCTTGCTCGATGCCATCGATGAACTCGGCATTGCCGACAACACCTACGTCATCCTTACCTCCGACAACGGAGGCGGCTTCCGCGGCAACGCTCCGCTCAAGGCGGGTAAAGGCAGCCTGTATGAAGGCGGCATCCGCATGCCGTCTTTCGTCTGTGGTCCCGGCATCAAGCCTGGAAGCTATTGCGATGTCCCGGTCGTGCAATGGGACTTCCTCCAGACCTTCTACGACCTCGCTGGAGGCACTGCACCGCTTCCATCGGAACTTGATGGTGGCAGCCTGCGCGATGTGTTCGAGAACGGAAACAAGGGCAAGGTGAAGCGCAATACCGAAGCGCTGGTCTTCCATTTCCCCTGGCACACCGGCGTGGCCGAATCCGCCATCCGTGTCGGCAACTACAAGCTGCGCAAGGATCTCGACACGCTGGAGATCGAACTCTTCGATCTCAGCGAAGACATCGGCGAGAAATACGACCTCTCCGGCCAGATGCCCGAACTCGTTCAAACCCTCGACCAACAGCGCGTCGCCTATCTCGATTCGATCAATGCCGAAACCGTCACGCTGACACGCCGCAATTACGTGGCGCTGCTCGAAGGCGGATGGATTAAGAATGGCAGGAATCGCCTCGCCAAACTCAAGGCTGAACTCACCGCCGATCCCGACAACAAACAGAAAGCCTTCCGCGTCGATGTCTCCCAGAATCACGTGGACTTCCAAGACCGACAACTCGAACGCTCCAAACGACTGATCAAAATGCACGAAGAACGCGGCACTGTGGACAAGAACTAAAATCGAACATGAAAAACCTCACCCTCCTCCTTTTCCTCACCCTGACGATCCGGCTATCGGCCGCGGATGCGCCGAACTTCATCATCATCTACGCCGATGACCTCGGCTACGCGGACACCTCCGTGCAGATGATGGATGCCGATCCCAGCACCAAACATGCTTTCATCCGTACGCCGGGGCTGGATCGCTTGGCCAAGATGGGGGCAAGGTTCAGCGCCGCCTACGCGCCGTCGCCGACCTGCACCGCGTCACGCATCAGCATCCAATTCGGCAAGACCACGGCGCGCATGCAATACCGCAATGTCTTCGATGTGCTTTCCCACTACCAACGTCCGGACGGCTACGACGATGAAACAACGATGGGCGAGATGCTGAAGGAGTCCGGACGGAACTACGTCACCGCGATGTTCGGCAAAGGCGCGAGCCAAATGAAACGTTTCGAAGACGCCGGCTATGATGTGACGGACGAATTGCCCGGCGAACCCGGCGGCAACGGCAATGGTCATGGCCACTACTGGGATCCGAAGAAAAAGACCCCGTTCCCGCCGGACAACCCCAAGCGCATCCACTCGCTGCGAAAGGATTCCGTTGCCTTCGTCAACAAGCACGCCGGCAAGCAGCCCTTCTTCATGATGGTCAACCACTACGCCCCGCATATTCCGCACATGGCGACGAAGGAGGCCTTTGAACGCTGCAGGAAGCGCTGGATCTTTCAGGGCCGGGACACCGACAAGATCGACGAAAAGAAATCCAGCGTGAATGGCGACATCATCTACGCCGCAATGATCGAGGAAATGGATCTGAACGTCGGCGCCCTCATTGACGCGCTGAAGGTCACGGGGGAACTCGACAACACCTACATCATCTTCACTTCCGACAATGGGGGAGGGCACGCCAGAAGAGAGAAGGTCGACGGCAAAAATCGTCGCTTCAACGGCCCGCTTCAGGAAGGCAAACGCTCCATCTATGAAGGCGGCATCCGCGTGCCAACCGTCATTGCCGGTCCCGGCATCAAGCCCGGTTCCCAATGCGACGTGCCCATCGTGCAGTGGGACTTCCTGTCAACCTTCCACGACCTGAGCGGCAGCAAAGTTCCGCTCCCGAAAGGCGTCGATGGCGGTAGCCTGCGTGACGTGTTTGTGAAAGGAAACAAGGGCGAGGTGAAACGCGCAGCCCCCGGCATCATTCATCACTACCCCTGCCACTACCACCCGCCCATCAGCTCCATCATCATCGGCGACTACAAATTCATGCGCCACCTCAACTCCGGCGAGATCAGGCTCTTCAACCTGAAGGACGATTACCGCGAAGAACACGACCTTCACACCGCGATGCCCGACAAGGTCCACACCATGGGCACCATTCTCCGGAAGTATGTCGAAGAGGTCGACGGCGGCACCGCCGTACAGGTTCGCGAGGCCCTCTACAAGACGATGGACCGATTCAGCCGCCAGTCCAAGGACGGCTTCCGAAAGAAACTCGCCCAACTGAAGAAAGAAAACCCGTCCGACCTCGAAGCGCGGAAGGCCGCCCTGCTGAAGGAGTTGAACCAGAAGCTGAAGAAGAACGCGGTCAACAAAGAGAAAACCCGGCTGCAGGCGCAATTTTTCTCCTGGAGAGAAAGTGCACCGAAAAGCAAAGCCGAAGAAAACGTCGAGGCCAAGTGGAAGGACCTCACCGAGGATTCAGTCCTTCAGAAAAACCCGTAAATCTTGTCACCAACATCACAATGAAACTCCTTAAGCTCACGCTGTTCATCCTGACATCCACCCTGCTCCACGCAGGCGCGCCTCCCAACTTCGTTCTCATCTACGCCGACGACCTGGGCTACACCCAGACGAGCGTGTCGATGATGAAGGGAAGGCCCGAGCTTGCGCACGAACTCCATCAAACCCCCAACCTAGAAAAGCTTGCCGCACGCGGAATGCGTTTCTCCAGCGCCTATTGTCCGTCGCCGGTCTGCACCTCATCCCGCGCCAGCATCCAATTCGGCAAGACCACGGCGCGCGTTGGTTGCATCTCGATTCACGACGTCGTCATGAACAAGAAGCAGATCGACCTGGGCAAAAACCTCTCCATCGCGGAAATGCTCAAGGAAGCGAACAAGGGCTACGTGACCGCTTTCTTCGGCAAAGGTTGCTCGCCCATGGGTTGGTTCAAGCAACACGGATACGACGACACCGACTTCATCCACAAAACCCCAAACGGCAACGCCCACGGCGACTGGTGGGAACCCACGACAAAGACCCGCGTTCCCGCAGATGATCCCAAGCGCATGTTCAGTCTCGCCAAGACCTCGGTGGACTACCTCGAAAAACGCGCGAAGGACAAAAAGCCCTTCTACCTGATGATCTCCCACTACGCCGTGCACGTGCGCAACACTTCGTTGAAGAGCACCCGCGCGAAATACCTGAAGATCCTCGCCGAACGGAACGGTATTGCTGGAGGCATTCCCGACATCTCCAAGTTCGACGCCAACGCCAGCGAGATGCCCAAGAAACTGCAATCCCTTTGGGAGAAAGCCAACTACGCCGCGATGATGGAAAACATGGACACCTCCATCGGCATCGTGCTCGACAAGTTGAAAGCCCTCGGCCTCGAAGAAAACACCTACGTCATCTTCTCCTCCGACAACGGAGGCGGCTCCAAGAACACCCCGCTGCAAGGCGGCAAGGCCAAAATGTGGGAAGGCGGCCTCCGCATCCCCATGATCGTCGCCGGTCCCGGCATCGCGCCCAACTCCCAATGCGACCAACCCGTTGCCCAATGGGACTACCTCACCACCATGCACGACCTCGCCGGCAGCAAAGCCCCATTGCCAGACGACCTCGACGGCATCAGCCTCCGCCCCGTCTTCGAAAAGGGCAACGCCGGCAAACTCGCCCAACGCGACACCGGCTTCGTCTTCCACTTCCCCGCCCATTACACCACCCCCATCACCTCCTACCGCGCCGGTGACTACAAACTCATGCGCCAACTCAACACCGGCGAAATCAAACTCTTCAACGTTGCCAAGGACATGGGCGAATCGAAGAATTTGGCAAAAGCCATGCCGGAAAAAACCGCGGACATGGTTGAAAAGCTGGATGCCTACCTCTTAAAGGTCGGCGCTTGGACCATGGAAGAGGTGTATGAAACACGCCTTGAAGAGCTCCAAAACTGGATCGAGCGCGATACGAAGGATGTGGAAGAATTCAAGCGGCAGCTGGCGTCAAACCCCGGTGACCAGAAACTAAAAGCGTCCCTGAAGAAAGCTCAAGATAATTTAGAGCGACGTCAGAGCACCATCGATAAAGTCACCGCCAACCAAACATCGGACCGCTGGTTCTAGAACGACTTTCGGTGTTGAGGCACATCCTCTGTAAAAAAAGGGGGTTGTAGCCCTTGAGCCTTCGAGTTGGGGGGAATTAAAACCGGATATGCCGTGGCACTGGCGGGCTTTGATTTCAAAAACGCCCTTTTTCAATTACAAAACA
>JASLXP010000747.1 GCA_030740295.1 Planctomycetota bacterium
GACCCTTTTCGCGTGCTCATCTCCTGTATCATCAGCTTGCGCACCAAGGATGAGGTCACCTCTGCCGCGTCCAGGCGGCTGTTCGCCAGGGCAGATACTCCTCGAAAGATGTTGAAGCTGGAAGAGGACCAGATTGCCGACCTCATCTATCCCGCGGGCTTTTATCGCAACAAGGCCGCCTCCATTCGCGCCATCTGTGAAGTGTTGATTACCGAACACAAAGGCAAAGTGCCGGACACGATCGACGAGCTCGTAAAGCTGAAAGGAGTCGGCCGCAAGACCGCCAATCTCGTCGTAACCATGGGCTTCAACAAGCCCGGCATCTGTGTAGACATCCACGTTCATCGGATCAGCAACCGCTGGGGTTACATCGAGACGAACTCGCCCGATGAATCGGAGACCGCTTTGCGAGGGAGCCTGCCCCGGCGGCATTGGATTTCCTACAACGACCTGCTCGTCACTTTTGGCCAGAATGTCTGCGTGCCGGTCTCACCTAAGTGTACTCAATGTCCGCTTGAGGAGTTGTGCCCGAAAGTTGGCGTGGGCAAGCATCGATAGAGAATTAAATTTTTGGGATGTTGGAATGACGCAGCTTGACTCCCGAATCTGCCTCAATAAACTACCCGCCGCCTCAGGTGTCCGAGAGGGCTTAATAGGGAACCTCGTGAAAATCGAGGGTGGTCCCGCCGCTGTAACTGGAAACGAAACCGCATAAGCCACTGGCCAACGATGGCCGGGAAGGCGTGGGAGTAGGTGGTCCGGAAGCCAGAAGACCTGCCTGGGTAAGTGCGCTGAAAGACTCTCCGATGAAGAGAGGCGGCGTGCCTCGATCCATTGAGATCGAGTTGAGGAGCTAAGAAGACGGGTGCACTCCTCGCAAGATTGTTACTTGCGAGTTTTTGAAATGACGCGGCTGCTCCTCATTCGCCATGGCGAATCGGTTCTCGGATCGCAGAAACGATACGCCGGCCACACGGACACACCCCTCACTGATGCTGGCCGCAGTCAGATCCTCCGACTGCGAGGGCAATTCAAGCAGAGCAATGTTGATCGCATCTATTCGAGCGACCTGATCCGGTGCCGGCAGACGGCAGCCATCCTTGCCCCGGATCAGGAAATCGCCTGTTCCGAGCAGCTCCGGGAACTCAATTTCGGAACTTGGGAAGGCAGGACCGCAGAGGAGTGTGCCGCACTGGACCCCGCTCACTTCCGCCGCTGGATGGAAGACCCGGTCTCCGTTTCGCCCCCCAGTGGGGAGTCCCTCGAGCATCTTTCCGAACGCGTTAATGACTTCGTTGAGGAACTGTCCAGGCGCTTCCCTGAACAGACCATTGCTCTAGTCATGCACGGCGGGCCGATCCGGACATTACTGGTCACGGATATCGCCGACTTCTGGAGCGTCTCTGTGCCGCTGGCCGCCTTTATCGAGTGCCCGGAAAGGAGGTGCATCGGCATACATTAGTTGGACTGTGCAGCAAATTGTACGAGCTCCGGATCAAGGGAAGGAAGTATAAAGCTTCCGCCGCCCCGCGACTGTATTCGGGACGAAAGCCGCATTGAAGCCACTGTCCTGCTGGATGGGAAGGCGCGGCGAATAGGACGAACGAGAGCCAGGAGACCTGTTCCAGAGCCGTTGAAATCCGTTTTTGATAGTTTTCATTTTCCTCGAGGGAGGAGAAAAGGACATATGATGAGAAATTCAGGATTATCAGGGACCGGGCTCGTGCTCATGGCGCTGGCCGTTCCGGGCGTGACAGGGATTTGCGAGGCTCAGGAGGAGGCCGGCACCGAACTGCCGGCAGTCGTAGTAACCGCCTCGCGGCTGGAAGAGAAGGCGGAGGACGTGGCGAGTACCACAACAGTCATCAGATCGTCGGACATGAGGGCCAGGCAGCAGCGCAAAGTGCTGGACGCTCTGCGGGATGTGCCGGCCCTGGATGTCGTTCAGACGGGGCCCAAAGGGAGCCGGACTTCTGTCTACATCCGGGGTTCAAATTCCGAACATACGCTGGTCCTGATTGACGGCGTAGAGGTAAATGAAGCGATATCTTCGGGGCGCACCTTCGACTTCGCTCAACTGACGGATGATAACATCGACCGCATCGAAGTGGTCCGGGGCCCGCAGAGCGTTCTGTATGGATCGGACGCCATCGGTGGGGTGATCAACATCATCACGAAAAAAGGCCGCGGCGATCCGAGAGTCAGTTTGCGCGCCGAGGGCGGGTCTTTTGGTACTTACGGTACAAGCGCGAATGTCGGCGCAGGGTCAGACAGAATGAATTTCACCGTCGGCGTTTCCAGGTCAGAGACGGACGGGATCTCCTCTGCCGACGAGGCTCTTGGGAATACGGAAGATGATGGCTACGAAAACACGACGTTCTCCACTCGGCTGGGCGTCACCCCAACAGAATTCTTTGAGATGAACTTTTTTGCCAGGTTCATGGATTCCGAGGCCGAAATCGACAACGGAAGCGGGGTCCGAGACGATCCCAATAACACGGTAAAACGGACCCAGTGGCACCTCAAATTTGAGCCTTCCCTGCGGCTGTTTGACGGGATTTGGGAACAGAAACTGGGCGTGGGCCTGACCGAGGTCAATCGCGAGAACAACAACCTGCAGGATACCGCGCATCCGGACGATTTAACTCTCAGTAATTTTGACTCACGGATTCTAGACATCGACTGGCAGCACAACTTCTATATCCATGAAAGCAATACCCTCACGCTGGGCGCGGAAACTGAAGAGGATGCAGGAGAGTCTTTTTTCCGCTCGGAAAGTGCTTTCGGTCCCTTTACCAGCGTCTTTAATGAGAGAAAGGTACGCACCTGGGGCTTCTATGGACAGGACAAGATTACGATAGGGGAGAATTTCACTGGCACCGCCGGAATACGCGTGGATGATCACGAGGAGTTTGGCACGCGTCTGACCTATCGCGTGACCAGCGCCTATCGCTTTGTCGATGCCGGCACCAGAATTCGGGCTACGTTGGGCACTGGCTTCAAATCCCCTTCTCTGTTCCAACTTTTCTCATCATTTGGCGACCCGAATTTAAGGCCGGAAAAAAGCCTGGGGTGGGACATCGGTGTCGACCAGGAGCTTTGGGACAAGCTGACCGTTGGAATCACTTTCTTCCACAACGATTTTGAAAACCTGATCGAGTTTGACAGCGGAACAAGTCGGTTCGGGAACGTGGTCGAGGCCAAGTCTCAGGGCATCGAGATCGCTGCCAGCATGAATCCCCTCGATAACCTGGCGCTCCAACTCAGTTATACCTACCTCGACACCGAGGATGAGTCTACCGGGCTGAACCTGACTCGGCGGGCCGAACACAAGGTGAACCTCCAGAGCAATTATCGCTTTACGGAGCGAGGCGCCGTCAACCTGAATCTGCATTACGTGGGCGAGCGGGATAACGACGATTTTTCCACCTCCCCATCCACTCGCGTCGTTCTTGATGACTATTTCCTGGTCAACCTGGGGGCGTCATACGATATAAGTGAGAACCTTCAGCTCTTTGGCCGAATCGAGAATCTCACGGACGAGGAATATCAGGAAGTGCTGGGTTTTGGCGTGCCGGGCATCGCTGGCTACTTTGGGATCGAAGCGAGATTCTAATCCTGTCGGAGAAACGACGGATGAAGGTATCGAAACTTGTCTTGCCGGGGATCATCCTGGCGTCTTTTGCTGCAAGCTACACTGCCAATCACTGGCTCCCTGAGTCGGCGATTGGCAGGCCTTCGCCGGAAGAGACATCTTCCCCTGCAGGAGGTCCGGCCTCTGCCAGCCGAATTGTATCTCTTGCACCAAGCATCACTGAGATTCTTTTCGCCATCGGCGTGGGTGAGCGCGTGGTCGGTGTTACCCGCTATTGCGATTATCCGCCGGCAGCCCTGAGCAGAGAGAAAGTCGGCGGATATTACGAACCGAATTACGAGGCTATCCTGGCCCTGCAACCGGACCTGATCTTCGCTTTGCCCGAGCACAATGAGGTGATCAAGCAACTCGATAACCTGGGTCTCAACAGTCTGCGCACCGATCACCGAACTGTCTCGGGGATTATGAATTCCATCGCCAGAATTGGGGAGGCCACCGGTGCAGATAAGGAAGCGAAAGCGCTCCGGGCTCGCCTGAAATCGCGGGTAGACAATGTCCGGACAAAGGTCGAGGGCCGTCCCCGCACCCGCGTACTTGTATCCATCGGTCGAAAAGTAAATGAGGGTACCATCAGCAGGGCTACCGCCTGCGGATCGAAGAGCTACTACGGCGATCTCATCAGGATTGCCGGTGGTGAGAATGTTTATACCGGTGATGCAGGCTATCCTAACGTTTCCACTGAGGGGATCCTTGCCATGGATCCGGATGTCATAATTGACCTGGTATCCGATATGGAAGAGCGTGGTCTTACTGCAGAGGGCATCCTGGCCGAATGGTCATCGATTCAGAGTCTATCAGCGGTCCGGAACAATCGTGTTCACGTGCTCGGAGGAGATCACCTGATTGTCCCCGGGCCGAGGTTTATTCGTCTGCTGGAAGATCTGGCATGGGCCATCCATCCGGAGTTAGCGTGGAAACGGCAGTAGATACCATGCGTTGGGACCTCGTCCCGCAGTTGACCATCAGCCAGTAAATGGGGGAGTCTCTTGTCCGCCGAATCCGTTCTGATCGAACTTCGCGATTTTTCATTCAGCTTCGGCGAACGAAGAGTCCTCGAGGATATTTCCATGTCGATCGGAAAAGGTGAGTTTGTCTGCATCATCGGCCCCAATGGCGCGGGGAAGACGACACTGATCAAATGCCTGAATCGGATCTGGCGCGGGGGCAGTGGCGGCATCTCAATCGCCGGGAAGCCACTGAACCATTACTCCCAGGGCGAGCTAGCCCGTTTACTTGCCTACGTGCCCCAGGCAGATGGGCGTACCGCGCCTTTTACGGTCTATGAATTTGTCATGATGGGACGTTATCCGTACCTCGATGCGTTCAGCTCGATACGAAGTGAGGATGATAAAGTGATCCGCAAAGCGATGGAAACGACGGGCACGTCGGACTTTGCAGAAAGGTTCTTCGATACACTCAGCGGCGGCGAACGGCAGAAGGTCTTTCTCGCCGCGGCTCTGGCACAGCAGGGAAGCATGCTGCTCCTGGACGAACCCACGACTTTTCTCGACCCGAGACATCAGATCGAAATCAACCGCACACTGAAAAGAGTCAATCAGGAAGACGGCGTGACCATTCTGAGCGCCACCCACGATATTAACAGCGGCCTGGGGATCGCCGAACGCATCATCGCCCTCAAGGCCGGCAAGATCATTTTCGACGGCCCAGGGGATGTACTGGCGGGCACGAATGTGCTCCGAGATCTGTATGACCACGATTTCTTGATCACGCAGCATCCCAAGACGGGCAAACCTATGATCCTGCCGGAGGAAGATTGAGGTTACCATGAGTCGACACCGGTTTTGGATTCTGACCGCGATAGCGATGGTTTCGCTGGCGGTTGTCGTGATCGCGCCGTTCATCGGCATTATCTCCACTCCCCCGCGTGTCCTGTGGGGCGATAATGGGAGCGAACTGGCCGCTGATGTTTTCTGGCGCTTGCGGCTGCCTCGCGTCGCGCTGGGGTTCCTGGCCGGCGCCGCTTTGGCGGCGGCCGGCATGGCATTCCAGGCGATGTTCCGGAATGCACTGGCCACACCATTCACACTGGGTGTTTCCAGCGGTGCGGCCCTCGGAGCTACCCTCTGCATCCACCTGGGATGGAGCTTTTCGATCCTTGGTGTTTCCGCCGTCTCTCTATCCGCCTTTTTCGGCGCGCTGGGTTCGTTGATGATCGTTTACGGCATCACCTTGTGCAGGAGCGGATTCTCCACAACTACGATGCTCCTGGCCGGGGTGGCTGTCAGCCTCTTTTTCTCGAGCCTGATTCTGTTCATGCAATACATGACCGACCTGACCAGCTCATTCCGTATACTGCGCTGGCTGATGGGCGGGATGGAGGTCGTCGGATTCAGGGCCGTGACCAGCGCCTTCCCTTTCGTGGTGTCCGGGGTTGCCGTCGTCTTTTACTTTGCACGGGAGCTGAATCTCTTTGCCGTGGGCGATGATTTCGCTGTCAGCCGTGGGGTAGACGCTACCCGGACAAAGACGGCCCTCTTTCTTGCGACAACACTCATGGTCGGCGGCGTAGTAGCGCTTTGCGGCCCCATCGGATTCATAGGTATGATGGCGCCGCACATCTGCCGGTTGATGATCGGCTCGGAACATCGTTACCTCTTGCCGGCGACTGTTCTCTTCGGTGGGATGTTTCTGGTCCTCTGCGATTTGCTCGCCCGTATGTTGATCGCGCCGGCAGAGATCCCCGTCGGAGTCATTACCGCTCTGTTGGGAGGGCCTTTCTTCGTGTGGCTCCTCCTGCGGCGGTCGTCTTCGGGAGCTTTTCTGACGTGACACCATTACCAGGGAGGTAACTTCATGAGGATTACTCGTGTTTATACAGGCTCGGGTGACGCAGGTACGACCCGGCTGGGCAGCGGAAAGAAAGTGCCGAAGGACCACCCTCGGGTAGTGGCCGCCGGCAGCGTGGACACGGCCAATTCGGCCGTAGGCTGCGTCCGTTCCGAGCTCGAAGATCCTGAGCTCGATGCTCTTCTCGAGGAGATTCAGCATCGACTATTTGATACAGGTGGAGTCCTCTGCATGGATAGTGAGCCGGACCCGCACTTAACCACTGAATTGCGGGACTTCACCGCGCAGCTCGAGCACCAGATGGATCAGTGGATGGAGGAACAGGGGCCACTGGAAGAATTCATTCTGCCCGGCGGCACACGAGCCGCATCGCTGCTGCATCTTGCACGATGTCAGGTCAGGTCGGCCGAGCAACGGGTGGCCGCCCTGAACCGGACAGAGCCTGTGAATCCCGACGCGATGCAGTTTCTAAACCGGCTCAGCGACACACTTTTTGTCATGGCCCGCGAAGCGAATCGTCGTGCCGGTGTTTCAGATGTCCTCTGGATGTCTGCAAAGCAGGGGAAGGAGTAGCCACCAGCATCCCTGCTGGTGACGGATCAACGTTTACCAACTTCAAGTAAAGGAGAGCCTCAATGGACCACACTTTTCCAGACTCATGGCGAGAAGGCGTCTACGAAGCGATATTCAGGCGCAGGGACATTCGGAGTTTTAAACCCGATCCGGTCCCAACCCCGATCCTGGCGAAGCTCCTTCAGGCCGCTCACCATGCGCCCTCGGTGGGTTTCATGCAGCCATGGAACTTCATGGTGATTGATGACCTCGCGGTAAGGGAAGAGATTCAGGCACACGTCGAGGAGGAGCGCATTCGGGCCGCGGAACACTTCGACGAGGAACGAAGGGAGAAATACCTTACATACAAACTCGAAGGTATCCTGGAGTCGCCTCTCAACATATGTGTGACCTGTGACAGCACCCGGTTCGGGCCGGCGGTCATCGGGCGAAACACCATTCGCGAGACGGATAGCTTCAGTGCCTGTTGTGCTGTTCAGAATCTTTGGCTGGCAGCACGGGCAGAGGGTATTGGCGTTGGCTGGGTCAGCATCCTGCGCCTTGAACGCCTCCGAGAGATTCTAGGCATCCCGGACCATGTCTGCCCCGTCGCATACCTCTGCGTCGGCTATGTCCACCAGTTTGACGCAAAGCCGGAGCTCGAGGCCGCGGGCTGGCTGCCGAGGCTGCCCCTCGAAGAGATAGTTTTTGGCGACCATTGGGGCGACAAACCGGCGCAGCCCCTCGTGGGGGCTTTGGCTGAAAGCGGAGCTCTGCCAGCCAGCGGAGTGAATGATGTCTGAGCAAGAGGCGGGGCCGGTCATGGAGATCGCGTGCCGGCCCCCCTGGCTGATCGTGCATTTTCAGCAGCCGCAGGACATGGTCAGTTGGGCCGTAGCGGGCGGTGGACGCAGACGCAGTCAGTCTGTCGCCTGGTACCAGGTAAGGGACCATGAACTCCCCCCCGAGGTCGTGCCACTGGAATATCTGCGAGTGCGCCTGAATGCCGAAGGACTGCAGGATGCAGTGGGGTTGCTTACCTCCCACACCGTGGATCAGTTTTCGGATGTCGAGAAGTCGCGGGAAGAGACGATGGCCCGTTGCATTGCAACCGTCGGGCTGACGAATGCCTTGCGTGCCGGTGATCCCGACCATGAAGCAGAACCCGCCGGCACTATCAACCTCCTCTGTTGGCTCTCAGTTCCCCTGACGGAGCGTGCGATGCTGGAAGCCCTGTCTCTGGCCGCGGAAGCGCGTACGGCCGCTATGCTTGATGGCGGTATTCCCAGCTTCCTGTCAGGGCATCCGGCAACCGGCACCGGCACTGACTGCATCGTAATCGCTGCGCCATCATCTGATGCAGCCCGCACCGCAACACGACAACAACCCCTCGAATACACGGGCAAACATACTCTTGCCGGGAGCCTTATTGGCGCCGTGGTATACGAGGCGATCGTGGCGGGAGTAGAATGCTGGAAACGGAACCATGGAGAATTTGCAGCCACGAGAGAGTCTTGACAGGCGGAGGTGTCCGCAGCGTGAACTGGCCGCGGCAATCCTTCCAAGCCTGGCGGCATAGACTCGGACACCAAATCAGTGGTCTTACGGAATCATGAGGGCTATCGTGATCCAGCAGCCATCATGCGGATGGGTCTGTGTAATCGAAAACCAACTGACTGCAAAGGAGCTCAAAAATGCTGGACAAGCTCTCTCACATCACCGACGGCAAATCAGCCCGACATTCTTCGTGGGACGTATCCGGAAGAAATGCAGATGCATGGTCGATACCGGCCGGCGAGTCCGCGGTACTGGCGGATATCAAAGGTCCGGGGAAGATCACGCATATCTGGATGACTCAGCCGCATCATTACCGGGAGTGTCTGCTCAAGTTCACCTGGGATAACGCAAAGCAACCGAGCGTGGTCGTGCCCCTTGGCGATTTCTTTGGATTGGGTCACGGCATCGTGAATTCCTATCAGTCGATGCTCTTTACGGCATCCACCAGGAACAATAACAATCTCGGCGGGGGGTGCGCGCTGAACAGCTACGTGCCCATGCATTTTCGCGAACGTGCCGTGGTCGAGCTCCTCAACGAGAGCAGCGAATCGCACCGCCAGTATTTCTATGTGGACTACGAAACTGAAGACGTTGCCGACGAGTGCGGCTACTTCCACGCGGAGTTCCGGCGAACAAATCCGTTCGGTGGGTGGGGCCACGAGGTGACTGTCAACCATGCCGAGGCCAACATCGTCAACAAAGAGAGAGAGGCGTGGACCAACAATTATCTGATCCTTGAAACTAAAGGCCGCGGGCACTACATCGGCTGCAATCTTTCCGTCACCAATTTCCAGGGTACATGGTGGGGTGAAGGCGACGACATGATCTGGATAGACGGATACAAGTGGCCCCCCGAGCTCCACGGCACAGGCAGCGAGGACTACTTGAACCAGGCGTGGGGCATGCAGGATAACGCATTTCTTCGCAACGGATCATCCATCCACGAAAGAAACACCGATGGATATCAGACCAGCTACGTGCACCACATCGAAAACCCCATTCGTTTTCAAAAAGAAGTGAAAGTGACCATCGAGCACGGCCACGGAAATCATCTGGCGAATGAAATGTCGTCCGTCGCCTACTGGTATGCTGAGAAGCCGACCAGGGTTGCCAAACCACCGCCAGTGAAGAGACGTATGCCAGTGCTCCGCGACAACCAGGGAAAGTGGCTCTATTCAAAAGCGAACCAGTGCCCCGGAGCGCCTGTCAAGCAGAACGCTGAGATGAAGAAGATGAAGAAACAGTGGGCGAAGAAGTGAGCAGGACGGATTACTCGATCTCCACGGTTTTGGATGAGTAATCGACTTCCAGCCTCTTTCCCTGCAAGAGGCCTACGCCAATTAGTGGGTACTGGCCGCTGTTTGCAGCAGCAACAATCTGTTTCTGTTCCCCACACCAATTAATGAAACAGATGTATAAATCCATCAGCACCGTCGAGCCATCGCCCAAAGCGGCGTTTACTGTTCCAGCTTTCTTCAAACCAAGGTCGGTTACCATGGATTCCGGCAACACGAGTTCACCAGTGAAGCCAGTATCGATCCAGCCAGTTAATCGAGTCGATCGGCCCTGTGCGGCCGCGGCCACCTCAATCTGAATGAGGGCTCGCCCTCCTTCGTCGACCGAACCATTCATTGCACGGTATGTCCGATATGCAGGGCAGCCTTATGCCCAACACGCAACACGTGTGAGAAACGATCCGGGTGTGACTGCCGCGCTGCACCCATGGCCTCACTTATTGTCGCTCCCAGGAAATGCTCGCCCGAGAGCGGCTCGATGGCAACAAACGCGTCCTGGTGTGTCTTCTCCAATCTGTCCTTCAATCTCTTCTCGTATATGTCCTCGGCCTGCTGGGCGTTTGATCCCGACTCAGTGGATTTCATGACGAAAGCTCGCGCAGGGAATTTGGATAACAGAGCATACACGGCCCCATCCAATCCACGACTATTTTCCTGAATGAAATCTGTCTGTTTGCAGTTCATTGAGCCAACTGTACGACTTGCGCTCTCCCCCCCGCAATAGCCACCGCCAGCCATTTTCCGTCGTTCGAGATTACACAGGCTCTTGTATCCCACGGCAACGTCTTCTGTTCTGCCATCGTTCCGTCCTCCAGGTTCCACATGGCCAGCTCCGCTTTCCGCTGCCATTTCTCGTCACCTTGAACGAATGCGACCGTGAGTGCAGCGAGGAGGGAATCACCCACAAACTGCAGTCCTTCGACGCCGCCACCTTTTAACTTCAGGGAGACCTCCTCGTCCCAAAGCTGCCAGTCCTTCCAGAATCTGATGGGCCGCGAAACCAGGCCTTCGCCTTCCAGACCGATGGAAAAACCGACCGCCGCTTTTCTACCTGAACTTGCGAGTGCCACGATTGTCTTGGTCCTGCCGGTGTAGAAGGATTTCCTTTGAGAGATCTCTTCGGGCGCCCCGCCGCTGAGAAGAACCGATCCTGATGTTTCGCCAACAAGGATGTCTTCCCCGCGTTCCCCGCCGATCGCTACGGAGGAAGGGAAATTGAAATCCACGGGCGAGGTGTACCCATTCATGCGTTTCAGATCGCAGAGATGGAGCTCGTTGGGCGACGCGATGGCAAGAGACAACCCGTTCGAGCTGAAACTGGCGGCCTGAATCTGAACCAGCGGTACTCGCAACTGCTGCCGCAACTCGCCCGTGTCGAGATGCCACAAGGCCAGTCGGCAATCTTCGTAACCACGGGGCCTGAACGTGCCGTGGACGCTGTACAAATACAGCTCTTCCTCGTCGTCATCATTTTTTCGTGTACCGAAGGCAAGGCCGAGCACCTCGCCTGTCTTTTCGAGGTCATACCGTTTCTTCTTGTCTTTGACATCCCATACCTCTATGGAACCCGTGTCGCTGCCCACCGCGAGGTGCGGGCCGCTGGCGTCCCAGGCCAGAGAGCGGATGTTGCCTTCACGAATCCGCCATTCGTAGCCGCCTTCGATTTCTCTGAAGGTCCGAGAGTCTACAGAACCGATCTGGGTCGGGAGCGACGCGGCCCGTTTCGATCCACTCAGCCCAACCAGAAGGCACAGGATGCCGACAACGATGGCCGCATAATCAAGATACCCTTTGCCGGCCAGTCTGACTGCCGCAGTGAGATGCCTTGTATCGTCGTCGCGCCTGACGGCCTGGTGGGCTTTGGTGTCGTCATCCGGGCTGACGTCCTGGTCGGCTACGGTTTCGTCATCCGGGCTGACTGGTTCGAACGGGCCGGTCTCCTGTTCTTCAAATGTGTCATCGTCCTGCGGCATCTGTCTCACTCACTGCGGTAGTGCTTGTCCGGCAATTCCCGCAGCCGCTGTGCAGCCTGCTCGGGCGTCAAATCGCGCTGCGGCTCCGCGAGCATCTCGTATCCGACCATGAATTTTCGTACGGTCGCAGAGCGGAGCAGCGGTGGAAAAAAATGTGCGTGCAACTGCCAGTGTTCGGCTTCCCCTTCACCGGGCGCACCGTGCCAGCCCATGGAATAGGGAAACGAAGTCTCGAACAGATTGTCGTACCTGGTCAGGTGGATTCTGAGTATCTCGGCGAGGGACGACCGCTCATCGGCAGAAAGATCCGGCAGGCGAAGTACATGCCTTTTGGGCAGCAGAAGTGTCTCGAAGGGCCAGGTCGCCCAGTAAGGAACGACTGTCATCCAGTGGTCGTTCTGAACAACGATTCTCTCTTCAAGTTCGGCCTCGATGCTCACGTAATCCAGGAGAAGAGAGCGTCCCTGCAGGCGCAGGTAGTCACGCTGATTTTCGTCTTCTCTCTGCACAAAATCGGGCAGTGAGTGGCTTGCCCATATCTGGCCATGCGGATGCGGATTAGAGCAGCCCATGATCTCGCCTTTGTTCTCGAACACCTGCACCCACAGATAATCCTGGCTCAGTTCTTCTATCTGATCGACCCACAATTCGACAACGTCGCGTATTTCCGCGACATCCATATCCGGAAGCGTCAGATCATGCCGCGGCGAAAAACAGATGACTCTGCACGTGCCTTTCTGAGGTTGCCACTGAAACAACGGATGGGGGGATTCGGGGGGGCCGAGCTCATCGGGGATCAGTGCCGCGAAGTCGTTCGTAAAGACAAAGGTTGTCTCGTAATCGGGATTCGTTTCGCCGCTTGCGCGTTCATTGCCGGGACAGAGATAGCACGAAGGATAGTAAGAGGCCTTCTCCGGAGGCGGCAGCGATTCGACCTTGCCCTGCCAGGGCCGTTTAGAGCGATGTGGGGAGACGAGAATCCACTCGCCCGTTAGCGGATTGTATCTGCGGTGAGGATGCTCCGAAGGCGCAAGATTCATGCAGTGAGGATACACGAAACGATTGGGGATTGCGTCAGGACGATGGATGCATTTGGTGTGGGAACCAGGCTGCAGAGAATTCCCCTTTCCTGCTCGTGCCCACACCGTGCCGCGAGAATCTCAGCGAAGTGCTCATGCATCTGGGATGAATCAACCACACGCATTTACTCAGGTCAGCTCTCAATCCACCTCTCTCGGTCTGGCAAACTGCACCTTGCGGTATTCCGCGAATTTGCACGCATCCAGGGTCTGCAGGATCTTTTCGAAAGGAACCTCGGGGCCCCCATCGATGATGACAGGGACGCCGGCCAGGTCTTCCTTGAGCACCAACAGCTTGCTTCGCAGATCGGCGATGTCCTTGCACCGATACTGCTCAAACATGATCCGCACATCAGACCCGTCGTTGGCAGGCGTATCAACTCTGTCCAGGCGTATGCGGATCTCGGGAAATGGCTGCACCACATCTTCGCTCCCACCAGAGACTTGTTGCATCGTCGATTCGATCTTGTGCCGATCAGAAATTTCAGAAACCACCATGAAGAAGATCAGCAGTTGGAAGGTGACGTCAATCATCGGCGTCAACTGCAGGCGAGTGGAACTCTCTTCGATGAACATTCGGGCTCTTGGCATGGTCTTCTCCTTTTCCGGCGAAACGAAAATCTATGATTGGATGCTAAAGAGATGCCCCTGGCCGATCACGCAGAAAGATTTCGACGGTGACTGCGACGAAGGCACGCCCATTCATGTAAGGTGTTCAACTCGCCTCAACCACCGGCATCCATATAATCCCAGCCACATTACATCTGAGAGGAGCAATCAAATGGAGAGCTATTACGACCCCGATGATCTCGCTCGATTCGGCGAGGTCGGCGACCACAAACCGGAGCTTTATGAAGCATTCAATCGCTGGTACAGCGACACCATGGCCGAAGGCGCGCTGCCAAAGAAGACCAAGGCTCTGATCGCGATGGCTGTAGCCCACGCAGTACAGTGTCCTTACTGCATCGATGCCTGGGCGGTGGGCGCCAGGAATGCCGGTTCTTCCATGGACGAAATTACCGAGGCGCTCCACGTGGCCTCGGCGATTCGTGGCGGAGCTACGCTCGTGCACGGTGTGCAGGCAATAAACGCTATGGAGAGAGACTGAAACTCATGGAACTCGTGCACGTATTTGTCCCGCCTGGAATGCGAACGGATGGTGGGAGCATCGAGCCGCAGCTCAACGCGCGGAAGCCGAGAGAGAAACAGGGGTTCGATCCATCTGGGCCGCTGTTCGTCCCGAACTTTCGCCATGAGAAACTGGCCGAGGGTCATCTGCTGTTGGATACCGATGAAGCAAACTGGGTATTTGTGAACGACGAAGGATTCCATGTCATGAATGCCATTCGTGGCTCACAGGGAAAGTCAGCAACCGAGCTGTTTCAAAGTGAATCACCGACAGTAGGGAAGTTCCTTGCTCAGAGCGCAAAGAGAGAGTTTCTTTCCAACGCGAGCCACGACAAGCCTGTCTACACTGGACGCCATCACCTTCTCGGATTGGAGCGGTTGCACGAGTTCTGGATCGTGCCGAACTACGATTGCAACCTGCGCTGCCGGCACTGCTACACCATCGAACAGGTAATGCACAATCCGCATCGCCTGGAGCTCGAAACCTGCAAGGCGGTCGTGGATGAAGCCAAGGCGCTCGGCACGGAGATCTTCTATCTGACCGGTGGCGAGGTAATGCAGCACCCGCAGATCTTTGAGATGGTGGAATACATCGCGAAAGAGCGAAAGCTGATCCTGTTCACCAACGGCATGCTTATCGATCCTGACACAGCGGAGTTCCTGGCGCGATTTCGTGAACGGCTGATCGTGCAGATCAGCATCGAAGGTCACGACGAACAAAACAACGCCCTTATTCGTGGCAAGCGTGCGTTCGGCCCTGCCCTGGAAGGGCTGCGCAATCTGCTTAACGTCGGTGTTCGGGTCGGGGTGAGCTCGACACCAACCAAGGCCACCAAAGAGAGCATCCCTCAGTTGACGGAACTGTTGTGCCAGCTTGAGGTCAACGGCAATCGCACCGAATACCACCACCTGATCATGCTGCTCGACATCGGCGGCACGAAGCGGAATCCGGAGCGCACACTGCTGACACACGAAGAGTTTTCGACAGTCATGGATCGCTGCAAAGAAGAAGCAAAGCGAGGAAAAAAGGAGCGCGGCTCGCGTCTGAAGCTGGCCAACGAAAAGATCATGCACGCGTGCGCGTCGAACGGCCCGAAGAAAGATCTCTGCGGCGCAGGCTACACGATTCTTGGCATCGATCCCGAGGGTAATCTCAAGACCTGCGCGGCTACCATCAACGATACGCGTTTCGACCTCGGCAAGGTTCTGGATGAGCAGGGCAACTACGTCGAAGGCCGCATCACCGAGCTCTGGCAGAACGGCGAACGAATGAAATGGGTGCGCGCCTTCACTATCGCCAGGCAGAAAGGCGAAAGAGAAGACGACCTCCGCTTCTTCCACGGCGGCGCGTGCTGGTACAACATGCAGGATCCGGAAAAGCCGTTAAGTACCGAGCATCCCTTCTATGAGGCACTCGAAGATCAGACTCTTAAATCCATCATCGAAGAAGCGACGAAGCGCGCACGGCATCCCCGCAAACCCGGCCCGGCCATTCTCTCCTACATGCACCGCTCACGTATCGCCTGCGCAGGCGGAAGAAAGACCGCAGACCTCAGCGAGGATGGTCTGGATACCGGTTACTGCATTTGTTTTGCGTGAGTAGCCGAATTCCTCAACCCACATTTCTCAGAAAGCCTGGCGCTCGTAGCCACGGGCTGCCAGCCTGTGAGCTCACATAAAATGAACTTGGCTCACAGGCTGGCAGCCTGTGGCCACAGCCACGAGCCACATCTTCAAATGCGGCCTTTACATCAAGGCGAAATCTGCCCGCAGACGGCGTCAAACGTGTAAACCCATCGGGCATTCGAGCCATCATTCAATCGCGCCAATGAGCCGCGCCACACTCCCATTCCCCGCTTCTCTGGATGATTTCAGTTCCGCCATCTTCATCGGACTGAACGCCTCGGCCGAGAGATGCACGTCGCCGACGTTGATTCGGGAATTCCAGCACCAGATGCCGGCCTGGCCTTCTTTGAGCGGCCTGGAGTCTTTGTAGCGCAGGATTGGAATGCCGTTGATTCTGGCAACGACCTCGCCGTTCGTAACTGTCATCCGTACGACGCTCGTCCTCGGCGTCAGGGGGGCGTGGCTGCCCACCCACTGGACGGGGAAACTTTCATCGTGGGTCAGGCTGGCGACGATCTTGCCGTTCCGCAGCAGCACGCTTCGCTGCAGGTTCCAGCCATTAATGATGCATGTGTAGCCGGAGCGGACGTCCGGCTTGTCCGCGCAGAGGGTGAGGCCCATATTGACGTAGGCGGTGTGCATGTGAGACGGGCTCTGATCCCATCCGTACCAGACGGAGTGTTCCATTGCCTGGTAGCTGATGGATGCATTACCCCTCACCTTGCGTTTATGCCACATGAGGGCCGGGCTTCCCTGGCCGACCATGGCCAGCCAGTGCGAGGAACGCAGGCAGGAGATTCCGCCGTGTACCTCGAACTTCCCGCCGACCGGCAGCCAGTCCGGTGCTGGTCTGTCGAAAAGGTAGAACAGCTTCTTGCCGCGATAGTTCAGCGAGGTCATTTTCACCTTAACGAATTCGCCGCCGTATCTGGCTGCGAACAGTCCGACCTCTTCCCCTTCGGGCGATGTGGAGTCTTTGTGCTGGAGCAGGAGTCTGCCGTTCAGCCAGCCGAGGATGTGCTCGCCGGACCGCCAGAGCTCCATCGACGATTCTTTGGGCAGGTCATTCACTTTGACCGAAGCCACACGCGAACGGGCGTTGTACAGATTCAGATGGCGTTCGTCTTTGCCCTCCAGGACCAGGCGGTAACCGAGCGAAGGATCTTCTCGCACGCCGTGCAGGATCACGCCGAGATCGCCGGTGAGTTTCGTGTAAACGAAATCAGCTTTCACTGCCGCATCGTTGGGCGCGTGGCGATTGCAGAAGATTACTGAGCCGGTCGGTGTCGGCTGGGCGAGCAGCTTTTCATCGTTCACTTGCCAGACACCGTCGCTTTGCCACCAGAGACAGCTCGAACGGCTCGATCCGACCATGTGGTAATACTTGGGGCGGCGCCTCAGGACGGGGGCCTCCAACGAATTGACCGTCTTTTCAAACTGTGCCTCCGTCAGATCGGGGACGTCCGTTGGGTCAACCACTTTCGCGGTCAGGAATGGCACGGACTCGATGGTTTTGTGGAAGGATTCCGGTTCGACGAAATCGACTTTGAAATCCTTGAAAACGACTTTGGATATCGCGGTAGACGATTTGATGCCGGGCCGTCCACGGGCATGCGTATCGTCCCATGCCTCCAGGAGGAGCCCGTCGCCGGATTCGACTGCCAGGTACGCGCCCACCCGCTTGAACGCATACTCATTCCAGCCGCCGGCTGCCTTCACTCTTGCCGATGCCAGAATGCTCTTCTTCCCGGCGGACATCTTGATGATCGACACTTCTCCGCCGCTCGATTCGAAGAGGTAGAAATCTCCGGGCGATGACCAGCATGCGAAAGTGCCGAACGTTGCCCGTGTCTTCTTTACTGAGACCTGTGCCGTGTAGTTGCTCCAGTCCGGCTTGCCCGTCAGCGCAATCGAACGCTTACCTTTGCCGGAGAATGTGCCGTCCTTGTCCTGTTCAAACTTGCCTTCTTTTATTTGCCACAAGGCCGCCTGTTCAATGGGTCCGCCGGCAAATCGGCGGACCGGGGAGACTTCCACGTTATCGAAGACCGAAGTTCCGCCTGAAACGAGCAGGCCAACCTTGCCGCCGGATACAGTCATGGTTGATCCCAACACTTTTCGGCCATCCAGTGTGACTGTCACCCGGCCGCTCCAACTCTCCACGCCCAATCTCCACCACGTATTATCGAGGCGGAGCAGGGCGCTTGATTCGACCAGCGTTTCTTTGCCGCCGGCCACTCTGCAGAGCTCCAGTCTGTTTGCCTTTGTCCATCTCAGCAGCAGGTAATGTTTGTCATCCACAAGTGAGAAGACGAGCCCGGCTGCCTGGCAGCCTTCCGGCCTGATCGCAGCCTCGAAATAGTAATCCTTCCAGTAACGTCGGCCGGTGATGCTCAGCCCCTGTTTTTCACTGGTGCCTGTATAGGAAAAGAAATTGGGAAGCTTGTTCGGATCGAGGGTGTAGTTGATGCCCCACTTGCCGCTGAGTGCTTTCCATTGCTGGACCGGTTGCTCGGTTGAACGTGAAAAATCGTCCGCGAAGTAAAAGTCCTGCGCTGCCCATCCCGCGGGAACACGCAGGCCCTCCTTGCCTCGGGGGATGTAGGTGGCGTCCGGCACCAAGAGAATGCGGTCCAAAAAGATGCCGTCCTCTCGATTGAAAAGGTAGAAGGTGAGGTTGCCTTTCTCTAACTTTGCCACGGGGCCTGGCACCCAGTGCCACCTGCCATAAACACCGCCCTGTCCAATCGCTTCGGGCTTGCGGTCAGGCAGATAAAGACCGACTGAATTGCCATCGTGATTCGTCCACCTGGCACGAATCCAGAGCTTATAATCTGCGGTCCGCGTGAGCTTCGCTGTAAAACGTACGCGTCCCAGAATTTCGGGAGGTTTGCCAACGCCCTGCGGCACTGTGAGGCAGGTCTCGCCATTGCATTCTTTATCAGCGACCACACGAAACGGAAACTGCACGCTCATGGCACTTTCAGCTTCCAGAACAACCGTATCCTGGGGTGCGCTACCTGAATCCTCGGCCTGCAGTCCTGACAGAAAACAGACCGAGACAGTCAGAAAAAATAGCATGCTGTTCATGGCGAGAGGGTATAGCCAAACTGGCCAGAGTGGCAAGCGTCGCCGTAGGCTCAGAGGCTAAGAGGTACGGGGCTAAGAGACGTTAAGCCTGCGCTTTTGCGATTGCCTTTTCGAGAAGGGCCCTGGTTTTGTTGACGCCTTCGACAGGGCCGATCTTGCGGCCCTCGTATTCGATCGAGATACATCCGGAGAACTTGCTGGCCGTGGCGATCTTCAACATCTTGAAATAGTCGACGCCGGTCTCGTTGCCTTCCTCATCGAAGTTGTGTGATTTCGCGCAGAGAACGTGTGCCCAGGGCAGCATGGCCGCGAGGCCCTTGTACGGATCATTGTGTTTGAAGTTTCCAAAGTCGGGCAGAGCGCCGCAGTTATCGAGGTCGACCTCTTTCATGACGCCAGCGATCCACTCGCCATTGGCCGAATTTCCCCCGTGATTTTCCACGATGATTTTGACATCTGAATCCTTGGACTTCTCGCACAAACCGCGCAGGCCTGCGGCTGCGTTTTTCATATTCTCGGCCGGGTCACCGCCAGAATGACAATTTACTCGGATGGCCCCGCATTCGAGGGCACGGGCTGTTTCGACCCAGTCCATATGTGCATCGATAGATTGCTGGCGCTCGGCACCTTTGGGCGAATCCAGGCGTTGACGCATATCGACGAGGATCAGGATGTTCGTCAGTCCTTCGCCGATGCTGCGTTTCTTCAGTTCAGCCAGTTGCTTTTTGTCCTTGTGTTTGCCAGCGAATGGCCCACTCCAGTACTCGATGTTCTTGATACCGAATTTATCACGGCAGAACACCGGGTAATCAAGGTGCGTCAGCTTTCCCTGACGAATCCAGCGGTGGAACGTGTACTCCTGAATTCCAAGAGTGAATCGTGGTGCCTCCTCGGCATGGCCGCTTGGCAGAATCAATGGCAGTGAGGCGGCGGCTGTGGATTTGAGGAAAGTGCGTCTGGTTTGAGTTGGAGAGTTTTTCATGGGATTCAGGACTCGATATTCGGGATTCCACAACAGCATATCAGCCACAGACGCTCTCGCCTGAAGCCACATCGTCTCTGCCGGCGCCGCGTCCTTCACAGGCGGCCAGCAATGATTACGAAGAAACTCGCAAGGCACAGTGCGCCTTCCAGCCCACCGAAAATCCAGACCGAGGTTATTGGGCTCTCATTCTTTCTGGCCCATTCGTAATTCTGAACGATGAGTACCCACGCGCGGCCGTGCAGGCATACCGCGATGGCGAACAAAACGATCTGGACGCTTCCGACGACGAACTCGACGAGTTTTCCAAGATTGATGATCATGAAGCTGCCTTCATCTGCCTGTACCTTCACCGACACTGCCGCTGAAAGAAGCAGGCCAAGCAATCCGTACACGATGGCGGTAACGAATCGCAGGAGCGGTTTGCATCTTTCCATTCTTGATTCTGACATAAGTACCTGGAAACTCCCTGCTACGCTCTTGGCATCGCCGTCCTGACTCTCGGTCTCTTCAGATTGAAAACTCTCACCGCATTCCGCCAGTTCAGTTTTTCCAGAACATCATCCGGCAGATCGAGTCCGTGCAGTTTTGGGACGCCTGGCGAATCCGGATCGTCGATGGGGCTCTCGCACCGCCGTCCCGTTTCCCACATGATTTGATGCACCCAGTAGCGGGAGGCGTAACGGTCGAAATCGGTGATGCCGGGAAAGGTCACCAGGTCCGTGCCGAACATGATGCGGTCTGAATTTCGGATGAAAAACTCTCGTGCATCTGCTGCCTGTTCGCTGAGCTCACGTGCTACCCATTTTGTCGCGCTGCAGTCGACCACGAGGTTCGGGTGCTCGTCGAGGAGTTCCTGGAGGTGGTCAAGGTGTTCCGGGTCGCCCGCCATGTGTGCGCCGATGAAGGTGACGTCGGGGTGGTCACGAAAGGCATTTCTGAACTGTCTGTAATTGCCTCGCTTGGTAAGAAATTTTCGCCGGCTCGTGTACACCCGCTCGAACCAGATGTCCGGGTCGGCGATGTGAGTGATGCAGGGGATGCCATGTTCGCCCGCTCGCTCGAAGAGGGGGTATAGACGCCGGTCGTCGAAATACATCTTCTGGTCGTAATTGAATTGCGGCTTGAACCAGAACTTGAGCGCCTTGAAACCATTCTCGACCGCTTCGTCTATCCGCTCGAGAGACTTCTTCTTGAAAATGCGAGGCTTGTCCTTCTCATCAAAAGGTGGCCGGTAATAGAATTCGAAAAACGTTCCGAAGCGTTTGCGCAGCGCCTCGGCATCTTCGACGGTACTGATCGCGATGACTTTATCGATGTGGTAGGTACGAGCCACTTCGACGAACAGTTCTGCTATCTTTGGATTAGCGACATGTGCGTGCGCGTCAATAATCGGCCCGGGGATGCGGCGTGGAGGAGGATTGCGCAGATCCACTCCCATGCGGTTTGAAGACATGCCATCCCCGCGTGGCGATGCGACTCTTTTTTTCTTTTTCTTTGCCATTTCTGGATAACGAATGCGTTTCAGATGACAGGCAAAGGTACCCGATAGTCTGAAGTAGAAAAGTGATTCTGATCCCGGCACTTCATTCCTCAGGTGGCGCATAATGCCAGCGAATCTTCTACAATCCTCGTGCGCCCCGGTCAGAGGGGGATGCGGGCCGACGCCAAATAAGATACGACATCGTCATTGCAGGTCCTGGATTCCGAGAATTTATGCGGTTAACTTGCCCCAAAGCGGAATGCCGTAAAGAACTGGAAGTCTTCGATGAAGATGCGGGTATCGAGATCAAA
>JASLXP010000748.1 GCA_030740295.1 Planctomycetota bacterium
ACCGATAAGAATTGAGACCGACATCATGAAGAACATCCCTTGTGCCTTGAGCGTCTGGGCTATCAGCTTTGGCTTTCTCTGCCCTTTGTTTGCGCAGGATACGCCCGCGCCGAAAGCGGCTTCCGGTCTCAGTAGCAAGAAGGGAGCGGGGAAGATCTTTCCACCCAATTCAAAATTCCTGAAGGTTGCAGGACATGATTGCTATTTGGCTCTACCGGAGAACGTCAAGGCTGGGGAGAAGACCCCGTGGTTATGGTATTGTCCCAGCGACTATAAGTTGCCCGGAAAACTCGAGCAGTGGATGATGAAGAAGTGCCTGGACAATGGCATCGCGGTCGCCGGAATCGATGTGAAGGGAGATTTCGGAACGCCGGACGGACGAAAGATTTTCACCGCGTTTTATAAGGAGCTGACCGAAAATCACGGACTGACAAAGAAGGTTTGCCTCTTGGCGCGCAGCTACGGTGGAACGCAGATGTACAACTGGGCTGTCGAACATCCCGAGTCGATCGCCTGCCTCGCTGGCATTTACCCAGTCTGCAATCTGGCCAGTTACCCGGGGCTGAAATCCGCCGCCGGCAAATACCGAATGTCCCAAGAGAAACTCACCAAGGAACTCAAGAAGCATAATCCCATCGACCGCCTGGACCCGCTGGCCAGGGCGAAGGTGCCGATCTATCACAACACCGGGGATATCGACACCTTGGTGCCGCCGAAAGATAACTCCTTCATCGTGGAAGAACGCTACAAGGCGCTTGGAGGAGAGATCACGGTCACGGTCTTCAAGGGACAGGGGCACAACTACTGGACCGGGTTCTTTGAGGATGAAGCGATGGCGGCCTTCATCATCAAGCACGGAAAGAATGCGGCTTCGATCCCCAAGGTATTGATCGTTGGTGACTCGATCTCCGGTGGCTATAGCAAATCCCTGATCAAGCTCTTGGAGGGTAAGGCGGAGATGGTCAAACTTGGCGCTGTTGCGACCTACAGGATCAATAAAGAGGCATTCTGGCATTCCAATGGTAGCGCAAAGAGTCTGGATTTTGGCAGCGCCAAGGCATGCATTGCGGATTTTGAACGTTTCGAGAGGCATCTCTCAGAAACCAAATACGATGTGATTCATTTCAACTTCGGTCTGAACGACATCTTTCGCGGTCGGAACGGAGCATGGCACAACCCTGTTGATCAGTATGCCAAGGATCTGGCAACGATCGTGGCCTTGCTGAAATCCAACGGAGCAGAGGTCATCTGGGCCACCACCACCCCGATCCCGGCGAATGCCCCTCATAATCCCGAGGGCGACGACCTCATCTACAATGCTGCCGCCGAAAAGGTGATGAAGGAGCACAGTATTCCCATCAACGATTTGCATAGCGTTGTGACCACGTGGGATGGCTATGCCGAATGGAAGAAGGGCGACGACGTTCATTTTGCCGGTAACGTCTACGGCAAAATGGCCGAGCAGGTGACGCAGAAGATCAGTGAACAGCTCAAGATTCGACGAAATCGCAGCAAAGAGCAGTGATATCAATGAGCGTAGATGAACCCCGCGATTTCCCGATGAGTGGTCGCCGAATCTGGAGGACTGGTATGGCAGTGGGAGCGGGCCCGGGCCCTGGGCCTCCCTGTGAACCCGGCCTGTAAAAGCGATTTACTGGCAACATCTCTGCCAAGAGGATATGGGAGCGCCTATTCGCGGCGGCGACCGTTCCTTTTTGCGACATAATGATCGATCCCATTTGAACCTCCCCCGTTTTTCGCCCGCTTCTGAAATTTCTGTGGATCTCGGGCGTTTATATGACCCGAGCATGGCCCGGCAACGGCCGCGAACTGGACGGTCACCGAATCCATGCAACCCTCAGAAAATCTATGAAAACAAAGGCATTCGCAAACTTCGTCACGATGCTCACTGCCGCCGTGATCACTATCTCGGGCGCATGGGCGGCCAAGAAGACGCCGGAAACACCGCTCACCGCGACCGGCAAGAAACTCGAGGCGCAGTATGCGGGACAGCTCGAGGATTTGAAGAATGAGATCAAACGGACCATCCCGTCGGTGAACGACGGGAACAAGGCCGCCTTCACCAAACTCCGCGAGGCCGAGATTGCAGCGAAGGCGCAGATCGACGCGGCACAGAGGCGCATGGGCGAACTTGGCACCGCAAACGCGCTGATCGGTCATGCCAAGGGAAAGTGGATCGGTGGGGCCGACAAGGGAATTGCCGGTGCCAACGAGAAGTTGAAGAAAGCCACCAACGCCGCCGAACGCGAGGCCGCGCAGAAGGAACTCGAGAAGTGGCAGCAGAACCGGAAGGACGGTGAGGACGCCCTCAAGGAACGTCTGGAAAAGCTGGCGAAGGCGAAGAAGGAACGGCCGCAGATTGAGAAGGAGTTCAAGGCCGCCGAGCAGGCGCTGATCCGGGCGGAAGCCGCCACCTTGCAGGCGGTTGAGAATCTCGGGATGAAATCCTCGCTGACGAGCAATACAATGGACGCCAAGTTGGCGAAGTATTCGGTCATGCTGGAAGCCACGCCGGCGGGTCTGGCGGCATACGCCCAGCAGGGACAGGACCAGGAAGCGCTGATCGACAAGATGCTCTCCTCCGGTGATTTGCTGGTGCAGATGGCCGTGGCGGACGGTGCGAGCGGGGCGAACTACGGTCGGGCGATGGAGATCTACCGTGATGTCTGGAAGGCGAGCGACAAGGTGGCTGAAGGACCGCTCCGTCGGCTGGCGCTGGCAGTCAGCCTGGAGCACGCGGTGCCGATCAGGCAGCGCGACGCAGTGGCCAAGACGGGTGCGACCGAGTTTGTCGATCCGGTCAGGCGCTACCTGCACTTTGAGAAGGCCTTCATCGACGGCGAACTTGATCCGGCGTTCGAGACCCGCAGCACCTGGGACTACCGCATGGTCGTCAATGGCGAGGAACCGGACGAGATCCTCGTCTGGGGCCGCGAGATGCTGCGCAACTACCGTCCCGACCACGTCACGACCGACGATTACAAGTGGCGTTACGTGGCCCTGGTCCGGAGCGACATCCGCTATGGATCGCAGGACAACCATTACGATCGCGACGATCTGCAGTTCTTCCAGAACATCCTCATGAATGGCGGTGTCTGCGGCCGTCGCGCCTTCATCGGCCGCTTCATCCTCCGCGCCTTCGGCATCCCGACCTTGGCGCGTCCCCAGCGTGGCCACGCGGCGCTGGCCCACTGGACGCCCGATGGCTGGGTGGTCTGCCTTGGCGGCGGCTGGGGAGCCGGCTGGGTGAAGGGTCGCCAGAAGGATCTCGACTTCCTCGCAATCACGCAGGCGCGAATGACCGGGAAGCCCTACCTGCAGGTCAAGCGCGCCCAGTGGATCGGCGATGTCACGGGCGAGCCGCGCACCTTCGGTTTCCTCTCCGGCAATCCCTCGTTCTGGAACTCCGTGGCGCTCTACACGCAGCGCGGCATCATTGCAGACTCCAATGCCAGGACGCTCGCCGCAGTCGGAACGGACATCGGCGAATCCAACGTCACCAAGGAGAAGATCGAGATCACGAAGGTGAAGATGACGGAGAAGGACCGGATGGT
>JASLXP010000749.1 GCA_030740295.1 Planctomycetota bacterium
GATACGCGTCCCAAGCTGGCTCAATTCCCGCACCGTTTCCGTCGGCTCGATCTGTTCAAGGAATGCCTGCAGCCGTTCGCCTGAGAGTGAGATCTCCTCTGCGTCTGCCCCTGATGTCAGGAGCATCACATGTCCGCAGAAAAAGAATGTTCGGAAGAGTCGCATGTCCACAGAAATGCGGTGAATTGGCAGATGAGCAACGGGATTCAGAAGTGATCGCGCATCCTAGCAGGCGAAACCGAGATTCGGAAACCGAAATCGTCAGAGTGGGAGGATGGAGTGATGGAGGAGTGGAGTGAAATGTTGGTTTGGCACAGGATGGACCAGTGGCCGGACGAATCGAACGCAGTAGAAAGAGTCCTGCGACAGCACATGCAAGCCTGATTCACAGTGGCCTTTTTGGGAGTGGCAAATCGGCCAATTAGTGGGTTAATCCCGACGCTGTCTCTCGAAAGATTACATCATCCAAAGCATGCCCATTCGCCGCCTCCTTTTCTTCCACGCCCTCCTTTGCCTCCCATGCTCAGCCGAAACTTCCACCATGACCTGGGCGGCCGGGCAAAAGCTCATGGGGCGGTACTGCATCGATTGCCATGATGCCGATCTGGCCAAAGGAGATCTCGATCTCGAAAAGCTGACTAAAGCGACCGTTCTTCACGATTACAAGCTCTGGCAGAACCTCCCCGCACTCCAATGGTAAGATCGTGAATGGAAGTCATCTGAAGAGATCGGAGTACTAATGCCGACCCGATACATCATGGCACTCGGGCTGTTCGCTTTGATCGCGCAAGAGGCGGCGACCGAGCCCGCCCTTCCTGGCGACGATGCCATCCACGCGATCACGATCCACGACCTTCCCCGGCCCGATTCTCCTGAGTATGCATCGTTCCAGGCGTGGCTGGCTAATCACCCGAACGTACGCGCGTCGCGGGTCACACGCTTGAAGATTTCGACGATGGAGCGCGGCAGCCTGATGATGGCCATCGCCGGCGGAACGGCTCCGGACCTGTTGCGGGTGTATCACCATGAGGCCAAGGCATGGATTCGCAACGGGTTCTTCGAGAGGCTCGATCCTTACATCTATAAGGATACCGATGGCGACAACAAGTACACCCACGGCACCGATGAGGTGATCTGGAAACCGCTTCTGCGCATCCCCGATCGCATCCGGGAGGAGTTTCTGCTCGAAGACGGGCACTTCTACTTCCTGCCACGCTACCAGTGGATTCAGTACATGGTGTTCCGTAAGGACGTTTTCCGCGATGCAGGCGTCGACCCTGAAAAACCGATCCGCACATGGGATGAACTCCTGCATGTCTGCCGCAAGCTCACCGACCCGAATGCCAGAATTCCAGGCGCGCGCCTGCCACGGGGACGTAAAGGCTTCGGCGTGTTCCCCAACGGCTGGATCTGGCAAGGCTACCTCTACGCCTGCGGCGGAAGCTCGATGGTCAATTCCAAGACCTGCCCGGAATGCACGACCACTTCCGAGTTCCCCCAGGGCGAATGGCAATGGGAGTGTCCCAAGTGTGGGCACGGTCTGAAAGACGTCGAGGGTCGCGAGTCTGCCAGGCTCGACAGCGATGCCGCCAGGCGGGGTCTGAAGATCTGGCATGACATGGTTTTTGCGCCGTTCACCAAGTGTCCGCACTGCAACGAGCCGGCCGAGCTGGGAGACGGCCGGACGCGCATCGTGCCGGCCGATGACGCCGAGGCCGAATCACCCACTCGCCGCAAGCTGCCTATCGGGCTCACATGCGCGCACTGCGCCAAACCATTCAGCGTCGAGCGCATGGACCAGGTCATCGAAGGATGCGCACGCCGCATGGTCGACGAGGACAGAAACTGGCGTGAGGCATGGGTCAACGGCGAGATCGCCATGACCAACTACCACCTGACCGACTGGATTTCCACGAGCAATGTCGACAGCACGGTGATCGGCGTCATGCCATTTCCCGAGGAGGGCGGAGCCAGCGCGTTTCACTACTACGGCATCTACAAGGGCAGCCGCAAGCGGCCCGGCGGACAGAAGCGAATCGACATCTGCGCGCGCATGGTGCTCGATTTCTGTGAGCAGTTCTGGATGCCAAAGGACGACCCGCGCTACCTGAAATACGAAAAGGAAAAAGCACGCCAGTTCGTTAACCGCGGCTTCTACAACGTGGCTACTTACGACGCGCTCGTGGCGGCCGGTCTTCAGGAGTACGCCAACGAGATCCCCGAAGGCAGCCGAAAGATGCAGCGCATGCTTCACAACCCCGAAAACTACAAATTCCTCCCCATGAGCGAAGGCTACTCGCGAGTGCAGCAGGAGATCCTCTCCCACGTCCTGTTGAGCCAGCTTTGCTTTACCCGCGATTACGACTTTGACGCCAACCTGAAGCGGGCCAACACCCTTGCCGATACACAGGTTTTCATGAAGGACGAGATCGTTCAGGCCATGTCCAGGAAGTGGCGGCTGCCCCTGGCCGGTTGTCTGATCCTGTTAACGAGTTTGGCCGTCTACCTGCTCTACAAGGTAATGTTTAAGGGGCGCGATGCTTACGGTACGCTGCACGAGCGCCGGATCTCGATCATGCGGTGGCTGGGCGCGATCGTGCTGCTGGTGCCGGCCGTGTTTCTGATCTGCCTGTGGGCCTATTATCCGCTGGTGCGCGGCTCGGTCATGGCCTTCGAGGACGTCAAGGTTATGGGCGGCTCGGAATTCGTCGGGGTCGAAAACTTCATCAGGGTGGTCTCCAATCCACTGTTCTTTACGGTGATGAAGGCCACGCTGATTTACGTGCTGGCCGTGCTTTCGCTCGGATTCTTCGTGCCCATTTTTCTGGCCATCCTGCTGAACGAGGCGGGGAGGGGGACGATCGTTTACCGGACGATCTACTATGCCCCGCACCTGTTGGGCGGGGTGGTGGTGCTTTTTATCTGGCGCATTTTTTATCTGCCCACGGAAGAGGGTTTATTCAATCATTTGCTCAGCCTGATTGGCATGGGGCCAGTGCGATGGCTGCAGGATCCATCGATCAACAAGTGGATGCTCGCGCTGCCGGGTATCTGGGCCGGGTCGGGCTCTGCCTGTCTTATTTATCTGGCCGCGCTGAAAAGCATCGATGAAGAGATGTACGAGGCGGCCGACATCGATGGCGCCGGGCCCCTGCTGAAGGTCTGGAGTGTGACACTGCCGTCTCTCAAGCCACTGATCATCATCAATTTCGTGGGCGCGTTCATTGCCGCGTTCCACGGCATGGGCAACGTCCTCGTCCTGACGGGCGGCGCCTACGAGACCAATGTGATCGGTCTGCAGATCTTCATGGAAGCCTTTGCGTATCTGCGATTCGGTCCGGCAACCGCCTATGCCTGGATTCTCGGCAGCATGTTAATTGGGTTCACCATCTACCAGCTCGACTTCCTCAAAAAGGTCGAATTCAGGAGGGCCCAATAATGCCCATCATCAGTCGCATCGGCAGACGCCAGACCAGCCAGAAGGCCATGTACATCGGCGTGTACGTGCTGCTGACACTCGGCGCCGTCACGATCATTTATCCACTGCTGATCATGTTGGGGCAGACCACCAGCGACCGATTCGACCTGCGCGACAATGCGGTCGTGGCCAGCTACCTGAGCGACAGAAACGAGCTGTCCCTGAAGAACATCTTCGCCATGACAAGCAAGCTCGACTTGCTGGCCAGCCGGCACAACCGCAACAAGTGGTCGAGCCAGACCAGCATGCGAGACGACGGGGATTTCTCCAAAGATTGCCTGCGGAAGATGGATGAACTGGGACTCTCGATCGGCGCCTGGAAAAACATCGTCGCCGATCTGAACTCGTACAAGGCCACACTCGATTCCGACGACTTAATCGCCAGAGAGTTCCGCATCGAAGATTTCTACCGCCCGTTCCTGCGTGAAAAGTACGGACGCAAAGCAGACGAGTTTCGTGCCGTGCTGGAGAAGACAGGACACCTGCCGCGATGGTTCCAGCGGGCCTATCCGGAGAGCGGGCGGACAGATGCCATCCTTGCCAACCGCGACCGGCTGGGGATGGCCATCATGAACCACGAGCTCCGGAGCGACTACCTGAACTACTACGGCGTCGAACTACAGAGTACGGCCAACGTGGTTGTTCCGTTCTGGCGTCCGGACTCCTCGGCAAAGAGCCAGATGTGGAGCGAGTTCAAAGCATCCCTTCCGCCCGAGCAGAAACTGGTCGTGCCGTCGGATACCTATTGGCACACATATCTGAGGCTCAAGTACCACGAGCGTATCCAGGACTTGAACAAGGCATGGGGCACCGCGCACCAGGGCTTCTACGAGCTAAAGTTCCCGCACGAGACACCTGCAAATACCACGGTGCTTGATAACTGGCGGGAATTCGTCGTCAAGCGCTGGCCGCGCCGGATGCTGGCTGTCCCGAAGGAATTTACCCCCGCCTGGCAGGACTACGTGCGAAAGCAACTGGTAAGCAAGGCGGGCGGCGACGAGCAGACGGCCAGGGCCCAGGCATCGCAACTCGTCGGAAAGACCATCTCCGCCTGGGACAGCCTGGAACTGCCGCGCACTCGCCCCGATGACGCAACACTGAGCCGGTACTGGTGCGAATTCACCGCCTCCGGAATCGTCCCGCCGGAGAAACTGATCCTTGGCGCGCCTGAACCTGGCTTCCGCCAGTTCTTGCGCGTGAAATATGGAAAGACTGAGTCTGAAGCACTGGCAGCTTTGAACGCGGCGTGGCAGGGAACTTTCGAGAACCTTGACCAGGTGCCGCTGCCCGTGGCCCTGGCCGACTTCGCGCCAGCGCACTTTGAGCCGGGCTCCGTGCGGCTGAGCTTTCTGACCGAATCATTCGAGCGTGTGTGGGAGTATATGTCCGGTCGCGGCCGCGCAATTCAGAACACCGCCGTCCTCGTGTTCTTCGCCATCCTCGCTGCGCTGACTATCAACCCGATTGCAGCCTATTCGCTCTCCCGTTTTCCCATGAGGCACACGCAGAAGGTGTTGATCTTCTTCCTGGCAACCATGGCCTTCCCAGCCGAGGTGGCCATGATTCCCAATTTTCTGCTCCTGCGCGACTTGGGTCTCCTGAACACCTACGCAGCACTGATCCTGCCGGGCATGGCCAACGGCTACAGCATCTTTCTTCTGAAAGGATTCTTCGATTCCCTGCCTCGCGAACTCTTCGAGGCGGCCGAGATGGACGGCGCAAGCGAGACCCAGGTGTTCCGTCTGGTGGCCATGCCGCTGGTCAAACCCATCCTGGCATACATGGCTCTGAATGCCTTCGTCTTCGCATACAGCAGCTTTATGTGGGCATTTGTGATCTGCCCCGAACAGAAAATGTGGACCCTGATGGTCTGGGTCTATGACTTCCAGATGAATAACCCGGGCAACAACTACATCATGGCTGCAACCGTCCTCGTCAGCATCCCGCCGCTCTGCGTGTTTCTCGTGGCCAACCGCATTATCATGCGCGGTATTGTGATCCCGTCATTGAAGTAATGAGATGAGGAATAAAGTTCTCTTCTTGTCAGAGAGATTCCATGTGGGGCAGGCATCTCGCCCATAGCACGGAACCCGCTCCGCAACGTGCATGATGCTCTGCGCCGCGACCGCCCTCTCAACAGATCATGAACCCAACAATCAACCAACCCATTCGAATCGGGCTCATCGGCTGCGGAGGAATTGTCCAGGGCAGCCATCTGCCTTCACACCTTTCCATGCCCGACCTGGTGCAAGTGGCTGCGCTGGCGGATCCTGCAGAGGCAAATCGGGAAACCACCGGGAATGCGTCGTTGGTCTCGCCGCAGCATCGATTTGAAGATCACCGGGACATGCTCGACAAGTGCGAACTGGATGCGGTTGTCATAGCCACTCCCCATCATCTGCATAAGGAACACGCCATCGACGCTGCTCAAGCGGGTGTGGCAGTGCTTTCAGAAAAGCCGATGGGTCTCTCGCTGGACGAAGCGGACGCGATTCTTGAGGCCGTCCGTACCCATCAGGTGAATTACACAGTCGTTCACAATTTTCTGTTCTCCCTTCCAATGCAGAGGGCGAAGGAAATTCTCCGTGCCGAAGATGCGGGCCCAGTCTATGGCCGAGCCCAATCTCTTTTTTATAAACCTGCCCGACTGCTATCCACCGAGCTCTGGCGCAACCAGGAAAGCGCAGGCGGAGGCTGCCTTAACGACACCGCCTATCACGATATCTACTTGCTCGAGGACCTGATGGGATCGCCGGTGAAGCATGTCGAAGCGCGGGTCCAGTCAAAGTTCCTGGGCATGGACGTCGATGACCTGACGCTGCTGTTGTTCGAGCACGAAAATGGCGCGGTCTCGACGGTCAGCACCTCGTGGGGTGTTCCGACAATGGATGCAAGCAATTGGTGCGAGGCGCATTCTCAGACCGGATCAGTTCGAGTCGTCGCGAGGAGTAAAGAGCTTCATCGATTTTGTCGAGAGGAAAGGAAATGGGAGCAAGTGATAAAAGTTGGCGAAGACGTTCCAGCGCCAGTCACACAGCACGCGAACTGGTTTGCCGCGACATTTAAAGCCCTGACCCGAGGCTCGGAGATGCCAGTGACCGGGGAGCAGGCCCGCCACAACATGGCAATCATCGCTGCCGCCAGGCTGGCCGCGGAAAAGAGAGCTTCAGTGGAGGTGCAGTAACGGCTTCAGCCGTGGTCATTCCAACACTCCACCCCATCCAACCAAAGGAACTACATGAGACCTTACATCGATTGCCACAACCACATCGGCAGAACCATCGATCGCATACCTAACGTGGGACAAACCACGATGATGTCTATGGCGAGATTCGCCGAGACCAATGTGTACGGGGCTATCAGCATGCCGACCGCGGTCGGCAATCCGATAACGAGGGGCATTGAAGATATTCGTCATCAGAATGAAGTCATTGGCCGGGCCGTTCGCGATTTCAACGACCGTTTTCCAATCGGGCTGGCGGTCATTGAGGCACGATTTGGCAAACTCGGCATTGAAGAAGCCGACAAAGCGATCGGCGATTTCGGTCTGGCCGGCATCGTGGGGCATCCGCCAATCCAGGACTGGTGCATCCCTTTCGTGGAAGTGGCCGCGGCGCGAGATGGCCTCTGCAATCTACATCTTCACAATCCACTCATGGAACACATCGCAAAGATATTTCCGAATACACAATTCATTGCCCATGCCAGTGACTGGGCCGTCGACAACCTCGGCAAATACGACAACGTGTGGTTTGAAGTGGTTCAGTACCCCAATGCCCGGGGCACGATATGGGACTTCAGATGGATTGAAAACAGAATCGGCCGGGACCGCCTCATCTTCGGTGCCGACCTCCCTTATTACGATTATCGCTTCCTCCAGCGAATCATCGAAGAAGCCGATATTGACGAAGATTTCAAAGATCGAATCGCCTGGAAGAACGTCATCCCGCTTATCGAGAAATACAACCCGGACTGGAAGATGCCCGATCAGCCCATCACCGCCCCCAGAGTCTATGACCCCGAGATTCTTTGGGCCTGCGATCCGGAGAAGCAAGATCGCCTGACGGTCTTCGCTTGAGTCGATCTGGCTCGGGCTTGCGAACTGTTTGCGGGGTGAAAAATGCCATTCATTGCAAAAATGAGCACAAGTAGAATAGGCTTCCACCAGCCTGTTTCGTGAGGGTACAGGTCTGTACCTGTTTATCTGGACAGATATAGAACCTGTCTCCACGATTCTTTTCGATTCCGTTGAAATTCAGAAGGAGAAGAAATGAATCTTCCAATCCGTGCGGGTGCGGCTGAGATCGATATCACGCCGCCGGTCGGTGTGGCACTGGCGGGCTCGTTGACTCGGCGTGATTCGACCGGGGTCCTTGACCCGCTTCATGCTCGAGCGGTGATTATTGAAAGTGGTGACACTCGAATAGCGTTTGTTTTGCTCGACATCATCATGCTGGCCAATGATGAGGCAGCGGCCGCGCGAAAACTTTTTGGTGAGGTCGCTGGCATGCCAGCGGAGCATGTTTGTGTCTCGTGCACGCATGCGCACTCGGGGCCTTCGACGATGGGTCATTTCGAATCGCCAAAGGAGACGGAGTTCATCGAAACGATCCTGATGCCGCGCATCGGCGAAGTCGCGGCCAGTGCCGCCGAATGTATGCAGCCGGCGCAGGTCGCGTGGGCGAACGGATGGGAGCCCCGGGCTGCCTTTAATCGGCGATTTCACATGAAGGATGGCTCGGTCAAGATGAACCCCGGTTGCATGAATCCTGATATCGTCCGCGTCGCGGGCCCCACTGATCCGCAGGTGCCCATGCTGATGATTGCATCGACAGAGGGTGAGCCGATAGCGGTGGTCGTCAATTTTTCTCTACACTACATCGGCGGTTTTGGCGGGGGCCTTATATCCGCCGATTACTTTGGCGCATTCGCCAGCCAGATGAAGGAGGTCAAGGGAGATGATTTCGTTGCGCTTCTTACTCACGGTGCGTCGGGCGACGTCAACAATATCGATGTGAGCCGCCGGCCTGCGCCGCGCAAGCCGGGTGAGCAGGTCCAGCGTGTGGCCCGGTGGATCACGGAACAGGTGCACGCGGAATGGGAGAAAGCGAAATTCGTGGACAGCGCGCCCGTTGCGACCTGCCAGGCCCTCAACAATCAGCGCGTTCGCAAGCCCGTTGGTGATGAGATTGATGAGGCTCAAAAGCAATGGGAGGACGAAAGCCTCCCGATTATTGATCGCCTCTACGGCCGGGAACGCCTCGAACTGCTGAAATGGCCGGACTCGATCCCAATGGTGATCCAGAGCATGCGAGTTGGAGACTTCGGCGCAGCCACGATGCCCGGAGAGATCTTCTGCCGCTTCGGGCTCGACCTCAAACATGCTTCACCATTCCCAGTCACGGGTCTCATCGAGCTGGCCAACGGTTACGGCGGCTACGTACCGACGAGGGTCGATTACGAGCTTGGCGGTTACGAGACCTGGCTGGCGCGCTCTGCATGGGCTGCGCCCGGTACCGGTGAAGAAATGGTGGTCATCGCGTCCAACGGCCTGCGTTCACTGGCTGGGGATTGAACGGCCGGGAACATCAATCTCATGGAGGGTGAACGGATACAAGGAGGTCGCGTACACCTTGCCATTCCTGCCTGCGCAGATACCCATGATGTGGTAGCGGGGAAGCATCGTTCCCTCTTTGGAGCGCATGACTCCGTGATGCCACTTCAGGGACTTGCCGTCCTCCGACGTGAACTTCGTGTATTTCGGATTCTTGATCGCAATGATGCCGTGGTCTTTCGGTGCAGCTTCGCCCTCTCTGTAGCTCACCACGTGCAGCAGGTGCTTCGATGCAACGCCCATCCAGACCGTGCCGTCCGGGCCAACACACAAGGCGCGGCAGTCTGTCTTTTTCGCGCCGGGGAGCAGTTCACCAAGGCTGCGGCCGGGCAGCGTGTCTCCCTTTGCTGTGAGGTCGTAACTGAACAACTGGTTGCCGCTCATTGCGACGGTGTAAAGGGTCTTTCGGTCTTTGGAAATGTCCCAGTTTATCGGGTGAGTCTTGGGATTGGCGAGCAGTGATTCCGGTGTTGGCGGTTTGCCGTCGATGGTCTGTTTGAGCCTTTCAATCTTTCCACTCGTTGGATCGTATCGAACGATCTTGCCACCGATTTCGGGATGGTAGGCCCGGTCACGGTGATCGAGCACGATGAACGCGAACATGTGCTTCAGATTCCCGAAATCGCGATACGTGCCTTTGTCCAGGTCAAGGATCATGAAATGTGAGTCATCGACCGTCCTCGCGTCAGATGAAGTAGAGATGTACGCGATGCCCCGTGATTCGTCGGGTGTGATACTGATAATCCCTTCGTTTCTGATTGGGATCGGATAGACCCGTGTCTTGCCGGTCTTCGGGTCATAAACCATCGGGTAACCGCCCGGGTAATCTTTGCGGCTCTCTCCCTTTTTGGGGTAGCCCTGTTTGGTGCCGAAGTAGATCCTTCCACTCTTTCCCACATTGTTCCGAGTATGGACCTTCGCCTGCGCGGCGAAGCCGGTGACCTTTGTGCCGATCTCTTTGTGCGCGTCGACCACTGCTCGCATCTTTTTTGTCGTCGTATCAAACTCGACAAGAAACGCGTTTTCACCGTATTTGGCAGTGCCGATGTACAGACGTCTGTTGTGGCCCTCGATGATGGAGAAGTAGCCGCTGCCTTCGCTGGTGGTGTGCTTCGGGATTTCGTAGGCGGTCGACCAGAGCCAGGCTGGATTTTCCGCGCAGAGGCAGAGACTGAGGCTGAGGAGGCAAAAAGATGGGAGCATGTGGTGGGGATTCTGGATTCAGGATTCAGAAGGATTCAGGATTCAGAAGGATTCAAGATTCAGAAGGATTCAAGATTCACAGGATTCAGGATTCACAGGATTCAAGATGGCACTCCAAAATAGTCTGCCAGCGAGTTGGCGCCTCAATTCATCTTACGTCCTGAATCCCGAATCTTGAATTGTGATTCCTCAACCCGGATCGCGAATCCACTTGAATCCTGAATCCTTGAATCCTTGAATCCTTGAATCCTCTTGAATCCTGAGTCCTTTTGATTCCTTACTTCTTATATCACCACTTCAAAATTCTTGAAGCTCACCGGCGCTGATTCTCCCAGGCCCTTTACGCTGCTGATGGTCAGTATGCCGGAACTGAAAGTACCATCAGTGGCGAAGAGGAGGGACTGGTTGTCCAGCGAGAGGCTGAGCTCTTCGCCGTCCGCCACGGCCTTGAAGCTCTGCCAACTGCCGGGCACGAGATAGACCTCTTCCTTTTTGCTGAGCTCTACCACTTCGATGGCTTCCGCATCGTCTTCCTGGCTTTCGATGACTTTGGATAAGGTGACAATTTCCCGGGCCGGGTCGAAATGAATGAAATAACCGAACGGGCCGCCCGTGCGGAGTCCGAGCTTCCAGCCGGTGGTCACGTTTTCCGGCTGTTGGAATCGACCGGAGAGTGTGAAACCGCTGAAGGAGACGGGGCAGGTGATCGGGATTTCATCCGGTCCGCCAGTGAATTTGACTTCGCTGTTACTGGACTGCCAGTAGGCGCTGGGAGGCCACCAGGCTGACAGCGAATTCTCTGGGAAGAGTGATGCTTTCTTTGAACGGCGCAGGTCGCTGGCGATGGTCTTTCTGGCCTTGACATGCCGCTTCTGATCGGCGATAGCCTCGTCTTCCCATCCGGCGGCCAGTTTGCCTTTGACAGTGATTTTGCGAAAGACCGTATTCGATTCTTCGCTGAACAGCGCGATGCGTTTGCCGTTCCCGGACGGGTAATCGGTGTACCGCATAAATTCCTTTTCGTCGACGTGCCACCGAACAGTGCCGTCTTCGATGCGGACGCGGCTCGAGAGTGGTTGTTCCGCGCGAAATTGCATTTCCAGACTTTGTTGGAGAAGTTTGCCCGGCGCAATCATCGTGCTGAATCTATCCCCGCGGGAGTAAAGCCGGCCGATGACACCACTCTTCACAGCCTTCGGATCGTCTGTGACCTGGGGAAAGTCGGTGAGCTCGATGCCCCACGATGTTGGCGTGTCCCTCCCCGTAATGGCGATCGGCGAAGGCCTCGAAGGATATCTCCAGAACTGAATCGAACTCGGCACGGTGCAAAAGCCAGTTCGTTCGAGGCAGAAGGATACCTTTCCGGGCCACCGCGCTGTTGTTCGAAAAACTCCAGTCCTCAAATTGTGCCGGGTCCTGAAAATCATAAATCACCTGAGTGACGCCATCGGGCAGACTGGAGAGCCTGCCGTGGAGCAATGGCTCGCGCCCTTCTCGCTGAGCAAATTCGCGGGTGGCACTGATACGGTCTGCCTGCAGGTGAACGAAGGCGGTCTTTGCCCACATCTGCTGTAGCTGGTCGAGCGCGGCAAGTGCTTTTTTCCATTGTTCACGGTCGTTTTCTTTTTGAGCATCCAGAAAGAGCTGCTGAGCGGCCCTTTCTTCCTGCAGTTGCTTCAGGGCCCTGTAAACAGAACGGAACTCGCTGAGGTTGACGCCCATCTGGCCGGCGGCATCCATTGCTTTTTCCGCCTCCTCCAGTTGCGATTTGTAGAGCCAGAATATGGATGCATCCCGGTGGTATTCGGGCGCTTTGTTGTTCGCATCTCTGGCAGCCAGTTGCCAGAGGAGCGCGGGTTCAAGCTCGTGCAGGGGCTTTCGAAAACGATCATTATCAAGAATGAACTGCATGTCCTGATAGCCAGTCACCATCAGTGTTGGCCCGTGGTGTTTCATTTTTTTTCCGACAAGGGAAGGCGCATTCTTGCGAATGCTCTTCCACATTCGGGCGAGATCTCTGATGTGCTGCTGAGCGTTGCGGAGATCTCGTTCCAAACCCGCGTTGTCAGTGCGCGATAGTTCGGAGGCGACGATGGCTTCGGCAGGATCGAATTCCTGCAGGCCGACGAGTTTGAGAACCTTCTCCAGGGTCCGAGTGCGTATCATTCTTGTCTTGAATGCCGCGAGTCTCTGCTGCTCTGCATCGTACTCCGTGACAATGCGGTCCAGCCTTCGGCTGGCTTCTGTGAGCTTATCGAGGCCGAGCGATGTGAGCTCGTTGAGGAGTTGTCGTGCGTTTTCGATCTCGTCTTCATTCACGGAGTCCGAGAAGTCCTGTGCCCGGGACAGGGCCGCCTTGATCACCCTCTGCTGGCTCTCTCCCTGTGCCTGGCTTGCCCGTTGGGATATGGAGGCGGTCAGCTCCTGCTTCAACAGGTCGTCAAACGCTCCGAGGGCTTCCTTGAGCTTTCCCTGGGCGATCCAGAGCCTGGCCTGCTCTTCTGCCTGGGCCAGTTTCGCTTCCTGTGCCTGCTGAGGATCCTCCGGAACAGCGAGGGTTGCTGCATGGGCCTTGGCTGCGGCCAGGGAATCTGCAATCGATTTCTCCTGCTCAGTACCGCGGCTGTTGGGGAGGAGTTTCTGCCAGCGTGAGATGATCTCTTCCTGCATGCCAGGCGCGTCTTTGTGCTTGTCTTCGAATTCCTTGACGAGTCGGATCTGTTCACGGAGCTTGTCCTGCAGATTGT
>JASLXP010000750.1 GCA_030740295.1 Planctomycetota bacterium
CGGGGAACTGGCCGGCGAAGAGTTCAAAGTGACGACACCAGACGTGGTCTACGGTCTGCTCACATTCGCAAACGGAGCCATCGGCAGGCTGACCACGACTTTTTCGCCATGGCTCTCTCATCAAACCGGCATGGAGCTGCACGGCACGAAGGGCTCTCTTTCTTTAGGCAACAATCATGGGTTTAACGCGCCGGTCAAGCTTGCGACATATCCCGATCGCGAATGGAAAGAGATCCCTCACATTCGGGAGCCTTATGCCGGAGTTGATTGGGCGAGAGGCGTGCTCGATACCGTGTCTGCCATTCGGGAAGGTCGCCCGTCCAGAGTTTCGGGCGAGCAGGCGTTCCACATTCTGGATATTTGCCTGAGTATTCTGGAAGCATCTGCAATGGGCAGCTCTGTCAAAGTGGAATCGACTTTTCAGCCTCAGTCGTAGTCTGCCTCTACCGTTGTCCGTTCTGAAGCAGGTGGCAGAACTACCCATTCTTTTTCCGGCTCGGCCGACGAACAGGGCTGACCGTTGACGGTGATTTTTTTGAGTTCCCTTTTCTCCGGATGCCGGAAACGGACGAACATCCGGTCCGGCGGCTTGCGCAATGGCGGATCGATAGCAGCACTGATCTGTTTGCCATCGGATGATGCCTGAATCTCGAAGCTCATGGCGCCGAAGTGAGTAGCGGCGTCGCGGAGGAACAGCTTCTTACCACTTCCAAGCCAGGCGCGGGGCAGGCCGCGGCCGAGATAGAGGTCGTTACCGACTTCCTGGATGAACATCTGCCGCAGCCAGTAGCAGACCATCGATTCGTCGGACGTCTTAAAATGGTCCCCGGCCCAGTCGGCAAGTGTGGGAAGTGGATGTTCCGTCATCGCTCGCAGCTCCGGTCTCCAGCAGGCGGCAAAGCCATTGAAGAATGCACGGAGGAAATGTTCGACCTGGTCGCGAAACAGGTAGGGCGGCGGGAAGTAAAGCAGGTTGGGCTGGAAGCTGAATCCACCCCGGTCGAACCATTGCCCCTCGAAGTTTTCGAGCGGATAGTTGTAGGGCGCATCGAGGTAACGGTTGTCCTCGAAGTCTTTGAGAATCCAGGTCGCTTCCGTGCTGTTGGGATCGAGGATGGTGTTGATCAGAATGATAGAGCCCTCGAGCACTTCCCGAATCCAGCCAAAGTCACGGCCGCGCCAATAAAGGCGGGAGGGGTAGTTCGGTACGTAAGTGCCATCTCGAAGCTTGACGAGGGGCGCACGGACGCGGCTCTCTTCGAAGCCGGCACGGAGATCCTCTCGAAATGCCTTCGCTTCCTCGACAAGCCGAACGCCTTCCGGATGTCCAATCTCGTGGAGCACCTCGGCAGCGGCAGCCAGGCCACGGTAGGTGAGCGCATTGGTCGAGAGCCAGTAGTAGTAATCACGCACGTCCTCCAGAGTCCCCGCCGGAAGAAAACCGCTTTCCACGACCGGGCCTCCGCCGGCATCGGTTTGTTTTGTCGCCATCCGCTCGCGAATGACCCAATCGCATCCGGCGATCAGCTTGTCGGCGATGTTGCGCAGCCAATCGCTATCGCCGCTCAGCCGGTAGTGTTCGGCGAGTCCCCAGAGCACCCAGCCGTGGTGCTGGTTGTAGTCGCCATGTTCGTACCCGCCGGAGCCGTAGAAGATGCCCTCCTTGCTTTGAAAGTTTCCCGGAAGACCGACCGTGCCCTGGTAGTGCAGATAGGTCTCCAGGTGGCGGCGCGCCTCCTGGTGCAGCCCGCGGCGATCCAGCTCGGATATCTGCATGATTGCTTCGTTGGAGAAGTTGGCGTAATTGAAGGAGCTGACGCGGCCCATGATGCGGTCCGAGCCGGGCTCGTGGTCGTCGTTGATGAGCGTGTGGGTGACGTGCGCGCGATGGAAATCGTCGATATCCGGTTCGCTGGTATGAATGGTAGAACCGGAACTGATGCGGCCCTGCCAATAACTGCGTACTGCGGCATGTTCTGAGACGAAATCCAAAGCATCGAGCTGGTCCAGCTCTTCTTCCGAACTGAGAGCGACAAAGGGCACCTTCAGGACCAGAGAGTGGCAGCCGTCTTCGGTCAGCTCAGCCTCGTAGTGCAACTCATCGCCACAGATCTCGAAAGTTCCCGATGGCCCGCTGACAAGGGACGCCCGCAGAAACTCGGAAGTGCCGCAGCAGTAAAGGTGGTCTTTCCGGAGTATCAGCGGCTCCGGAGTTTGGGGATCGCCGCTGATGAAGCGGAACTGCTGCTGCAAAGGGAGCGGAAGACCACCGCGGCTATGGAAGGTC
>JASLXP010000751.1 GCA_030740295.1 Planctomycetota bacterium
CGGCAATTCATTCAGCGTCTGGCAATTGCGGCACACGCTGGTCGCCGGTGCCCCGACGATATATTGGTGTCCTCTCGAAAACTGGATGTGGATTCGTTCGCCTTCGATAACGCCGAGAAGTTTCCGGCATCGCTTGCATCGCCAATCGTTCTTCATTGGTTTGCCTCTTGTCTACACAGACAAAGCCCCGAGAGCCGACCCGGTCGGAGTCACTCGGGGCATGTGCTTGTGTTCTTGTTCGCACTTACCTCCGACCCGCTGGCCGTGCTGTCACTGGTAAGGCGCGACAAGAGGCGTCGCGTTCGCGACAAAAGGTGTCGCGAATGATTTTTTTTAGAATTCCCAGAGCCTTTCGACATCCGGTTGATAGGAGAGGAATGCTCCTGTCTTCACTGTGCTGTTCAGATGTTTCCACAATGGTTCATGGGCTTCTCTGATTTCAACCAGTGCACGTTTGACCGCTCTATTGACAGAATCTATTGCACGCTTCCTGTCATCTCCGGCCTCCCTCAACTTGCCTCCAATCCCTTTCGCACTCTTCAGTTCCTCAGTAAGTTGCTCCCACTCAAGTGCGAGAGAATCTTGTAACCCAAAGTCGTGATTCTTTTGGGCCCGCTCCAATTCTGTTTCTATCTCAGCCAGGCGGTCACGATATTCCCTGAGTTTCTGGTGATCTGACATCTCGCCCGCCGATCCCAGTATGTAATTTTCTTCGATTCCCGATACGACGCCCCGGATTTCGGCGCAATGCAGATCCTTGTAGGGAGTCTGCAAGAGATGACAGAGGTATTCCATCCCAACCATGTCCTTGACACTTTTGGGCTGGCCCTCGAAAGCCACCCGCCAAGTCCGTCCCTGGTTCTGAAAGACAAATAGCTGCTCTTCAGGTTCTGGGTTGGAGATAAGATTAGTTTCGTCGACGATTGGCCGCTGTGGTTCGGCCGTCGTCCAGTTCTCACCACTTCGATAAGCGGCGAGAACATGTGAGGTTCTTCCAGTGAGAAGGCTGTCACAGCAAGAACAGAAATACTCGTCTTCCTGTTCCAAGACCTCGTCGTAGATCGAACGAGGCACTACCGCTCCGCAGTGCAGACATTCGATCATTACCTCGCGGGTCAGAACTTTGTCGGTGGCCAGCCCTTCAAGGATTGACCTCACCTGGTTTTGGTCAATCCTCAAAAAGCCGGCCAGGTCTGCCGGTCGAAGGAGTCCAACAGAACCCATGTTCTTCAGTTGTGCATCGATCTGCTGAACGCTGTCAGCCAGGTCAGGATGCCGGCCGGCTAAGCGAGCGCACTCTGGATAAAACATATCGCACTGCTATCTCTGAGTTGGGGGTTGGGAAGTTGATCCGGAACTTGTCTCCGACGATCTTCACGTGAACATCGCTCTGGAGAGGGTTTGGCAGGGGGCCCGGCTGCGCATCGGCGAGCCAGTAGAAATTACCCATGTGGCCCACGCCCGATTCCTTAACCGAGTTCAGGGCGTGGTCGATGCCCGGTTCACCCAGGACAGAATCGCTTGCACACGCGCTCCTGGCCGAGAGCTGCCTTCCCTGAAGCGTTCGGTAATGGATCCCGTGGGAACGCGCTTCCGGATGATCGCTTCCCTCCGACTCGTGAAGGCTGCGGATGGCATGTCTGACGTCCACTTGATTGAAGTGGCTGGATTTCAGCCAGCCGCCCACAAGGGCGAAGAAGTCGCCAGCCAGTTCCTCGTACATGACGTCACTGGGAAGTTGAGCGATCTGAAGCATGGCGGTGTTCGATACGAGGCTCCACTCGAACGCCACGAAGGAGCGGGTCACCCTCTGCTGGTATGCCTTGAGGGTAACTGATCCGTTGCTGGTCTGTTTTTCCTGATCGAGACCGGGATCTCGTTCCGAATATGGACGGCTTTGGATAGCTGTGATCCGCAACACTCGCTCGTCGTGAATGATAGACGAGAGCTCGAGGTCATCGGGCAACACCATCGGCTGTCGCGCATTTGATAGGTGGCCGAGACCGTGCTGCTCAAGCAAATCCTTCACTTGTAAACTCTCGCGCCAGAAATCCAGATCCTCGCTGGTCGGGCCATCGTAAAGAAACACATGCTGCTTTCCCCAGGGAGCGAACGAGTCGAGGAAGTTGACGACCGTCTGAGAGGTCACTCTTCCTTCGTTTAACGCTTCCTGGAGTCTCTCCCGCAGCTCTGGTTTCGTGCCCGAGGTGGGTAGATCTGACTCGTGAAACAGTTGTTGAATTGACGTCTTTCTCAAGGCAAGCACTGAATCGATCAGCACCTGCTGTTTTTCCTGTGTGTACTCCGGCGGGTTGAGTGAACGAACTGAGATCATCGAACTCCTTTCTCTCTTCGAGACGTTAGGGAAACGATTGCAGTTGAATTACAACTCAAACTGCAATGAAGAAAATTTTTTTAGAAGTCGAAGGTCATCTGACCGATCGCTGCATCTTCTGATTCGTAGAGTGTTTTGTCCTCTCCAATGTGTAAAAGGTTCAGTTGTTTGAGGCGTACCGTGAGTGCCGTGATGGTCACTTCAAATCTCTCTGCCAGGTCATACAAGTTGGGCCATTTTGTCCTGTCGATCTTCATAGCCTCGTCGTACAGCAACATTTCCGGCATTGATATCGCGGCCGCGTACCGGTTCACCGCCCTTGATTCATCGGGCTCATCGGCGCGAGCCTGAATCTTGTCGAGCAACGCCCGGCCCTCGGGCGACTTTTCGAGGAAACCGATCATCTCAACGGTTCCTTCTGTCGAACTGCGATACGAGGCAGGGCCTCCATCTTCATCGAAGAGTGAAGGATGGTTCAGCGCGATCTTGTCGATGAACAGATCCCAGTGTCCCATCTCGTGTCCCTTTGTGGATCGCTCGAGGCCGGGCTTCTCTGCGAACAGCTCCTGGTGTTTTTCATTCAGGATGATCAGCCTCTTCCCGGGGATCAGACCTCCAAGGATTGTCTCGCCAGGAAGCTCCTCGATCTCTTCCCACAGAAAATCCAATCCAAGAACCCTCTCCGCTAACACGTCGATGGGAATCGGGGGCTCCAGCGGACGCCCCGTAACCTTTTGAAGTTCCATGAGACGCCGGTGGGCAAGATTCTCTATGGTCTCATTCCGAATGATCTTCACCTTCCGTCTTCCTGATCAAATGCTTGAGTAGATCCTTCCATTCCTCCGGTTCCAGCTTGGCGGAAAAGGCTGATCTGAAAAATGCCCGTGCGGCCTCGTTCTCCCTCAATGTCTCCCCAAGCTCCGCCGGCACTTTTCCGGCATGCGTGATGAGCTCGTTTGCGTCTGCATCCAGAACCTCTGCCAGCTTCTGAATCACACCAACGGATGGCGGAGGCGTCTTGCCATTCTCAATTTTGCTGAGGTAGGTGAAATCAAATCCGCGGCGCCCATCTTCAAGCAGCCGGTCTGACACCTTCTCAGCCAGATCACGCTGAGTGAGACTCTCTGCTTTGCGCAGTTCCCGGAGTAGTTCTCCGAACGTCTGGTTCGACATGAAATTGTGCCCATGCTTGGCCGCCAGTCCCGCTTCAGGTTGACTCGGCGGCCTGAAGTCAACATCCGCACATCAGTGTGGATGTTGGAAGCATAGTAATGTTGAACTGGAGTTCAAGTTCAAAATGTGTCTTTTTCCAGAAGAGTCTCTCAACCGAATCGCTCCCCAGCTTCAACATACTTTAGTGTAATGGTTTAGAGCCTGGTGACATTAGCTGATAGTTTTCAGAACCCCTTTAATAAGTCTCTGAAGTGCACCTCTGTCACCCGCAGCGCTGAGTTTTTGCGTCCCCAGTCCTTGCCCGTCACCCCCCTTTAAACAACGGAAGGCTGACCCACACCGGGTGAATCAGCGCATTGTTCTAACTCCAAAGAGGGATTGATTTTGAGTAACGACACCTTGTTAACCGAATCGACTGAACTGCAGACCGGCTTCATGGTCGACCAACTGGCACGGTTGCCAGAAAAAGCAATCGTGGACGAAAGGCACTTGGCCAGCGTAATTCAGAAGCATCCAAGGACGATTCAACGAATGATAGACCGCGGTGAATTGCCTCCCCCAATCGATTTCGCCAACCACAAAGTCTGGCTGGTGACTCACATTCTAACACACCTCGAAAAGGCGCTGGATAGGGCAGCAATTGAGGCCGAAAGAGAAGTCGCTCGAATCGCCAAGTTTTCCCCTTGATTACTGTTCAACAACTCGTAAGTCATGACCCCCCAGAATTTCAGACCGTAATCAGAAAGGAGCAATCAATGGCACGTATCTACCAGACCTTCGATAAAGAAGGTAAGCCGCATCCCAAATGGCGATTCTCATTCGCCGATTGGCAAGGGAAACGGAAGTCCCAGACCGGCTATCCCTCAAGGAAACAGACCGAGCGTCTCGCGGCCAAAGTCGAACGAGAGCACGAAGAGATTAGGAAAGGTTACCGCCCGCCTCCCAAGTCGTATGCCCGGCATCACCGTCGTCCCTTCAGCGAGATCAAGGGCATTTATATTTCCTGGGGCGAATCCCAGGGCGGGACGGGCGGACGACCTTGGGCAGGGAGCCACACTCGTGGGAAGCGCAAGCTGATGGACTGGTGGGAGGATCGATTGGCCTTGAAAACCCTTGCAGACGTGGTAGAGATTCTCTCTCCCGTGGAAGTCGCTCTTCAGGAGATTCAGAATGCCGGCCGAGCCAACAAGACAGTTCAGAACTACGCTGAAACCATCAAGAGCTTCGGTCTTTGGTGTGTTAAGCGAGGCCTGCTTGAAGAAGACCCTCTCAAAGATCTCGCACGCTTCGATACCACGCCTGAGGAGCCACGCCGAGCTTACAGTCTCGAAGAGATCGGCAAGCTGCTCAGAACGGCACCGGGCTGCCACGGCCTCAATTATGAGGTCGCCCTCTGCACTGGACTCCGCGCCAACGAACTCAGAAGCCTTTCGATTGATGACCTGGACACCGAACGCCAGGGCCTCATTCTGAATCCCGATTGGACCAAGAATCGGAAGCCCGGTTTCCAGCCACTTCCACAATGCTTGATGGAGTCTTTGCTGGCGTTTGCCTCGGAGCGTTCAGCGGAACGGCTTTACATTGAGCGAAGGCCCAAAGGTGCAGGTGATGACCGCCCAGCAAATCCACTCCTTTACGTGACAGACAATCCCGGTTTAGCTCTGAATCGGTACATCAAGAAGGCCGACCTGGAAAAGAAAACCAGCGAAGGCAAGATTGATTTTCACGCTCTGCGCACAACCTTCGGAACGCTCTTGAACCAGGTAGGCGCGACCGAAAAAGAAATCCAGCACCTCATGCGCCACCGGCCAAGAACCATCACCTTTGACCGCTACGTAAAAACGGACGAGAATCGCCTCTTTGGACTCATTGAGACTATCGGCGACGCAATCATGACAGCCAAGGGATCGCAAAAAGGCGAAATATCTGCAAAACAGAAAATGGCAGTCGGTGCAACTATTTGTGATACAAATACTAACGGGGCAGGTATCACGGGCGTCCCGCCCGTGAATCACGGCAGGAGAGCACTGTGGCACGGGCCTCCCGCCCGTGAATCACAGCCGAGACGGCCGTGCTACGATTCGGTTGCGACAGTCAGGCAGACTTAAACCTACGATGCTTCTGCTGCGGC
>JASLXP010000752.1 GCA_030740295.1 Planctomycetota bacterium
CATCAGCCTGTCGGATGTGGTAGCAGATATTCTTGAAATGCATCCATGGAGGGAGAGCGGTGAGCCAGGTACGTTCGACCTCACCGACATGCTCGAAAGCCCACGAGCCAAATGGGCCGATTTCATGGATGTGCCAGTAATCAGGCGGGGCCACGATTCCTCCATGTGCACGAGCTGCTGTACAGGCGATTCCGTGTGCCTTCAGACCATCCAGCCCAACCGCGCATTGTGGGCCGTGCGGTTCGCATAGGCCGTAGGGAAAATAAACCACCGGACAGTCGGCAAAGGCGGCCTCAAGTTCATCTCGGAACATTCTCTCCCATCTGACTTCACTTAGCATTGTCTTAATCCTCTGTCGCTATACTGATTGTCGCGATCACATTTGGCAGGGAGGCCTTGGACAGCGGAGCCCGGGAAGAGTTGGCGGGATTCGTAGAAGAGACTATTTCATTCTTGATGGAAAGCGATCTTCGTTTCGTACCCGACGTGGACCTTGAATGACACGTAGGCCCGCTTGGCATTGGCTCGCCGTGCTCTCAGGACTTCCTTTCTCACTTTTTCATCTGAATGGAAGACAACCATCCGCCAATTGCCGGTACTGGGAATCAGCCGAAGCAAACGCCCAGATTAGTAATCCAAATGGCAGGGGTTTCCGCTGGGATTTCAACGCGGTGTGCGTGCACCTTCTGATTGCCTGTCATACCTTCTGAATTGCTTTCAGAATTGGAGGGAACTTGACGATAGGAAAGTATGACAAAGAGTATGAGCGCTTCGCTTTGGTTCACGTCAGAAATCTTTGGGCTCTGCGCGCCATGCTGCAAGCTTCCCTTCCTTCCGGACTGAGAAAATCAAGACTCCTATGTTCGTACTCAGATCATTCGACCTGTTTCTTCTCTCGCTGGTCATCGGGTCTCTCGCCTCTTGCGAGACTCGTCCTGTCCCTTTGATCAACGACCAGGCGATCCTGAAGTCGATGTCCGGGGCGGATTACACGCTTCCCGAACGGATCTATACGGAAGCTTTTCTCGAAGGGGTCAAGGCAGAGAAGTTCGGCAACCTTCTGCCGGGCTACGCCGACCGCAATCGAGCGAAGAAATGGCTGAACGATACGGAAAGTGGCCAGAGCTCCTGCACGACACAGACCTTCGCCTGTGGGGCTGGTCGGGCGGAAGCGAGACCGCAAAGTCTGAGATTCTGAGTGCGAAAGGCCCGTGGCCGGGATTATTGGATGAAGTCGATCCCAAGACGGGCAAGGACGTCACGAAGCTTGTCGGATTCAAGGACGCAGTGAATTTCTTGATTCAGTCCAGGGCGTCGGAAACGCCAGGTCTGGACAGCACCTTCGTCCACGTGCTTGAGCCGCGCCTTCCTGGTCAGCCAAAGCTACTGACAGCCGTTGATGTCCTGCATCGTCAGCCGGCGGAGTCCGGAGGAGGCGTCACCGCTCGGCTGACACTGTCCGCTGGCGGAGAAGCCATCCTTGCCACGACTCTGAATGGTGAGAAGTATGAAACCGAGAGCCTCAAGTTGGCAGGCCGTCTAGGAGTTGTCATTCCAAAGTCGAACTACCTCGCGCTCTACGATGGCAGTCACTTCAGTGCAGCCGGTTGGGAACTCCAACTCGAGCCGACCTGGAAACTGAAGCTGCTGGGTGTCATCGGCGACCTGACCGGCACACCGGAAGAAAGCGCTCTTATCGTTGAGTCCGGACGAGCCCTGCCCACCGACAAGAGGCTCACAGGCCACATGCTGTTCGTGAATCATCAGGCGAATGAA
>JASLXP010000753.1 GCA_030740295.1 Planctomycetota bacterium
CAACGGGCTGGGTTTTCGGGCAGATCATCCTTAGGGGCAACGCCCCGGTCATTTGCCCCAATGAATGGCCTCCTTATAACTGCCCGGGGCGTTGCCCCTTGTCAAATCTCTGTGCCATTCACCCCCCCCGTTGGGCTGGGCTAGGCAAACAGCCGGGGCTTCGCCCCTGAAATCCGTCAGAACGACTCCGCCCTGGCGGATGAGCGAAGCTTCGCCTCAACCGTCGAGCAGCCCATCGTAGCGCTGCCCTCCAGGGCGGCGTGCCCAGAATCTGTCCCGGGAAACTTGACACAATCGTTAAATTCTAGGGAGTTGGAGACAGCTACGGGCCAGAAGACAGAACCAATAATGCTGCCAGCGCGTCAACAGACCACCATTCCACCATCCACATCTCGATCGACGCCTCATCACTCCGGATGGAAATGCTCATATATCTTCCGCGCCAGCGTCGGCGACACCCCTTGCACACCTTCCAGTTCTTCGATGCTGGCCTGCCTCACCGCAGACACATGCCCGAACGTTCTGATCAGTCGTTTTCGGATGACATCTCCGACGCCTGGGATAGCTGTGAGTCCACGTTTCTTATAGACAGACTCGCGAAGTTTTCGGTGGTAAGTGATCGCGAAGCGATGGGCCTCGTCACGAATACGTGCAAGGTAGCGCAGATGCGCGCTGTCCTGGGGCAGCACAATGGGCTCGGACCAGTTCGGTTTGAACACCCTTTCGTCCGTAATGATGGTCTGATCGCCGCGCTGGCGGCGCCGGCTCTTCGCGAGACCGATCAGGTCAACACCGTTAATTCCAAGCTCCTCGAACACGCGCACCGCGACCGAGAGCTGGCCCTTCCCGCCATCGATGATGGTCAGGTTGGGCAGATCGCTCTCTTCCAGAGCCCTGCTGTATCGCCTGCTGAGGACCTCGTACATCATGGCAAAGTCATCTGATTGGTGAACGGTCCTGATCTTGTAGTGGCGATAGTTCTTCTTCTCCGGCGCGCACGATTTGAAAGTGACCATCGAACCGACCGCGAGCTCGCCTCCGATATTTGAAATGTCGAAACACTCGATGTGTTCCGGCAGGTTCTTGAGGCCAATGTCATTTTGCAGCGAACTGAGAATCTGCCTGTTTATTTCAGGCGAACCGTGACGGAGCTTGAACGAATTCTCCGCGTTTACTTTGGCCAGATTTACCAGACGTTTCTTGTGACCGCGCTGCGGGATGAGCAACTGCACTTTCCGGCCCTTCTGTTCAGTCAGGTATTCGGCCAGAGGTCCAGCATCTTCACTTTCAATCGGCAGCAGGATCTCGGACGGGATCATCCTGGCTTCGGAATAGAATAGATTGACGAACGAGCGGAAGACATCCTCCGGCGAGCGGTCCTGCGGCCGGAAACTGTAGCTGGTCAGATCCTCCAATCGCCCCCTGCGCACAAACATCGCTTGAATCTCGACGAACTCGCCCTGCGCGTAAAAATGAAAAACATCCCGGTCCACGAAATCGGATGACTCGATGCTCTGCCGTTCTGCAATGTGCTGAATCGCCTGAATCTGATCGCGGTAGCGGCCCGCATCCTCGAACCGCAACTCCTGAGATGCCGAGATCATCTTTTCAGTCAAAAGAGTGATAACTTCATCGTCCTTCCCTTTGAGCACCATGACCACTTCATCGACCATGGATTTGTAATCTTCCGAGCTGACCTTATCGACACAGGGCGCATCGCATCTCCGCATTTCATAGAGGGGGCAGGGCCGGGAGCGATGGTTAAGCACGTAATCCGAACATTCCCGCAGCGGGAACAGGCGATTGAGATACCTGAGTGTAGAGCGCACCTTCGATGCCGACGAGTAAGGCCCAAAGAGCAGGATATCCTTCTCCTGCCGATCGTCTTTCCGCTTCCGCACGACCAGCGGACGGGGGAACGGATTCGACATATTGATCTTGATGCTCACATACTGCTTGTCGTCCTTGAGGTTGATATTGAATCTGGGCTTGAACTGCTTGATCAGGTTGTTTTCGAGAATGAGCGCTTCCTTTTCGTTGCTCGTTACCACGTGATCGATGCGTTCCACCCTGGGCACGAGATGCCGGACAAACTCCCGCGTGTCGGAGCTGCTCTCCTGAAAATAGGATCGCACCCGCGGCCTCAGGCTTTTTGCCTTGCCCACATAGATCACCTCGCTCCGGCCGTCTTTCATCATGTAAACGCCGGGCGCATCAGGCAGTTCTGCGAGCTGCTGTCGGATGGCTGTGGTCATGGGTTCGATCTGGCATCTGTCTGAAGTTACCGCCTGTGTTTCAGTTTATTCAGCACTGGCTCTTCCGCATTCTGACCTCTTGCCAGAACCGTGCCTGAACTCTTATAACGAACTCAACAGAGCAAAGGACTGAATCCTGTAAACCTCGGAACGGAAAACCATGACTGACAAACCAAACATCCTCTTCGCTTTCGCTGACGACTGGGGACGTTATGCCAGCGCATACCAAAGCGTCGAAGGCGACAGCACACCCAGCGCTCTTCTGAACACACCTAACTTCGATCGTGTCGCAGGAGAAGGTGCGCTCTTCACCAACGGCTTTGTGCCTGCGCCTTCATGCACTCCATGCCGAAGTTCCATCCTCTCGGGACGCTACTTCTGGCAGACAGGCCGCGCCGCAATCCTTCAGGGCGCGGTTTGGGATTCATCGATTCCGACGTTCCCGCTCATCCTTGAAGAGAACGGTTACCATATCGGCTACACCTATAAAGTATGGTCACCCGGAACGCCACGCGACGAGCCTTACGGCGGGGATCGCACGAGATACGCGCCAGCAGGCGCGGCGTTCGGTCGCTTTTCTCACGCGGCAACTGAACGCGCCGAAGAGATGGGCGTCGAGGCCGCAAAGGAGACCCTGTATGACGAGGTGCGACAGAATTTCGATGCCTTTCTTGAAGCGCGCGAGGACGGCAAACCATTCTGTTACTGGTGGGGACCGACCAACACCCATCGCACATGGGAACGTGGATCAGGCAAGAAGCTCTGGGGACTCGACCCGGATGACCTGAAAGGAAAGCTGCCGGCCTTTCTGCCGGACGTTCACGAAGTCCGCGAAGACGTGGCCGATTACCTCGGCGAATGCCTTGCCGTCGATGCGGGGCTTGGCCTGCTGATGCAGAAGCTCGAAGAAATCGGCGAGCTGGATAACACGCTCATCGTGGTCAGTGGCGATCACGGCATCCCCGGTTTCCCCCGGGCAAAATGCAATCTCTACGACATTGGCTGCGAAGTCGCACTGGCGGCCCGATGGCCGGGACACATTTCAGCGGGCCGAGCGGTGGATGATTTCGTCAACCTGATGGATCTCGGCCCCACTTTCCTTCAGGCCGCTGGCATCGAGCCGCCGGAATGCATGAGCGGCAACGGTCTGATCGACGTGCTCGAGTCGCCGGAGTCCGGACAGGTCGATCCGGAACGCACCTTTGTCGTAACCGGCCGCGAACGCCACGTAGCCACAGCCCGTGAAGGCAACTTGCCATATCCTCAGCGTGCGGTCCGCACCCGTGATTTCCTCTACATCCGAAACTTCTCCCCCGATCGCTGGCCCATGGGTGATCCCAAAGGGCTCGACGATCCCACCGCCGAGCCACCTTCATACGAAGACCTGTGCTGGAATACCCGCATCTGCTATGCAGATCTCGACGCCAGCCCGACGAAAGCCTGGATGGTCCATCACCGGGGTGAGGAGCGTGTGCGAGATCTTTTCGAGATGGGGTTCGGCAAGTTCCCTGCAGAAGAGCTCTACGACCTGCGAGAAGATCCGCACTACATGAACAACGTGATCGCCCAGCCGGAATATGAAGGAGCCCGGGCCGAGCTTTCTCAAAAGCTCATGTCCCTGCTCCGCGATCAGGAAGATCCTCGAGTTGTAGAGGAACACTGCAGATTCGAGAATTCGCCGTTCACGGATGCGCCGGATTGAAAACTCTGGCCTAACCAGCTCTTTCTTTGATGAAGTCTACCACTTCATCCATCACTGCTCGTCTCTCGCGGTCGAGCAGGAGCTCGTGAGCTGAGTCTTCGTACAGGGTCAGACGCTTGTCTTCGCTCGAAATGTTCTCATAAAGCTGCTCCACGCTTGCACTGCAGACAACGCTGTCGTGTTTGCTTTGCTGGATGAGCAGCGGACATTGAATGCTGTTCAGCGAATCGGCGATGTCCTTTGTGAAATCGATCATGCTCTGCATCGTTTTCACCGGATAAAAGTGGCTGATGGCCACCTCAGCACGCAGGGCATCATCGAGAATGTTCGGCTCTCTGTGCAGCTCAACGATTTTGGTGAAAGGCAGGAATCGGGCGAGCTTCAATCTGGCCTGAGGGCTAAGACCGCCTGACGCATCCGGATTGAGCTGCAGAAATGGGGAGATGGCGATAACACCATCTATTGTCGTTCGTGAGGCGAGATTCAGGGCAAGCAGTCCACCGAGTGAAAAGCCAACTACGAATATTTTCTTGTGCCTCTCTTTCAGTTTGAGGTGCGTCGATTCGACCGAAGAGGTCCAGTTCTGCCAACGCGAGGCAGCAAGTTCTTCGACTGTCCGTCCGTGCCCCGGCAACAGCATCGCCTGAACAGAACAATCTCGTTGGGTGAGCAATTCGCCGAGCTCTTCGAAGACAGCGGGAGAGCCTCGAAACCCATGGATCAGCAGGACGACCGGCTCGCCGCCCATCCGCAAAAAGCCCTGCCGCCCGTTCACGTAACCGTTCGAATCAAAATCAATCTGTTTCTCATACTCTTCGATATTGGCCTTAACACGGGATGCGCGAAACGCATCGTAAAACAGCAGCCCTCCTGCAAACACACCGATGATGATGACTATCAATATCCACACCAGGCTAAAAGGTCCTCACGATTTTTCCGCGGCAAATCCGACTGACAGGAAGGAGACAAAAAGGCCAAGACGGAGGCGATTCTGCGGATTTCCGGGGCAAAGTCCCGGTCGCCTGCCTGCCCAGCGCGTTAGCCTGGGTTTTACTCAGATCCTTCTTTATGCCGAAGGCATTACGCCTTACAGCCCAGGGTTCGCGAGCCTCGGCGAGCTACCCTGGGTTCTCAGGCGGAGTCTCTTCTACCCCGAAGGGGTTGCGCCCATATAATCTGTGGTCGCATACAAACAACATATGGCCGTAACCCCTTCGGGGTAAGAATTACTCCGGGCGCAGTGACCCAAGGTAACTCGCCGAGGCTCGCGAACCTTGGGCTGTAAGGCGTAACACCTTCGGTGTAAAGAGCTGTGGGTGAGCCCAGGCCTTGCCCTTGAAATCCATGAATTCACTTTCGTCTTGGTCTACAAGGTTACTCGTTCCTGTGCAGGAACGCTTAAACACGCACCAGAACCATTACATCCTTGCCTCGCGACCGGTCTCCGCGGATTCGTACAGACCATTCAGAATCTTCTGTACGAAGACGCCGTGTTTCGCTGAAGCCATGGGTGTTCGGTTCTTTTGAATGCAATGAACGAAATGCGACTGAGCGTTTTCTTTGGGTGGCGGCATTGTTTTGAAGATCTCCACCTTCTGCTGGCCTTTGACGGTATGAATCAGCTTTACGCCCATCTCGTAACCTTCTCCAAGGTTCCCGTGCTCGGCCCCGCCCTTGTCTCCAAAAATGATTGTGCTCATGTCCTCGCGGCGTTCGCAGAATGATGCCCAACTGGTCTCGATGGACAGGGTCGCCCCGTTATCGAAACGGACGTAGCCGGAGGCGAAATCCTCAACGGAGAATACCTTGCCTGCATCGCCAGGGAGCTTGGGCCCAAACTTGGCAAAGGTCGCTCCGCTCACTGCGACCGGTCGCGGATGCCCCATTAACCAGAGCGCCAGGTCGATGCGGTGAACACCAATATCGATCAAAGGCCCGCCTCCTGACTTTTCTTTGATGGTAAACCAGCCGCCCACTCCAGGTATGCCCTGCCGGCGATGCCAGATGGTCCGTGCGTGATAGACATCGCCCACCAGCCCCTTCTTTACCAGGCTCTTGATATACAGAGATGCCGGAGTGAACCGGGTGTTGAAGTGCATCATGAATTTGCGGCCGGATTTGCGCGCCGCCGCCTGCATGGCCTCCGCTTCTTCAACCGTGGTTGCCATCGGCTTCTCGCACATCACGTGCTTGCCCGCCTCGAGCATCATGATGCTGATTGGCGCATGGAGAAAATTCGGCAGCGCCACGGAGACCGCATCCACTTTTCTGTCGGCAGCCAGATCTTCTGCACTCGAGTAAGTTTTCTTCACGCCCATTTCCTCAGCGAGAGGCTTGAGGCGCTTCTCATCGATGTCACAAAGC
>JASLXP010000754.1 GCA_030740295.1 Planctomycetota bacterium
CAACCGGTTTGCCAACACGCTGGCTGCGCAGGGCATCCAGGCCGGCGACCGGGTCGGCATCGTGCTGCCGCAGCGGCCGGAGACGGCAGTTTCACACATTGCTATTTATAAGCTGGGCGCCATTGCCATCCCTCTGGCAAATCTCTTCGGGCCGGACGCGCTCGAATATCGGCTTTCCGATTCGGGCGCTCGGGTGGTGATCACGGACGAGGAGAATCTCCCGAAGATCTGCCAGATTCGCGAGGCGTTGCCCCAGCTCGAACAGGTCTTCCTGGTCGACGGCACGCCGGAAACTGATGAGATAGATTTCCATCAGGCACTCGCGCAGGCATCGGAAACCTTCGAGACGGCGAAGACCAGCGCACACGATCCGGCGATCATCATCTACACCTCGGGCACGACCGGCAATCCCAAAGGCGCGCTCCATGCGCACCGTTACCTGCTGGGTCATCTACCCGGCTTCGAGCTTTCCCATAACTTCTGCCCGCAGCCCGGCGATATTGCCTGGACCCCGGCCGACTGGGCCTGGATCGGCGGGCTGATGGACATCCTGATGCCTTGCTGGTTTCACGGGCTGCCGGTCCTGGCCTATCGGGCCCGGAAGTTCGATCCGGAAAAGGCGCTGCACCTGATCGAGAAGTACCAGATCCGGAATGTCTTCATGCCCCCGACGGCCCTGAAGATCATTAAGCAGATCCCAGACATCCGAACTAAGTACCGGATCAATCTCCGTACGGTCATGAGTGGCGGTGAAGCCCTGGGCGCCGAGACACTCGCGTGGGGCAAGGAAGACCTGGGCGCGGCCATCAATGAGATCTACGGGCAGACCGAGGTCAACTACGTCATCGGCAATTGCGATGAGATCCTCGATGTCGTTCCCGGGTCGATGGGCAAGCCCTATCCCGGCCACCAGGTCGAGATCATCGACGATGACGGAAATGTCTTGCCGCCTGGCGAGATGGGGGAGGTCGCGTTCAAACGAGGCGACGACCCTGTTTTCTTCCTCGAATACTGGAACAACCCGGAGGCGACCGCGGAGAAATTCAAGGGCGACTGGGCCTGCAGCAGCGACTTGGGCCTCAAAGATGAGGAGGGCCGCTTCTGGTTCAAGGGCCGAAAAGACGATGTGATCATCAGCGCCGGTTATCGCATAGGCCCGACCGAGATCGAGGAGAGCCTGATCCGGCATCCCGCGGTCGCGCTGGCGGCCGTCGTACCCAAGCCCGATGAAATGCGCGGCAGCATCGTGAAAGCATTCATCAAGCTAACCGAGGGATTTGCTCCCTACGACGGCCTGACACGAGAGATCCAGGAGTTTGTGAAGAACAACCTGGCAGCCCACGAGTACCCCCGCGAGATCGAATTCATCGACGAACTGCCCATGACGACAACCGGGAAAATCAGGCGCCGCGACCTGCGCACTTCGGAAGGAAACTGACGTCGTACATGGACAATAATTCACGACTCAAGACTCGTTGATTCAGTTGCGTCCCGGAACAGAACACACCACCCTTTCCTGCAGTTGGATGAGTTTCAGATGCCCTTAAACCGGCAGCAACTTGCGGGGCCGTGCAGCCAGAACCTCAGTCCATGAGTGCTTACATATCCTGTCTTCTGATTCTTCCAGTCCTGTGGTCGGCGGACCTCAGCGTAGATGACGCTGGAGACCGTAACCCAAATACATTTCACTTTAATGGGGACATAACTGCGAAGGATGTTGAGAGCGGCCGTTTCCAGATCCTCGCCGACGGCATCAACGTTTTCTCCCAGGAATACACGTGGAAGTCAGGCTACTCGAAGCCCCGCCCAATCCTCAGGCCCAAGGTAGCGGATCTGTCGGACCGATCCGGCTGGCCGAACAGATTCGTTGAGCCCGGATTCGTGGCCGTCGACCCCGCCAACAGACGGTTTGCTTTTGCCCGCGCCCACGAGATTAAAGAACCAACCCTCGCCAAACGGGTCAACCTGCCGAACTTCTGTGCCTGGCAGATCGCGCTCCGCAGAAAGGACATGACGCTCTTCCTCGCCAATGAAGAGGAATCACACGGAGCGGTCCTGATCGATGCATCGGATCCCTACGATCTGAAGATCGTTCACCGGCAGCCGTTGGCGAGTTACGTATTCACTGTGGCCTTGTGGAAGGACCACGCCTACTTCGGACAAAACTATCATCTGGGCGTCCTCGACGCGGCCAATCCGCTCAAAGCGAAGCTCGTCTATGAGCCTTTCCAGAACTGGGACGGATCGGGACAGCGCTGCCAGCGAATGGCCGCGCACAACGGATACCTCTACACGACGAGTGGTTCGACACTTGTCTGGGATCTGACTGAACCGGGATCCCCCACGCCTGTGGCAAATCTGAAGGACTTCGCTTACGACGTCGCCGGCTTTGATGGCACGACCGGGTTCTTCATCCACGGGAAAACGATGAAGGTCGCCGACGTTTCGGAGCCTTCGAAGCCCAGCGTGGTTCACGAACTTGCCATGCCTGTGCGGATCAATACCGGCAGGATCGCGGGGAAGTTCATGTTCCTGAATCAGGGCGGGGCGGTCCACATCTTTGATGTCAAGAATCCAAAGGCGCCGAAATTCATTGCCGCCACGAAAGGCATGAAGGGCTTCTCTTTCAACCGGATGACCCGATTCTCGTGCGCAGTGGAAGTAGACCAGACCGAAAAGCCGATTCGCCTGTATCAGGCATACGGACGAAGGAACGGAACCCAGACTGTGTTGTGCTACGACCTCGCCGATATCACCAGGCCGACTCTACTCAGCACTTACGAGCCGCCGATAATCAGCAATCGCGGGCGTGTCATCCTGAACGACTGCATCGCCCACAGGGGAACTCTTTACACCAGCTCCGTCGGCTTTGGCGTGCTGGCCATCGATTACAGCGACCCGCGAAATCCAAAGGAAGCCAGCTACGTCATGACCGGCGGGGAGTTGCGCGGTATGAAACTGCTGCGTGACAAGCTCTGCGCGTTCGGAATGGGCGTCTACGTGATCCCGACCTATCCCGTCAGTGAAGCGCGTATCCAGGGCGTCGGATGGCACTCGACCACCTGGTTCGGCGGGCCCGTGTGGGGGAATGCGGACACTAAAGAGAGCGTGGTCATTGCCTCGAGCGTCCATGGCAAATCTCAAGCATTCAGCATCGCAGATCCCAGTCGGCCGAAACTGGACACTCGATGGCCGGAAGGAGTCAACGGCGTCTGGATAGGCGACACGCTTTACACTGTTGCGAGCGTGGGGAGGAAGGGGCTGGAACTGTTGATTGATGATACCCGCCAGGGCGCTCCCGTTCGGCAATCATCCCTGGAGCTCGACCTGAAGGGCAGAGCATCTCTGACCCGGCACGCAGACCTTCTGTATATCTGCGGACAAAACGGCAAAGACGGCAACTCGGTCGTTGTTGATGTGAAGGACCCGCTTGCGCCGAAGATCCTGAGCCGGTTTCAGGTGCCCGGTGACTGGATCATTCTGGTCAGCGAAATCGATTTCAAATACCCCTACCTTTTCGTCCCCCGCAAAGCTGTAGGCGTCAACGTAATTGACATGTCCGATCCGAAGCGACCGAAGCTCCTGCCGCCAATCGCGCCCATCCATCACGATCTGGCTCAACGGAATCTGGAATGGTCAGACGGAGTTTATGTCTGGGGAGATCGGCTGTACGTGGCCGACTATCGCACGGGTCTGAAGGTGATCAATATCGCCGACATCAGGAATCCTAAGTTCGAGTTCCATTACCTAGATCTGATGTGGGCGAACTACAGCTATTCGGTGAGCGTCGATGGCTTCGGCCGATACATCTACAACGGCGGCATCGGGATCGTTGATTTTATCGAAGTGTCGAGCCCTTCGGAGACGCCGAAAGGTGAGGTAACGATAAGGCTCGTGAAGTAGAGGAAGATCTCATGCCTGGAAACCTTTGGACTGTCGCTGTCATTCTGCTGGGTCTGTCTCCCACAGTCCGGGCAAAGCAGGCGCCGCCGTATGTGACGCCGCAGGGACTGGCCCTGTCCCCGGACGGAAAGTGGATGCTGCACGTGGAGGAGACCGGCATCCGTCTGCTGCGTGTTGAGGACCGGCGTTCACCGGTCTGTGTCGATGGCGCGTCCCTGCCCGGCCACGGTTCCGACGGCGTATTCCTGTCCGTCGGCAACAGGCTGTACGCGGCGGCGGTCGATGGCCTTGGGCTTTCCGTTTTCAGCATTCAGGACGGAAAGCTGGAGTTGGTGTCAAGGCTTGCCATCTCGAAGGACAACATTCACGGCCCGGAAAGCATCCACCTCGTCGGTACCACCTGCTATCTCGCGTGCCGGCTTTCAGGGCTGGGCATCGTCGACCTGTCCGCGCCCGTAGCGCCCAAGCTCATCTCCATGACCAGGAGCACAAACTTCGCCCGCAAGCCGTGGGCTGCCGGCAACCATGTATTCCTTGCGGACAGCCGCGGCCTTACCGTAATGGATGTCGAGGATGCCACGAAACCGAGAATCGTCGGATTCCTGAAAACACCAGACATTGCCACAGACGTCACCATTCATGGGGACCTTGCCGTGGTCGGGTGCGGCAAAAACTGGCTCCTTTCAGTGAATGTTTCAGTACCAGAGCGGCCGAAAGAGATCGGAAGATTTCGCGGGCGCATTGTCTGGTACGGCTCCTACTTCTTCGACTGCGTCGTGGTTGATAAAACACTTCACGTCGGATTCGCTGAGGGTGGCTACCTGCGAATCGACATCTCGAATCCGTCTCAGCCCAAATGGGTAAGCGAGTATCACGTGCGACGAAAGTCCGACCCGGATAGGACAGTGTTCGACAACATGTTCACGAGGGCGATCGTTATCGATGATGACCTCGCATATCTCGGTGACAAAGGATACATCGAGGTGGTGGATATCAGTCATCCGGCCAACGTGATTCATGTCTCCCGCATCAAAACTGAATTTCCACCTCACAAGAGGACTTCAAAATGAAAACCATATGGCTGACAGGGATCCTGATTTTCTGTTGCGGCGCACCGTTGGGCGGTGAGCCCGTCAAATTCCTTTCTCATCCGCCTCTCAGGAAATTGCCGCAACCCTTCAACCGGCCGGCGGCGAAAGGACCAGCCTATTACGTCCATGCGGTCGAAGGGAAGGATGAGAATTCCGGCAGCAAAGAACTGCCCTGGAAAACCATCAATCATGCGCTTACCCGGATCCAGGCAGGTGACACCCTATATCTGAACGGGGGCGTGTATTACGAGCACGTCTATTGCAGCGCCGCAGGCGCCGGGGACAAAAAGATCACGATTCGGTCTGCACCGGGAGAATTGGCCGTTATCGATGGCAGTTTCCGGTCATTCTTCGAGAGCCCATCGCAAGCCTGGGAGCCTCTCCCTGGAGGGGCGCCGGGAGAGTACCGTTCCCGGAAGCCATTTCGAAATCTGAGAAATGTGCACGGCCGTTTTGGAGACTCCATGATCGGTCTGCAGATCTACTACTATGCCGAAGATCTGAGGGGTGAACGTTATGTCGGCCCCGGCCTCTGGTACGACCGGTCCACCGGCCATATCCACGTTCGCCTCCAACACTATAAAAAAGAAGGGCTGGTCCGGGGGAGGAGCGCTGACAGCGTGAAATACTTTCCCTCTCCATTGCACCATCATCAGAGCTACAGCGGGGTAACCGACCCGCGCAAGTTACCGCTCATCGTCGCTCCTTTTCATTCCGTTCCGCTGCTCATCGATCATGCCCAGCACGTTCGGTTTCAGGATCTGGTCGTTCGAGGCGGCGGCCATGACGTGGTCAGCATTCAATACGGTCAGGACGTGCAGTTCGACAACGTCGTGGTCTATGCCGGTACCTATGGACTGCGGGCGCGGAATACCGGCCCATTCCGATTCCACAATTCAGCCATCTTCGGGAGCGTACCTCCCTGGAGTACCCGGGGCGAAACATCTCTTCGGGAGTATCCATGGCGAAAGGAAGGCCGCGATCTCACCCGGTTAAATACGCACGCGCTGCTGATTCCAGATTTTGGTGCCGAGTTCTCCGTCTACTATTTTCCGTACAACAACAACTGGGAGATCTCGAACAGCGAGTTCGCCGATGCCCACGACGGCGTTTACGTGGGCGACATCGACGGACTGAAGTTTCATCACAACTATGTCCACAATTTCCAGGACGATGGGCTTTATCTGTCAAGCTTCCACGGGCTACATAAACCCAAGCATGGCCCGCGGGAGATATATCAAAACGTCATCAGTGCCTGTCTGATACCGTTCGCATACGGAGGGGCTGGCCGCCTGAGTACGGATGTCCACGTCTATCGAAACATCATCGACGGAGGGCTGGTGGTCTCCGATCACGGAGGCCCGCCCTGGGAGGGGATGCGATGGTACCACAACACCATCGCCGGCAGGCCGGTATTCCTTTTCCGCCTGTCCCACACGAAGCCCGGTCAGACCTGGCAGGTCTTCAACAACATCATCCTGAGTGGACAGCCCAAGCCCGGGAAGCCCCAGGAAGGAGCTGCCTTTGGAGGAAATCTTGGGGGTGACCCCAAATTCATCAGGCCGAATCATTTCCAGTTGTCGAAGGACTCACCCGCCGTCGATGCCGGCACTCCCATTCCTGAAGACTGGCCGGATCCCCTGAGAGACAAAGAGACCGGCAAGCCAGACGCAGGCGCCCTTCCACTTGGCTCGGGGCCGCTGAAGGTTGGCCGCTTTGGCAAATACGAATTCTAGGGGAGCACAAGAATCGTTCAGATTGGGCATGAGTATCCTCGACAGTGGCCGGCGACCGCCTGTCGCGCCGTCGGTGAATCGGGGCTCTCGACCCAGAGAGAGGACATGGAAGACATCACCATCCGAGAAATGGGCGAGGAGGATTGCCCTCAGGTGAGCCGCCTTCAGTGCGCCTCCTTTGAGTTCGGTGCCGAGCGCGCGGGCTTCGGCGCGGCGCAGATTGCCGACTACTTCCTGAAGCGCGGATCAGAAGAGGCGATCAAAACTCAATTCCATGCGTACCATTGTCTCGTTGCGTGTGGCGCGTCAGACATCGTGGGCGTGATCGGGATCAAGGACAGTGAGATCACCAAACTGTACGTGGACCCTTCACACCTTGGTCAAGGCATCGGCACTTCACTATTTGCAGCGGCTTCAGAAATCATCGCGCAGTCCGGGCACCAAGACCTCTGGCTCGGAACTATCTTCCCGGCCACGCTTCCCTTCTACCAGGCTATGGGCATGTCCGAATCTGGCCGGAAAACTGTCGGCTTTGGTCCGATGGTGGGCGCGGAGTCCATCCTCTTGAAGAAGGCGCTACACTGCAGCGAGGAGGCGGAACAAGGCGCTCCAGTTGATTGCTGACCTGCGTTAGCCTAATGCACCAGCACCTGACACTCCCCCGAATCCCGCCCCCGCAACAGACGGATCCACCGCCTGTTACTGGCCGTAAGAAGTTTGCCGAATGATCCACGGGAGGGACGCCATGCCACGCTCGCTCAAGTCAGCGCCATTCGGAACAGGACGCCTACTCGACGAAATCAACCAGGGCTGGAGGCTTTAACGAATCGTCTTCCAGCAGGCGCAGAGCTGCATCGATGATTTCATGCTGGCGGTCCGCATCATCGGGCTTGTCGAGAGGATACCCGTGCCGGAAGGGAACGAAGAGCGAACGCGGTGGCCGCACTTTTTCCGCTGCCTCTCGGAGAAGTTGGATGGTTACGGTACTTATCCCGCGGCGCTCCAATTCTGCTGCTGCCAGGCCCACGGCCTGGTTACACATGGGTCAGACGGGTACGAGCAGCGCTATATCGACCTCATCCTCCACGAGCCACTCAACCGCGGCGGGAGCTGTCTCGCGCATAAAGCGCCTGGGTGCCGTGACCGATCCCATAAAGGAGAGGTACCGATGATTTACCGATCCAATCCTCCCTCTATCAGCAAGCTCCCGAACACGATCGATTGGAAACGCGAGATTGGGATCACCAAGGAGGCCGGAATGATCGAAAGACTCACTGCGGTGGTATTCCTCGAGCGTTGAAACATCCACATCGCTGGGGACTGCCCGAAAAGAGGGGTCACCTCCCGTCACATCATCAGCGAAGGGCTCCTGA
>JASLXP010000755.1 GCA_030740295.1 Planctomycetota bacterium
AACACATCCCATGAAAGTAAGATCGCCCGAACTGGTTCTCAGTCTGCTCTTGCCCTGTTTGGCAGCAACAAAATTCTCTTTCGCCGAAGCGCCCACGCTGCTTGAAGGCAATTTCATCAGCAATCCGAGTTTTGAGCTGGATCGCCATCACAATGGAGCGGAGGGGCATGCGATTGCTTTTATGGGCGACTGGTCATTCAACTGTTCTGACCTCAAGCCGGACTACTGCAAACCATCGGGCTCGTGGGTCTATGCGGATGGCGTGGCGCATTCGGGGCGGCGGAGTCTGCTGTTCAAGGGCAACGGCTCGATCACTCGCGGGGCGGTCAAGGTCGCCACCAAGGGCAAGCATGCCGGGGGTGATTCGCGGTGGGGGAATCCTGCTGCGGGCGCGGCGAAGTTTGAACCTGCGGTGCGGCTGGCGAGCACGGTGCGAGGCTCAGTGTGGTACAAGAGCAATTCTCTCGGCGGAGAGAAACGGGTCGTGCTTTCCATCAAATCATGCAACGTGAGCAAGACCGGTTTTGCGGACAAGAACACCGGCGACGGGTGGGCGCGGTTGGACGTTGTGCTGACCAAGAAAGAAATCGAAGAGGCGTTCGCAGGGGGTAAAGCCAAGGGCGTCCAGATGGGGCAGGTCGTGTCAGTCAAAGTTGAGGGCGGCGCCGAGGTCTATGTCGATGACCTCAGCATGTCCGAAGAATTGTCGAACCCGTCGCTGGCCGCGAACGCAGGCTTTGAAGATACCGAGAAGGACGGCTACCCGAAAGACTGGAGCCAGCCGCAGAAGTATCGATTTTACACGCAGCAGTATTACAAGTGGACGAGTTGGAATCATTTCTTCGGCGCGATTCGCGGCAAGGTCAGCACGACCGACTTCGTGGCTCACAGCGGACGGCGTTCGCTGCTCATGCAGGTCTATCCCGGCGACGAGATGCTTGTCGAAGGCGACCTGGTCACGCTGAATCAGACGAAACCGGGCATCGTTGAAGTGGGAGCTTTCGTGCGCATCGATCGCATCAAGTGGATCGACATCCGGGCGGCCGACCAGGACGGCAACGAGATTCTGTGCGTCGATGCTTTCAATGGCGGCTGGCCGATCCCGAAAGACGATGGACAGATCTATCCCAGCAATTCGCCCGAATGGCTCTACGTGCGAAAACCTTTCCTGACGGCAAAGCCGCTCAAAGGCATCCGCCCCAGGCTTTGCGCCCGCGGCTTTAATGGCGACACCCGGGACGACGGCGGCACTCGCCCGAACGTCAACCAGGTGGGACTGGTGTGGTGGGACGACGTGCAGGTAAGCGAGATCACGGCGACGGCCGATGAACTGAAGAAGCGCCGCGTAAAAACGCCGCGCAAAAAGAATCCGTCTCCCAACGCGGTCATGGTGAAATCTCTCAATCTCGGCGACCGCATGTTTGGCGAAAACACGGCGACACTGGTGCTGCATAACCCGACACGAAAGAGCTCCGAGGCGAGGGTGACTCTCACAGTCCAGGGCAGCGAGTCCGCGCCTTCGACCGCAACCGCTACTGTCCCGGCGAATGGCGTAGAGACGGTCAAGCTGCCGTATGTTTTCGGCAGGGGGGAGCTCAAAGGCAGTTGGCGGGAGCAGGGCGGACTGAAAGTCGAACTGACTGTGGGCAACAAGACGCGCACGGAGACCTTCGCCTACAACACGTGGCCGGTCGTCGTCGATGTGGATATGACGCGTCACTACGCCACTGCCAAAGAAAATCCGCAGCAAGTTTCGATGACCTTCGGCGTCGCCGAAGCCACCATGAGCAAGACCAAGTCGCTGAAGATTGAGATTCGACGCAAGAAGGACGACAAGAAAGTCGACACCGTTCGCATCAAAGACCTGGCAAAAGCGATGAGCGATACGCGGGCGCAACTGGCAGAGCTCAGCAAACCACAGTTCGTCACCCCCACTCCGACGGTCAACGCCGACCGTGCCAATCTCCTCGCCATCAATCTAGACCTGCGCAAAGTGAAGCTGCGGCCGTTCGACGAGCCCGTGCGGGATCATTACCTCTACATTGCCGGACTCGATGCGAAGGGCAAGCAACTGTTCGCTGATAAGAGCCAGCCTTTCGGGCGCGTCCATCCGAATACCGAAGTGCTGCCCAGAATCACCAGCACGAAGGTGCGCAAAGATGGCGCGGTGCTCATCAATGATAAGCCCGTGTTCCTGATGGCCGGCAATGGCTACATCACTGGCCGATTTACTCCGCCCTATAGACCGGGTAAGGGTGGAATCTCTCCGGAGATGAACAAGACGATGGGCGCCAACTGCATCCGCTGGGTCGAGAAGGTCGACACCGCCGCCAAGAACTGGAAGGCGAATCTCTATTCACTCGAAACGATGGTGAACAAAGGTCACGTCACTGACGGTTCGCTGGCTTCAATGAAGGCGCAAATCCCGCAGTGGAAGAAAGAGGGCAAGCTCGACGGCGTCGTTTCGCTTTCGCCGTTTTACGAACATTCGATTCGGTTCAACGGAAAGCCGATGGTCGCAGCGGAGAAGGCGCGGCACGCACAGTTCACAAAGCTCTCAAACACCCTCGCCAATCGCATCAGTAACTTCGGGGCCGGCGGCGCACACACCATCTACACCGTCGATTTGGCCTTCGGCGTCTGGGACAGCTTTGGATTGGAGATCGAGCCGTTCGGCCCGCCGCGAGGCGGATACGAACTCGCACCCATCCTGCGCAAAGGCGGCGTCGCATGGTTTCATCTGCCGCAAACCTACAACAACACGCCGTACGAATTCTTCAAGTTCGATCAATACGCGGCCATCCTTCAGGGCTGCCGCGGGCTCAGCACGATTCACGGCCTGGGCGACCCGTCATTCCTTCGCGGCATCACCGGCGAAATCCGCCACCTGAGCCCGGCAATCTTTTCTGCCGACCATGGGGACAATCGAACCAGCGCATCAACGGACATCTGGTGGATGCAGCGCAAGGTCGGCAAGATCACCACCATTATCGCCCTGAACAAGCCCGCCGTTGAATTGGGCAAGTGGATATGGCGCGACGATCCCGATGCCCCGGATGGCCGTTCGCATACGGGAATCAGCGAATTCACCCCGAGACCGTCGCCCGACGGCCTGCGGTTACATGGCTTCCGTGAAACCAGGCCGGTCATCATCGAAGCTGGCGACAAGCTCATCCAACACGTCAGGCTCGACACCAAGTCAAAACCCTCTGCCATCGCCTGGGGTGTGCGCGGTGACGCGAAGTGGGATTTCAACGCCCACTACGGCAAAGCCTTCGACTTCAAGAAATGGCGCGACGATTTCGTCAATTACTGGCTGGCCGGTGAACTCCTCGCCGGCACCTGGCAGGTCGGCTGGGCCTACAACGATGCCACAAAAAACGCCTTCGCCGATCTTGTCCTTCCTCAAAGCTCTTTCAAAGTTGACGGCAAGCTGCCCGCCCCGGGCAAATGGACAAAGCTGGAAATGGATGCCGCTAAGATTGGCCTCGTGGGTAAACAGATCGACGGTTTCTTCTTCATCTCCAAAGACGGCGAAGCTCAATGGTCCCACAGCGCAGTGGCCCGCGGCGACAAAGAAATCGCCCTCTGCGGCAAGACCCTCGGCCCGAGCCCCGAGGAACTCGCTGCCGTCCGTTTTGAAGTGCCCTGGGCCAAGAACCGCACGAAGGTAAAAGTGCTCTTCGAGGAGCGCGAACTAAAAGTCGAGGACGGCGCCTTCGTCGACAACTTCACAGGCGAAGATTTCTGGCTGACCGTCCGCGGCGGCGCCACCGGCGACGCCGTCGGCTGGCACAAACCAGGCGCAGAACTCAAAGGCCAAACCCTCGGCTACGTCACCCCCAGCGGCCCAGCCGCTGTGCATGTCTATGAGATTGAGCAGTAGCAGAGCCTGCTCGTCGTGGCGTGGGCGTCTCGCCCGTGAGATGGTTGGCACGACTTCCACACGGTCGGGATTGGGGGCAGACCCATTTGTGGCCCATGCGCAGGTAGAGGGGCGTTACCTTCAGCGCAGCAGAGGCCGGCTATCAGTTCTGGGTGGGTGTGCCGCTTTCCTGATTGGTAATGAGTAATGATGGTGTGATCCGGAAGCCCTTGCTTTCAACCCGGTCCAGGTTGAAAGACAGTTCGCTGTCAGGTTGGTCGGCTTTTTTGCGTTCTTCCGGTTTGGAATCATCCTCCTCATCCGGTTCTTTGGCTTCGGTCGCTATTTCGGTATCGGGCACTGCTTCCTTCTCAGGCTCGGTGGCCCTTTCTGTTCCTCTCAGAGGCTTTGGCTGGAGGTCTTCGTCCGGGCCGAGTGCTCTTTCTTCTGCGAAGCCTGCCTCCTCAAACGTTGCAGTATTGCTCGCTTCGCTCTGATGCCGGGAGGGACGGAAGAGGATGAGTGCCTCCAACTGCGTTCGGCTGAACTGGACGCCCCTCAACTCCTCGACATTGCTTGTCTCCGTGCGGATGAGCTCACGTCGGCGATCCTGTGTGACGGGCGTTTCTGGTTGCTCGTCAGAAAGCTGTTCCGGCAAGCGCTCAGGGATTTGGGGGCGCGGCGCGGGCAGGATCTCCTCCGGCCGCTGTGGAGTATTATCCGACACAGGTTCCGGTCTCTGTGGTTCTTCCGGGGCGATCGGTTCTGGGGACGGTTCTTCATCCTCCACGGCCTCGGTGTCGCTGGAGGTTTCATCGTCCACGGGTTCGACATTTCCATCCGTTTCGCTTTCTTCCGATTGGGCTTCAGAGCCTGCATCCTCCTCCTGGTCCTGCTCGGTGTCGTCCGAAGCTTCTTCGTCTGTAGTTTCGCCGGACGTTTCTGTGTCATCCTCCGTCTGGCTTTCGGAATCCGAATCGTCGGTTTCAGAGCCTGTATCCTGTTCCTGCCCGGTGTCGTCCGAAGATTCCTCGTCTGTAGATTCATCAGACGATTCTTCCTCATTCTCATTGTTCTCTTCCTCCGCCTCTTCCTCTGTTTCCTGCGGGAGAGTCGTATCAATAATGCTCTCCGCATTGAAACTCGTGGTCGGAACATTCAAGGCGGCGAGTATGCGGACCTCATCGTTCCCGTCCTCACCTTCGGCCTGAATTTCGATAAGCCCCACGGGATTCGTTGCGTTGTCAATGACAAACACATCATCCCCTGCCCCAGCCCTGAGCAGCAGTTTCTGCTTGTTCGAGAAATCGAATCGGGCGCGGTTATCTGTGAACACCGCGCCAAAGTCGGCCGTGTGGCCTTGCGAATAAGTAATGGTCTCAGACGCAGGCGTGCCGAGTATCGATAGCTCAGCAACCGGTATCGAGTCATGAATGTTCTCGATACTGGCGAATGAGAATCCGAGGCTCGCATTGCCCTGATGAATGGCCAGCAGATCCGGGTCGCCGTAGCTGAAAACTTCATGCCAGTCTGAGCCGCCCGTGCCGGCGAGCGTGACGATGTCCTGGCCGTCCCCGCCGTGGACGTGGAAACTGCCCGGAACCTGCAGCAGGCCGCTCTGTGAGTGATCGAAGTGGAACGAGTCGTCGCCGCCGAGAGCGTCAAAGGTGAAGCTGTCGGGACGATGAAGCTCAACCTGCTGGCTGCTGTTCAACGAGTATGTGAATTCGTTCGGGCCCGTGGTCTGGACATTGAGGATGTCGTTGGATGCGCCGCCACCAACCTGCACTGCGCGGGCATCCAGCACGTGCAGTTCTTCCATGCTCTGCAGAGCGACCGATCCATTCGGGCCGGGCAGGATGCCCAGGTGCGGATCGGTGATGTCAAGGTTGTTCGCGTGATAGTGAAAAACATCCCGCCCAGTGCCGCCTTCGAGACTATCGAAGCCAACGAAGGTGGAAGCACTGTTGAGATCGCCTGTGCCGTTGGACTGGACATTCCAGGTATTCGCAGTGTTCGGGCCGGTGAGTGTTCCACCGGCCGTGCCGGCCTTGAAGTTTTCAATGGAGGCAATGCTTCCGGCAGTCGAGCTCGTCAGTGATTGAAGATTGATATTGACCGGCCCCATGTGTGCCGAAGCATCCAGCGTGTCGCTGCCGGCGCCGCCCGAAAGCGTGCCCGATATGCTAGCGCCGTCCGAGAAACGGAAGTTATCGCTCTGCTGGTTGCCCGTGAGATTCTCGAAGCTTGAGAAGGTAGTGGCACCCTCAATGTCTCCTGCGTTATTCTGCAGGATGTTCCAGGTATTCACCTGATCGGGCCCGATGAGCGTATCGGAAAACTCCGTGCCGACGATGGCGTCGATATCGGCGAAGCTGGTGACACCTGTGCTGGAAAGCGTGGCCAGGTCCACCGTAACAGGCGCGGTCCGGGACGAGTAGCTGAGCTGGTTTTCACCTGCGCCGCCGGCAATCGATTCGACGCTGCCTCCATCGGCGATCTGGAAATTGTCGTCGGCCGTGCTTCCAGTGAGATTTTCGAAGCCGGCAAAGCTGATCGCGTTGGCCGTGCCGCGGTTGGCCTGATTGATCTCAAGACAGGGGACACGGTCAAGCTGGCCAGTGAC
>JASLXP010000756.1 GCA_030740295.1 Planctomycetota bacterium
CGATGCGCCCGTCGGGCATGACTGCCGGTTCGCTGTCGGCCACGATGTGATAGGTGAGCGGCCGACTTTCTCGCCGATCAGCGCTGAGCGTAAACAGGCTGTGAGCGGTGTTGGCGTGGTATTCTTCCCGGCTGCCAATCCGAGTGGAAGCAAAGACAATTCTGCCGTCCGGAAGAAACTCCGGATCGTAATCTTGCCACGGCCCCGTCGTGAGCCGCTTCAGGTCGGAACCGCCGGCCCCGATTCGAAAAAGCTTGTAGAACTTCTCGCCTTCTGGAACCATGGAGAAGACGATTTCCCTGCCGTCATACGACGAGACCGGCGTAGCGATCAGCCCGTTGCCGGCATCGAGCAGAAGTTTTGGCGAGGCGTCCGGACGCGCGGGCGTCAAGGCATAAAGCCGGCGGCCCGAAACTGCCGGAGCAGGGGTGTCGTACTCGAACCAGGATTGAGTGCCCCGGATCGAAAACTTGGTCGTCGCGGCCCTCGTCGAGTGAACGGGAGCTTTGCCTTCGATGTAAACGACACCCGCGGGCCATTCGTATTCGGAATCCGGTTCGGTGAAACGGGCCGGTGGCGGGACATACCGGCCGGGAATAGTGCGGTCGATCACCAGCGTTTTCGGGTCGGTGAGCTTAGCCGGTATCGACAACCTTCCCCAGGGCCGGCAGCCCATTCTGCCGATGACTTTCGCCGGTTTCCAAAGCGTGTCATCGTGGTCCGGCTCGGTCCAGTTCTTTTTTGCCTTGGCGATGCTGAGCCAATTCTGGTCGGTAACAATCGACACATCCTTGCCGTCCGCCGTTTTGACGTAAACGGCAGAGACAACCCCGGCCGCGCCGCCCAGGCACTCCCCTTTAATCGATATGACATTCTGCCCCTGGTTGAGATGCTTCTCGATGCGGAAACGTTCGACGCTGCTCCACTGCTTGGCTCCATAGCCCAACTCACCGGCAACCTTCTGTCCGTTGACAAAGAGCTCGTAACCGTTGTCCGCGGTGAGAGCAACGGTCGCTTCAACAGGCTCCGCCTCCAGGTTGATTTTGCAGCGGAAGAAGCTGGCCGCCCCGGCGCCGGTGCGCGCTTTCGGCGCCCAGATCCAGTTCGCCCGGGCCAGGTCCGGGGTTTTACCGATTGCCTTTGAACCCTCGGATGCCAGTAACGTGGAGTTCAAACTAAGCCCGGCCCAGGCCAGGAAGATTCCCGCAAGAAATAAGGTTCGGACTACTTTCACTTTTGAAACTCCGCAAGTATTGCAGGGCGCGTGTGCCGCCGCGTCCCGTCATTGACCGGCTATTCACCCATGCCAACGATGAAACACGGGCGGACAATGCCGAATTGCACGCCTGTCCCCAGGAGTTTTCGAAAACACCCACTAAGTCGTCGCACCTCAGGACGATTTTGCTGACCGATCAAATAGTGTGCCCTGCAGTCGATCAAGGCCGCAACAGCCCGATTGACTCCGCCAGGGACCGCCGGACTTCGTAGATCTGATTCGGGTCAGAGAGTAGCTCTGTCGATCTCAGGCCACCGGCGTTGGGGATGCTGACCAGGGCATTGACTCGTTCGAGTGCGGCATCGGCTGCGGCGGTGTCTTTGCCTTTCTTTCTGGCTGCAGCGATGCGTTTTTTCAGGATAGTGAAGTACTCGTAATCCTCCATGCCTTCACGCACCTGCTCCAGGCGGATAGTGCTGATGGGGCCGTCCGCTCCGATGAGCTTGCCGGGATAGGCCAGGTAGCCGTCGCCGTTGGGATAGCGCACCCAGTGTTGCTCGCCGGGCTTCGCGCTCTGGGAGATGAAGGGATGCCAGCCGAACTTGAAGGGGTCGTAAGTCCACCACGAAACGCCCCAGAACTCGAAGGCGTCCGCTCCATACTTCCAGCAGTAATATGGATAGAGCCGTTCGACCGCGCAGAGGGGCGTGTCCGTGCACAGTTGGCCGTCCGTGGTGAACCATAAGCGTTCGCCGGCCTTCCGCCTTGCGGCCATCTCATCGACCGGGAAGCATCCGTACGCCCCGACGCCCCAGATGTCGAGCACGCCGTTCCATTCCGGGACATGCCGCCAGGTGCTGGAATAGACCAGTATTTCCGGGACGGCCTCGTGGATCATGTCGACCAACCGGCGCATCTGATCGGTGATGCCTTCTTCACGGAAGTGCGGCTCGTCGCTGATGTAGAGGATGAAGTTCTTCTCCCAGCCCTTCTGTTTCAAGTGCGCCCAGAAGGCTTTCAGGCATGCCTGGTAAGCCCGTCGGTATTCGGGCGTGAAAGGCGCGTTGCCCAGAAACTTCTTCGGCGGATGGGCCCATCCGAAGCAGTAGAAATCCCACGGCGTGTAGAGGGTCCGGATGTGCAGATCGTCGATGCAGATGGAAACGACTTCGTCGAACTTCCTGGTGTCCAGGATTGCCTTGCCGTCTCTGTATTGGAATCTGATGAATCGGTCCAGCACGCCGGGCGAGCAGCGATGGTCCGCGAGAAACTTCAGCCACGTCTTGCGATTATCGTCGTTGAGGAATCGGCCCATCCGGCCGTTTCGCAAGTCCAGGATCGCGGTGAGGCCAGGCTTGTCATCGAGCGAAAAATCCCAGACGGTCAGGCGAAGCGGCATCGCCTTGGGTTCCATGCCGTCTGCCGTGATCTTTATGGCCCCGTGATACTCGCCGGCCGCGGCAGCCAACGGCACGCTGAACGTAATCCAGATCGGTTGAGTTGTGTGGGCTTCGAGGTCGAACGCGCCACCGGGCAAGAGAGGGTCAGGCCAATAGTCGGACCAGCCGTCCGACCTTCCGGGCCGCTGCGGGTAACGTCTGCGCCAGACAGGCAGCTCAGTCCGATAGTAAGACGTGGGATGATCGATGGGGACAAAGCCGACGCGGTTGATGCTGATGTCACCGGCGGTTTGCCCTTTGCCATTCCTGGGCGCATCGATCTTTATCCGGACGTTCCGCAATTCCTTTCGACTTCGCAGCGCCAACTGGATCGATTCCTTCTCGTTGCGGGCAGCAGACAACCTGATGGCAACAGACTCCGCCCGCGGTGGCGTATCCCTGAAGACCTTAACCAGAGGATTGACTGACCAGGCCGCGAGCACTGCGCCCGAACCGGGGGACATCGATTCGATCCTGCCCAGCGAGGCGGGAAGGACTTCGCAGAAGAGGACGCCGTCGTGCGAGAGTGTTCCTCTGGCCTTCATGGTCAGGTGCAACTGCACATTCGCGCAATCGGCCGGCGTGCGAACAGTCGTGTGGAGAAAGGTCCAGTCGTTCGTGCCGGTGAGGGACTTTGGATTACTGAAATACGGCCGCTCCGCGCAAAGTTCGCCGTCCTCTTTGCGGTGGTGACCGTGCAGGGCAATCTTGCCGTCAGTGATGTCTTTCGTGCGCACCCAGGCGCTGTACCAGTAACGGGTGTTCGGTCTGGCTTTCACCAGTTGCCGCCAGCCAACCCAGCCAAGCGGATGGTCTCTGGGAATAGTGAAACTGGCACAGTGCTTTCCGACCTTGCCTCCCTCCGACCGGGAAAAGAGCCCTTTGCGCTGCTCGTCGCCTTCGAGCCCGTACTCCCATTCCGCGGGTGTTCTTTCGCCTTCATCGATAAGTGGATTCCTGGTCAGATTCAATGCGCCCCGAACCAGGTCGCCGTAGTCCTGCTGCGGGCCCGGCCTTTCAGCCTCAGTTTCCGAACAGTAAATGTAATACACGTTGACCGAACGCGGCGGAGCTTCGCCGAGGAACATCAACTGGTTGCCCATGAGGAAGTGCGGCACTGTTTCGCCGGACGGTGCGACCACCTGCAGTGATGCTTCGTTGAACATGCCGCGCAGTTTTGCCTTCAATACGCGAAGCGAGACCTGCACGAGCCCCTTCTGAATGGGATTGCCGGTGAAGTTCCTCACCTTCACCGTTGCCCGGAACGGGCTAGGGTCGCCCGCTTCAGGCGATGGCCAAGCCGCGTCGCTAGCATTCACATGCAACTCGAGCGATTGCAGGGCGCCCACCTTCACTTTGACTTTCGATCCGTCCGGACTTTCCAGACTCTCCAGGGTCACATCGTCATGCCATGCTGTCCCGGTGCCGCGCAAAACGGTGCCCAGGCTGGCAAGGTTGGATTCGGCCGGGGCCGTGAAATCGAAACGGAGTTTCTTCCAGCCAAAGGTGCCCTCACCTGCATCAATGACCGGCCCCATCATCATCTGGTTCTCGGCTGTCCCCACGTGGATGTACCATCCTGCCTTGCCCTTTACGCCATCTGCTCTGACCCAGCCTTCCAGCCGATAGCGGTTGCCGCCGATGATGGCGATGTTGCGCTGTCGGGCCGCGATCCAGGTGTGCGATGCGCCTTCCGCAACCACGGTCTTCAGGCATTTTTTCCCACCGTGCGCGCCTTCGGCTACCCAATGGACCTTATGCTGCTCGTCACCGCGGTCGAATGCCCACGAGGCCGGATGATCCGTGCCTCCCTCAAGGCCGCCGTTGCGGACACCGGCCGAGCCTTCAAAAAAATCGGGCACCGCCCACGCTTCAGGATTATCGAAATAAATGTAATACCGCCTGGTTGTCCCCGCATCGCACTCCGCGGGGATGGCGATTCGAGCGCCCGCGGGCACAGTACCTTCCGTAATTCGTCCGCCACTCGCATCCAGCACCTGGTAGAGAAACTCTCCGCCGGAAGCATCGCAAACTCGGATCTCCCTCACGGCACAGCCTGCGATGGGCAGTTCGCCGTCACCATCACCAACAGCGATCTCCATCGGACGCCCTTCGAGGGCCGATTTGGTTTCATTGGCAACATCAACAGGCACGCGCTTGCGCCAGTACGAACCGCCGGGCAGGTAGAGATTCTCGTGCCATGTTTCGGCGGAAAGAAATCCGAAACAGGAGACGAGGAGAAGATTCGTGAGGATAAGCGAAGAGTGTCGTTTCATAATAAATGAGTAGGGCCATCCGCTTGACTGGCGGAATCCCAATTGTTGTACCTTATAGGCGCATTAACTATTCAGGAGTAAATCCGGTGACTGGAAGCCGGAGTTGGAGTAACGGCTTTAGCCGGGTTCTTTCGGCCGCTCAGACCCGGCTAAAGCCGTTACTCCAACCCCGTTTCTGCCACTTGTAGCCAAAGCTTGCGAGGTTGGTGAGTGGCCTGAACAGTTACAAACTTTTTTAAGTTTGGGGGCCCTTAGCGCCTAACGCGGAGCGTTCAGTCCCCGCCCGAGCAGTTTCAGAATAGCCTCTTCCTTCTCCCTGGCCTTCTGTAGTAAGTCCACCGCGCCACGGCGGACCTCGGCCGGCCACTCCGGAGCATGGGCAGGGATGCGGTGGCCACGGAAGTCTTCGTGCTCTTCGCCTGTGGTGTACCAGCCGTTGTCGTGTCGGTAACCGCCCGCCAGGAAGGGGAAGCACGGGAAGCCGGCGGTCAGCAGATCGACGAGTCCGTCCGTCAGATCGGCAGCTTCGTCCAACAGCTTCTTTGGGCGAGCGCCGAATACGGGGCCGACGCGGCGCAGGTACTCGGCAGCGGCGCGTCGCGAATCGTGCAGTTGGTCGTACAGATAGGCGCAGCTCTGCCAGTAGGTCATGAAGTGTTCGGGCTCGAGCGCTTCGATACCGGCTTCATCCTCGAGGTCGGCGGCCCACGCGTCGTAGGCCGCCAGGCCGAGGGAATACTCATCCTTGTAATGCCAGAACCATCCGCCGCCGCCGGTGACCTCTGCGGCCGGCGTTCCGATGAGCTCGACCGCGCGCTGCAGAGAATTTCGAACGGCATCCTCCCGGGGTATCGGATCGGAGGTCTTTCGGATGGCGCGTATCTCCCATGGGAAACAGGGCGTCCTGCAGTATTCCGCATTGCTGTCGTCGTAGCAGGAACGGCAGATCAGACCGGGCGGGCTGTCCTCATCCTTCACCTTCCCCAGTACCTCGGGATCGTAGCCGGTGACCACGCACCACTGGGAACCGTTGTGGGCATTAAGCGCGAGGGTTGGCCGTCCAGCGGCGATCTCTGCGCGGAGCAGTTCGATCTCTTTAGTCTGCGCCCGCGGGCATGAGGCCGCGTCCCTCGAAAGCGTAGCCGGTGACTTCGGCGAGGGCCTCGGGGTGGCCGCCGAAGCAAGCGCTTGCAGCTGCCCCAGGATGCAAGCGTCCACCACAGATGTCGTCCCACGTCGCCCCAACCCAACGCAGGCGGAAGGCAGCGCCGGAGAGCCCCATCAGGTCCACGTAGTCATAGCCTTCGCCGTGGAAGGTAAGGATCGCCTCAAGAGCCGCGACATAGCTACACTGCTTGCCTTGGCGCCCGTTGAAAGCCGGAACGCCAGGAATTGTTTTCATTTTCTGTTTCATGTTCTTCACCTTCACTGCTCGAGATCCAGGGGGCCGGACGTCCCTCTGCCCGATTCCGATTCTGCTTGCCGGCTTCGATCCTTTCTGTGTACCAATAGAGACAGGACAGCCCAACATCAACGCATCCCGGCTAAGACATCCTGTGGCCGCAGGATGGTGCCAGCCTGTCAGCCCAGTCAATACCAATCTGAGGCGTGCTGGGACACAGATTTGATAACTTCAACTCAACAGAAATCAACTTTGGAGGGCGGACAGGCTGGTGCCAGCCTTTGGTGCTTCATTTTAATCTTGCTTCTTATCCACACTTTTCTTCTTCCGCCTTCTAATCTTCAGTTTTTGTCTATCCTTCTCTTTGAACAGCCAACAAGAACCTGGAACCAGTCGGCTGAAGCGGAAGAAAGTTGAGATTAAAGGCAAAGATGAAAAGGCGGCAGAGAAAAAAGGGAAGATTAAAAGCACGATTAGAAGTAAGAACAGCACGTAGCCACGGACCGCAATCTGGTGGCAGCTTGTGGTAGCGGCGGCGGCTCGCCGCCGAACTTCTGCGGCGGGACGCCGCAGCTACGCATTAAATGTCATTTCGACTTTTTACGAATGAATCTGCCAGCCTGTCGCTACAACCGCATGCGGGCCCATCCCGGATGTGCCTGTTCGGGCCTGAAGGGTCACACAACCTCGCCTTTCCACAGCTTCTTCATTTCATCGCAGTCATCGAGCAGGCTCTCAAGGTCACCTTCGGCTTCTACACGCCCGTCCTTCATGACGATGATGTGGTCCGCTCGGCTCAAAGCAATGTGCCGATGAGAAACGACCAGACAGGTGGCTTCCTTTCTTTCAAAGAGGCGTTCCCAGAGGGCGCGCTCCGTATCGAGATCAAGCGCGCTGGACAGGTCGTCGAAGACCAGCAGTTCCGAATCGCGCACAAACATCCTCGCGGCCGCGGCCCGTTGGATCTGACCGCCGGAGAGCTTGACGCCCTTGGCGCCGACGGTGGTGTCCAGCCCGAGCTCCATCTCTTCCAGGTCCTTCTCCATCACGGCCAGGCGGACCGCGTCCTCAACATCGATCTCTTCCTCAGGCAGGCCAAAGAGGATGTTGTTTCTGAGTGAATCGCTGAACAGCCGCGGGGCCTGCGGGGTGTAGGCGCACCTGGGCGGAACGAGGAAGGATGCCGCGTCCGCGATGGGTTCGTCGTTCCACCGCGCCTCGCCCCCGTCACTCGCAACGAGGCCCAGCAGCGCCCTCAACAGGGTTGTTTTCCCGGAACCAATGCGTCCGGTGATCACGGTGAACGAACCGCGTTCGAGTCGAAGGTCGATTCCTTCAATGCCTTTGTCCGATTCCGGATACCGAAAGGTCAGGCCGATCGCCTCGAGCCTCTCCAACCGGTCGGAGTCTGCCTTGGGGATGAAGGGCACTTCAGGCAGGCTTCCCTTTTCATAGACCGGCCCGTGCTGTACCATTGCTTCTGCAGGCGCGCCCTGGAGCAGCTCGGTTGTGCGATCCACGGAAATGCCCATCTGCCGGTAGCGGCCCATCAGGAAGCCAATGACGGCGGTGAACTCGGCAACGAAATGGAGATAAAAAACGAACAGCGAAAAGTCGCCAACCGTAAAAGTGCCGTCCTGCATGGCCCTTCCCGCCAGGATCAGGGTCAGGCCCGTGCCGAGGGAGATCGCGTTGCGGAAAACGGAATGCAGCATCTCAATAAACAGGCGGTCCATGAGAGATGCGTCCCGGCGCGTGTCATTCAGCTTCCGGAACCGGTTGACCACGTCTTCTTCGGCAGTGTTCGCCTGGATAGCCTGGACGGCGCCGAAGATCTCGCCGATGAAGTTGGTGACATTGCCGGTGGCCTCCCGGGCTGCCTTTCGATATTTCTCGATCTGATGAGTGGCCGCACGGACGCCAAAGACAACGAGGAGCAGCGGAACAAACACGAAAACTGTGATGAGCGGATCGATGCGGGCCATCACGACGAGCGCAATGATGACAAAGATGCCCAGCCCGATGAGCTGGTTCATCCATAGCGGGAATTCGCAGAGCTGTTGGACGTCGCCCCGGAACCGGCTGATAGCTTCCCCCGGCGATTGGGTCATGGCGCTGGCGCCGGGACGCTGGAGGATTCGTGCAAGGATGTTCTTCTGCAAAAGTGCGGCGGTCGTGAAGCGGAACGAGATCTGTGAGCTCACCATCAGGTAGAACGAAATCATCCGCGCCAGGCCCGACGCGGCCAGGAATGCCATGAGCGTCCAGAAGGTGAAGCCCGCAGTGGCATCGCCGGTCAGCTCGTTGAAGGTCTCGCGGGTCACCAGCCCGGGCACCTGCAGGCTGACGATAAAGAGAGTCAGAGCGAAGCTGTTGACGAGGAACAGCCCCGGCCGGTATCGGATCAGTTGCCAGAGCACTTGCCAGGTTCTCATTCCAGGACCTCCCCCAGCCCGCTTCCGAGCAGTTGCGAGAAATGGGAACCCGGCTCCATCACCAGCTTCCGCCGCTCCCCGTACTCCAGAATGCCGCCGTCTTCGAGGATGAGTATCTGGTCGGCCCGATCGACGGTCGCGAGCCGGTGAGCAATGATGATGGCGGACCGGCCCTCCAGGAGCCTGTCCACCGCTTGTTCGATGAGGCGCTCGGTTGCAGGGTCCAACCTTGAAGAAGCTTCATCAAGGATCACCAGCCCGGGGTCTTTGAGAAAGACGCGGGTGAAGGCCAGCAACTGGGCTTCTCCAGCAGAGAGCCCGCCACCGCCGGGCGTCAATGGCGTATCCAGGCCGTCCGGCAGATCTCGAAGCCACGGCGAAAGTGAAAGCTCATCCAGGGCTGCCAGGATCCGATCATCAGCCACCTCGTCGTTGAAAAAGGTGAGGTTCTCCCGCACGGATGCGGCAAAGAGCTGCACCTCCTGAGTGACCATGCCAACGTGCCTTCGCAGGTCTTCCAGAGGCAGGGTACGGATGTCGCGGCCGTCCAGGCGGACGAAGCCGGTGCCGGGGTCATACTGGCGGAAGAGCAGCCGGGCGATGGTCGATTTCCCGCTGCCGGTGCGGCCGAGAAGACCGAGCGCCTCGCCCGGCTCTATGCGGAATGACATATCCCGCAGCACGGCCTCCTCCTCATTGTAGCCGAAGGCAACATGATCGAATTCGATCGCAAGCGCAGACAACTGAAGACCCGGGCCGTGTCCGTCAGTAATACGGTTTTCGCGTTCCCGCAGCTCTTCGATGCGAAGGATCGCTCCGCCTGCCTTCTGCAGTTCGTGCAACTGCATCGTCAATTGATGCAGCGGCCGGAACATCATCGCAATGTAATGAACGATGATGTAAGCGGCGCCGATGCTCAGGACATTGGCCTTAAACAGGAAGTAAGCGGAGCACAGGGCAAGTAATCGTCCAGCGGTAAAAATGACCGTCACCAAGATATCAATCGCCATCGTCCAGACGCCGGCATCGAGCTCTTTGTGAAGCCGCTTTCCCATGGCTTGGTACAGGCCCCGCATGACGAAATTTTCCGCTCCGCAGGATCGGATATCCTCCGTCCCCCCCAGCCGCTCCTCAAGGAATCCAAAAAGCTCCGCGTTCGCTTCCCGCGCCTCTTTCCAGCGAGGAACCGCCACGCTGCGAACCAGGTTAAGGGCCAGCAGGCTGACCGCGCTGTAAACGGCGAAGGCCGACCCGACCCGCCAGTCTTCCCAGAACAGCAGGGCCACAACCCCCAGAAGCAGCATGAGATTCCCCAGGACCGTGACGACGAACTGGGAGAAGAATTGAGCCAGGCTCTCGATGTCGCCGTCCAGACGCTCGATCAGTTCGCCCGGTGTCTGGTCGTTGTGGAACGACATGTCAAGGCGCAGGCAGTGCAGCGCCAGGTCCGCCCGCAGGTCGTTGGTCGCGTTCCAGCCCACGGTCTCGCTGAACCAGGTCGCTCCTACGGAAAACGCCTGCCGGACGACAGCGACGCCGATGAAGATGGCTGCAGCGGCCGTCAGCGCGCTTGTCTCTCCTCCGGACGTGGCCGTGTCAATGAAATACCGGACGATCTGTGGATTCACGAGCTGCAAACCAATCCCGCCAAAAAGCAGAACGGCCAGTAACGCCACCGTTCGCCAGCGAGGACGCAGGTAGTTGCTGAGAAGCTCCCAATACTTTCTGAATGAGATTTTCATTTGTTGCTGTGTCGGAGCTTTTCAGATCTTTGCGGAGAACTCAACTTCGGACATCGACCTCATCAAGAATGTTACATTACACGTCGATCTCTTCTGCCCCGAAAGGGCAAAAGCATGTCGCCCCGGGCGCAAGCCCTGAGCCTTGCTCACATTTCAGATCGTCTTTTATGCCGAAGGCATTACGCCTTCCAGCCCAGGGTTGCGAGGCTCTGCGAGCTACCCTGGGTTGGAAGGCAGATCTGTTCTTCAACCCTGAAAGGGTTGCGCCTATATCTGTTGAGTCAGACAGATTAACATATGGGCGAAACCCCTTCGGGGTAGGAGGAAATCGTTACCTGGTTACCCAGGGTAGCTCCCAGAGCCTCGCAACCCTGGGCTGGAAGGCGCAACACCTTCGGTGTAAAGAAATGTGGGCAACCTAAAGTCAGAGATCGAGACGAAGAGTTTGTCCGTGGCCCCGTGCCGCTCTAAGATGCCAGCTCGCGTTCCTGAACCTGGAAACAGCCCGACGGACGATTCCCGTGGCTAAATCCGATCCGCTGATCAATCAGACACTGGGCGAGTTCAGAATCCTCCGGCTCCTCGGATCCGGTGGGATGGGTCGGGTTTATCTGGCTGAACAGGCAGCTCTTCAACGCGAGGTAGCAGTCAAGGTTCTGTCACAGCACATCGTCGAAGACCAATCCGCAATCGAACGATTCAAGCGTGAGGCCATCCTCGCGGCGAAGCTGACTCATACCAACATCGCCCACGTCTATACGATTGGAGAACTGGAGGACGTGCACTTCGTTGCGATGGAGTTGATCTCCGGTGGCGATGTTTCTGACATCATGAAGGGGAAGGGCAGGCTACCGGTCGACGAAGTAGTGCAGATTATCCGGCAGGCACTCCTGGGTATCGGCAGCGCGCACGCCGAAGGGATCATTCACCGGGACATCAAACCCCAGAACCTGATGCTCACTGCTGATGGCACGGTGAAGGTGACGGACTTCGGACTGGCGCGAGCTCTCGCCGCCGATTCGTCTCTCACCGCCAGCGGAGCGATCCTCGGCACGCCGCTTTACATGTCGCCCGAACAGGCTGAATCGAAGCCAACGGACCATCGCACTGACATCTACTCTCTGGGCGCCACCCTTTTCCACATGCTATGCGACGAGCCGCCTTTCACAGGCAACACGCCTGTCTCGGTCCTTCTTAAACACGTCAGCCACCCGTTGACGTTCCCGGAGGACATCGGTTCAGCGATTCCCGCGAAGGTAGCCACATTCATCCGAAAGATGATGGCCAAGGAACCCGATAAGAGATTCCAGTCGTGCGAGGAGGCCCTGGCTTCCCTGGATGCAGCCCTGCAAGGGATGGAAACGAAAACTGGCACAGGCATCACGCCTGTCCCGCAGAAACCCAAAAAGAAAACCGGCCGCCGAAAGAAGAAGAAAAAAGAGCCGGAGCAAAAAGTCGATCAGAATGCTGACACTGTCCCCGCGGACACAATAGTCCGCGAGGAGATGGAAGTCAGGTTGGCGCAAACTCGCCCGGACCCGCGGGTCAATGCCGGCGCGTCCGCGTCCCGAGGCCGCGGTCGTGCTTTAGTCTTTTCGGGTATCGCCGCGGCAGCCGTGCTGACCATTTCTGTTTACTTTCTTTTCCCACGCGGAAACCGCGGGCCCACGACGCCATCCACTACCACCACTGTAAAGCCCGACGCGATTCAGAATACAACGACAGTTCCTGCAACTCCAAGTAGTAGCCTGTCCTGGGCAAAGGGCGCGGTCATGGCCTTCTCGTTCGACAAAGACACACTGTCGAACGGGATGGTAAGACCTATCTGAAGGACCTTAGCGGCAATGGCAATGACGGTGAGGTGCACGGGGCCACCCTCGTCGACGATCTCGTGGGCGGTGCCTTCGATTTCGACGGGAAAGAGAGCTGGGTGGAAGTAGCGCCATCCTCTTCGCTCAGAATGCGGAGCTTGACCGTCGCGGCCTGGGTGAAGCTGACCAGCCCGAAGACCTTCCGGGTTGGCGGGAAGAATGATGACTTCTTCCGATCCTACCCCTTCAACTTTTCCAGCCCTCCTGTCGATAAGTACTGGGGTTTTGTCTTCGGGAAATACAAAGACGACTTCAAGTTCTGCGTAGGTCAGGGTCCGGCCGGCGAGAAGTTCGCCGCTATCAGAGAGAAGCCGCAGGTCGGCAAGTGGGCCTTCATCGTCGGCGTAGCCGCGAACGGCAAGATTAAGGCCTACCTGGACGGCCAACTGAAGCACTCGGTCGAGGACAAGCGTCCCTTTGACGACCGGGAGCGTCCCTTTTTCATCGGACGCACCGGGCTCGCGGACTGGGAGGCCTTCTGGCCCGGCCGTATCGATGAGGTTGCTCTGTGGAACCGAGGGCTGTCTGACAAGGAGGTCAGAGAACTCCACGTGTATTCCAGCCAAGGCAAGAGCTACTGCAATGCCATCGGAAAGATGAGGACAGAAACGATACGAAAGGTCGCATACGAGAACCTGCTCGGCATGAAGTTCGTCAAGCTCCCGGCCGGTGAGTTCATGATGGGGTCAAGCGAAGAGGAGGTGAAGAGCCTTGTGGCCGCGCACCGGGTGAATGAAGACTGGATTCGGGCTTTGGAGACGCCCAAGCATCGCGTGCGGATCACCCGTGATTTCTACATGGGCATCCACGAGGTAACCCAGGCACAGTACCGGAAGGCCATGGGACAAAGCCCTGCGAGACACAGGGGCGACAATCGGCCGGCAGAATTGGATGACTGGCGACCGGCGGGAGTTTTCTGCCGATGGCTGAATACAAACGACAACCAGAGGCCCGATGGCTACGAATACCGGTTGCCGACCGAAGCGGAATGGGAGTATGCCTGT
>JASLXP010000757.1 GCA_030740295.1 Planctomycetota bacterium
GGATCGAGTGCTTTGAATACAACGCCCATTCCGCCTCTGCCGACTTGCTGAATTATCTGAAAACGACCAATCCTGTCAGGGGCGTCGCTCTCGGTCAGCCGACTCTTCTTTTCGGATGTTGTTGTTGGGTTGGAATTCAGCCTGGCGGATGTAACAGTTGCTGCGGCCATAATGCGATCTCGGTGCGTCGGGGAGCGGGGCAGTTGCCCGGCCTTGCGCAAAGTCAATGCCATGTTTTCTGAACGCCTAAAGACCGAAGCCCGAGATCATCCTCTCCATCCTCTCACCCGAAACGCGATAAACGACTTGGTAGGAACACCTTACAACCGGCCACGCGCCAAGGAAGAACTTCACCGCGAGGGGCGCGAATTACCGTTTTCCCGCAGGGGATGGATCATCCGTCGCCAGCAGAATGGTCTGAATGGGCAAGGTTTTCCCGAAGGGGGCTTTCATCATCGATATCTTTTCCCCTGGCCGTTTTGCCCTGACTCCAATGTCAACAGTCTGTCATAGCTTTTGTGGCAAGTTTCCTCAGGAATCTGCCGGGACTTGGAGGCCGTTCTCAGAAGTAAAACCGGACACAATGTTCCAGTTTTGGGCTTGAAACTTGTGCCCGGTGCTGACTGCGGTTCAAAGAACCGAGTATTTCAGATGCCGAAGTCATTTCTCAGAAGCGCATGATCGAACAGGCTGACTCCCTGCAGCGTAAACGGATTCGCGAGTTCCATTGGCTCTTGATTGAGCCGAAGGTCAGCAAACTGCGGAAGGTCACCGAAACCAAATGGCCGGAGCGGTCTGCCCGGATTCAGGGGATTGAATCGGAAACCATTGAAGCCACGGTTTACCAGCTCGAGGTCGAAACCAAAGTTGCCATCAGCGCTGTTGCCGGAGCTGTCGGCGGCGCCGGAGCCGCCAGCGGCGTCATCAGCTCCTTCGATGATGACAGGGATACTGACGGATGAGTTTTCATTCTGTCCGGAGGCCGTAGTCGTGGTTTCCGCTCCCGTTCCCGAGTCACTATCTCCAGACTGTGTCTGCGCCGAATCAGAATCCACATTCTGGCCTGAACCGGATGACTGATCTGCATTTGTGGTATTGCTGCCAGCGTCCGAAGCGGAGGAGGCATCTCCTGCATGGTCTTCTACTGTATCCTCCTCGCCGGAAGCCGTCGCGCTATTCTGCGTCTCTTCAACATTTACGGTCGTTTCGGATTCGAGCGTAGCCGATGTAAGACTGGGAATCTCCAGTGGGCGAAAGATGTCCGTAGCGAAAATGCGCGAGCCATTCTGGAATCGCTCGAGGGCATCTGAGGAAAGACTCACGGTGTCTGGGGTCGAAGGTGCCGAGGGCGTCTGGGGCACATAGACCTCGACTGTGCGGGTAATCGTGTTGATGGTAGTGTCGCGGCGGACGGGCATGAAGCCGCCTTGGACTGTTGAAACAGCCATGGTGTAGCCTCCTCTGCCGGCCAGATTGCAGACGCAGACTGGCGGCCTGGGTAAATGGAACGATAGGTGGTTTGAATCTCCTGAAAGCCATGGCCGCCTGGGCAGGCAGGACCGTGCTCTCGTTTTTGGCAACAGGATTTTCGGAGGCTCCGAGATTCCTTTAGGGATTACTTTCAGTTTTTTTGAAGTCCCGCACCAGCTTCTGATTTAATGTCCGCCTTCGACGAAGGACAGCTCGATGTCCGCGTTCTCTTCCGTTGCCACCTGGTCGAGGGCATTACGAAGTTCGTTGAGGTTCAGGGACTGGGGCACGTCGACCTCCATGTCCATCTGAAACAACGGCGTACCAGAGATGGGTGCGGGATGGGAAGAGGTGGATGCGGAAACGATGTTGACCCCCAGCCTGGTTAGGCTGCGGCTGATGGCATGAATGATGCCCTCGTGATCCGCAGCGTAGGTCTTAATCAGATAAGGCACCGCTCCGGTCTGGCGGTGCAGCTCGGGCGCAGCAGTACTGCGTATACGTATCTCGAGCCCGCTGCTTTCCGCGAGCTTTGAAATCTCATCATCCAGTGCTTCGACCGTCGTACCTGAAAGAAGCATCAACAGCCCAAATTCTCCACCCAGAATGGCCATCCGGCTCTCTTCGACGTTACACCCGCGTCCGCTCAGGAATTCCGTCACCTCAGCAACGATACCTGGCCGGTCAGTGCCGACCGCGGAGAGGACTACATAATCACGTGAGGCGGAATTGGACATGAGAGAAGAGGTGGATGATGGAAGACGTGAATTGTGAATAGTAAATGGTGAATAGTGTAGCTTACGAAATGATATGCGTGCGGCGGTAGCTGGCCAAGCCGGATGCGTTGGCAGAGATTTCTCTTCCGAATACTGAGCGCCTTGCTGGTGGAGCGATATCAGCGAGCAACAGGACGGCCATCACATGAATTATTGTTACTATTGGTACATACTCTCCAGGATTGGAATTCATGGCTCATCGAGTTGAAATAGTTGTCGGCAGCCACAATGTTACTGGCGAAAGACAGATGGAGTCCATCATCGACATCGTGTCCACGTATGTGCCTTCGTTCTCCTGTTGGATTGGATTTGGGGTTTGGCAGGGAACACCTGAAAAGAGCACTAAAATTGAGGCCTTCTGCATCGACACTGACTGGATCGAGCCCTGTGTTAAAGAGATTCTTGAGAGTCTGGATCAAGATGCTGTTGAAGTCATTGTTGACGGACAAGAACAGCTTTACTGGAGATGAGGAGCAATTCCGATGAGTCCACAAAGCCTCAAAAAACTGATCGAAAAGCTAGGCATTGACGCTGCAGATCTGGCGGCGCGTTTGGGCGGAGCCAGAGAAAACTACGAAAGCCTGCTGGAGAAGGAACGAATTCCGTTTCCTGTGTGGGACGCTCTACAGCGGATGGCATTCCGGGAAGGGCTAATCTGGGATGCGGGCTCTGAATCATGGTTGAATCAGTCACAAGGGGCTACTACTCACGTTTAACCCGCCCGCCCATTAGGAGCATTAACCTCCCAGCCATGTCTATCCGGCTGCGAACCAAATCAGATCTCAAGGCCGTCTTTCAGGAATACAACATCTGGGCGCGCAAAGAGCTCGGCCAGAATTTTCTGATCGATCACAATTTGCTGCGCTTTCTTGTCGAATCCGGCGAGGTCGGCGAAAACGATTTTCTGCTGGATATCGGCGCCGGTACCGGATTACTGACGCGCAAGCTCGCCCAGCGTGCGTGGAAGGTCTGGGCCGTCGAGATCGATGCCCGGATGTTCGATTTCTGCTCGGCATACACATCCGGGCTCACGAACATCCGGATGGTTAACCGGGATGTCCTCAAGAACAAATACAACCTCGACCCGGAGCTCGAGGCCGAGATCCTCGCAGAGCTTCAGTCGCGGCCTGAGACAAGATTCAAAGTTGTCTCGAACCTCCCTTACAGCATCAGCACCCTGATCATTCCAATTCTGCTCCAGGGCCCTATCCCGGTTGAACGCATGGTTCTCACCGTGCAGAAAGAGGTCGGCGAACGTCTCGTTGCTGAGCCCGGCACCAAGGACTATGGCAGTCTTTCGGTGATCATCCAGACTTGGGCCAATGTCGAAATCCTGAAGATCCTGCCAAATACTGTCTTCTGGCCGCAGCCGAAGGTGGACTCGGCAATCGTGGGCATTACCCCGCGTTTTGATCGCCTTGAGCGGATCGACGACACGGACCTTTTCCGCACGATCGCCCAGGGACTCTTCTCCGCCAGACGTAAGAAGGCAGTAAACGCACTGAAGCAGGACGAACGGGTGATGGTGCCCGCCGAGACTCTCAAACGAGGATTCGAGATCGCTGCCATCGACCCTGACCGCCGCGGCGAGGATTTGAGCGTGGATGAAGTCATCTCGCTGGCAAATGCCATCGAAGAAGCCCGTCAAACAATTGAAGCCCCTACGGGGTAATCTGAACACATGTGCATCGACCAATGTGGATGCAACCCACAAAAAGTATGAACAAGACTTTTCTACATTTTCTGGCGCTGCTCTTCGTCACCACAAGCCTTTCCGCTCAATTCGATTTTGGTGAGCCCGCCGAGACGGAGAACATCACATTTCAGGTAAAGGCATCCAAGGCCGAGGCCGCTGCCGGCAGCAGCCTGGAGGTGAGTGTGACCGCAAGGATGGACGACGGGTGGCACATTTACGGTTTCAAAGAATATGAAGGCTCAGTTGCTACCGTCATTGCGCTCGATGCAGGACAGCCATTCAAGCTGGGCGACGTCACATCGCCTCGGCCGAAGCACGTCAAGAAGAAATTTGGGGAAACGGACCTCGAATACGATTCGTTCGAAGGTGAAGTGACGTTCACCTTGCCGATCACGATCAGTGAGGATGCCCCTGCGGGCGAGGCCACGTTGAAAGGATCTGTGAAGTACCAGATCTGCTCCGATAAAATCTGTCTGCTACCTAAGACCTATGCGTTTTCGTTACCTTTGAGGATAACGGAAGCATCGGGGGCCGATGAAGAGACGAATCCCCTCGGGGCCTTCCCGGCTCAAGGTGATGGCGCGGAGAAAGAGAAACAGCCCGCTGAGGAGGCCGGACCTGACGGCCGTGTTCGGTCGTCCAAGCTCTCTTACAGAATCGAACCTGCGGCTAAGAGTGTTAGAGCGGGAGATGCCTTTGAACTTCGCGTGGAAGTGAAGCTCGACGCAGGCTGGCACGTTTACGGCATAGATCGCTCCGGCGTCGGCATTAAGACAGCGGTCGAACTGGAGGATGGATCATTTTCACTGGCCGGCCCATTGGCCAGCGACCAGAAACCGAAGACCGCCCCGGCCACTGAATTTACGCCGGCCTACGATTACTACGAAGGGAACGTCCTTTTCACCCAACGCATCCAGGCAGCAGCCGGCACAAAGCCGGGCACCCAGAAACTACGAGGCACATTTCACTTTCAGGAATGCAATGACAACTCTTGCTTGCGACCATCGAAAAGAGATTTCGCATTCGACATCGAAGTCCTCCCTGCAAGCGATGCTGCCCTGCCTTCTCCAGCTACCGATAAGCCGGAAACCCAGAAGACAGAGGGCTCGAAGGATGTTGCCAAGGTCGGGTTCATCGCGTTCCTCGGTCTCGCATTTGGCGCCGGTCTGTTGACGCTCATCACGCCATGTGTTTTTCCGCTGATTCCGGTGACCATCTCTTACTTTCTGAAACAGTCGCAGGACAGCGGCTCGAGCCCGTTCAACCTGAGCCTCTGTTATGGCGCGGGCATCATCGGCAGCTTCACAGGGCTCGGATTCATTCTCACCGTTTTTTTCAGCGCGAATGCTGCGCGGCAGTTTGCAGCAAATCCGATCGTCAATCTCATCATCGGAATTCTGTTCGTCGTATTCGCATTCAGCCTCCTCGGAGCGTTTGATCTGAGGCTCCCCGCGTCCCTTCAACAGAAACTGAATTTCATGGGCAAGGGCGGTTATGCGGGCGCGCTCTTCCTGGGACTGACCTTCGCAGTGACCGCGTTCGCGTGCACTGCGCCGTTTGCTTCGGCCGTGTTGCTGGCCGCGAGCCAGGGCGATTATTTCTGGTCCATCCTCGGCATGCTGGCCTACTCGGGCACCATGGCTGTCCCTTTCTTTATCCTGGGCCTCTTCCCTTCATTGATGAAGAACCTGCCAAAGAGCGGTGGATGGATGAACGCGGTTAAAGTCAGTTTCGGTTTCTTCGAGCTCGCCGCGGCCTTCAAGTTTTTTTCAAACGTTGACTGGCAGATGGGCTGGGGCATTCTTCCCCGCTCGATCGTTCTTTCGACATGGGTCATCTGTTCCGCGTTCGTCTGTCTCTATTTGCTGCACCTTTTCAGGCTGCCTCATGACACGCCACAGGATTCGATCAGCGTGACCCGTGTGACCTTCGCGCTCATCACCGGAGCGCTCGCTCTCTGGATGGCCACCGGCCTCGGCGGCAAACCGCTCGGCTACCTGGAGGCCTTTCTACCGCCAGAACAGTTTTCCACGGACGCGCCAAAGGAGGTGAAGCAGTGGCAGAAAGATGTCTCCTTCGAGGAAGGCCGAAAGAGCGCTCGAGAACAGGGCAAACCGCTCGTGCTCGAATTCACTGGTTTTACATGAATTAACTGCCGCCAGATGGAATCGACCGTGCTCGTCGATTCAGAAGTTCAGACCGAAGTAAGCCGCTTTGTTTCACTCAAACTCTACACGGACGGCAATCCCGCCGAGCGTGCCGAGCGCAACCAGAAGCTGCAGAAGGAAACTTTCAACAGCGTGGCCCTGCCCTTCTTCGCGCTTTACGATTCAAACGGGCAACTGGCAAAGACCTTCCAAGGCACGGCGGGCAAGCAGCAGTTTCTCGAATTGCTGCGTGGCGTGAAATAGCCTGAGGGGAGTGGCGACAGGCTGCCAGCGCCAGCCTGCCAGCTCACAGCATGAGATTCATTGGATCGCCCGAATAGAAACTTTGGTAGGATGCGCGTTAGCATTATTTTGAATGTTCCGTTTCCGGCCACGAGCGATCAATGAAAAGCCAGAGAATGTTCCTGTCGATCAGCCTGATATTAGCGCCCACCTTCCTTACTAATTTCGCATTCACCGAGCCGCCGGAAAAAGTCTGGCCTGAAGTACTTCTGATCGACGATTTTGAAAAGGGCACAGGCGCATGGGAAAACCAGGACACAGGCAAACTCGAGTGGGTGAGCGACGCGGTCGAGGGCAACAAGGCGCTCAAGTGGACGGCCGAGGATGACGGCATTGGTCATATCGTGCTCAAGAATCCGGATCGCTCGAAGATCGATTTCAGCCAGTACGACCTCCTGACATTCTGGGTGAAGTTCGAGGGCAAGCGCATCTGGAATCTCAACCCGATCGTGCAGCAGTTCCCTGCGGTTTATGGCTATCGTGGTCTTTACTACAGCGTCGACACGATGGAGAAATTCGGCGAGTGGTTTCTTTACACGCAGGATTTACGCCGATGGGAAAACGCCTGGCCAACTACCTTTGACAAGGACAAACAGGAGTTTCAGTTCGAGGTCCACCAGCTTGCCGGCGCCGGTCACACACAGGTGTACCTCGATGGCATTCGCCTGCTGAGGAATCCTCTTGGGATCGAGCGATCGTATCCCGGCAAATGGGGCAGGCAGAAGGATGGCTCGCAGGTAACGCACTTCAGAGTCAGGGTGAAAAACAGCGGCGCAAAGCCGATGAGCGTCAGAGCATCACTGGTGCCCCGGACGCTGAAACGATTCGAAGCTCAGATGCCCGACCGGCCCCTATCGTTGCTGCCTGGCGAGGTGGGTGAGGTATTCGTTCGTATCGTCGCCCCGGCAAAGGTGATCGCGGAAGAGCCAAGACATTACGGTGAAACCGCTACCATCGCACTCAGGGTGGCGGATGTGCCCGGCCTCGTGCTGCACACGGAGCTCTCTGCAGGGACGCGGCCGGAGAAGATGCCGCATCCTTCCATCCTGATGGACTCCCGGCGTATGCTGGCCTTGCAGCGCAGATGGAAGAATCCTGAGTCGCGGAAAGACATCCCTCGCGGCCTTCAACATTTTGTTCGGCTGGGCGAAAAAGCACTCGATTACACGCCCGGCTACCCGCCCCTTGCGTGCGCGGGACGCAACTCGTGCTTTGCGGAATCCTGCCTGAAAAATGCAATGGTCCTGAAGGGTACAGCGCTCAAAGAGATTCGCGTTCCTAATCTGCCGTTCAGCACCTACCAGTGCTCGCAATGCGGACGCACTTACACGGGCCCGATGTTCGACGCGGGCATGAAGGGCTGGGGCGGCAAACATCTTTCAAACGCAGCCCAGGCCCGCAATCTCGGTTTCGCTTACGGCATTACCGGGCGCAAAGAATTCGCGACCAGGGCCGCGGCCATCCTGCGAGGGTATATCGATACTTACCTGAAGCTGCCCATCGTCGCGCCCGAAGCCGGCAGCCCGGTGAACAGCCATACATCGGGGGCCGTCCGAATTGCTTCCACTTACATGAGGGAGCAGGTCTGGCTGACGGGATTGGCCATCGCGCTGGATTTCATTCGACCGGCCGGTTTGCTCACAGATACGGAACTCACCGGCATCCGAGACAAAGTCTTTGTCCCGTCTGCAAACCTGATGATGGATCACAAAGTAGGAGCGATGAATCTGCAGTGGATGATCGAATCCGCCTCCCTCTACGCGGGCCTCGCCTCCGAGTCCCCCAGCCTGCTGGCTCGTTCAATGTATGACAAGCACGGCATCACGAATCTGATCCGCGTGGGGTATCTTTCGGACGGCAACTGGTGGGAGAATCCGAGCTATCAGAACGTGGCAAACGGTGTGGCGTTCCCCGTGCTGGCCACGTGCATCAATGGTGGTCTGCTCAAGCTCGACGACCAGCTCACCAGGATTTTCAAAGCAGCCTACAAACTCTACGGTCCCGATGGGCGGGGCCCGACCTTGGGAACCGGCGGCCCGGGTGGCTATCACTACAGCGATAACGCAGTCCATTCACTGGCCGGTTTTGTCAAAGACCCTGAGCTCGCCTGGGTAGCGCATCACCGCAAGTTGTGGAGGGCATGGTCCGGCGGCGGCCAGCCTTACAACAGCTACCTCTGGGCCCTGACCTGGCAAAGCAAACCGAAAGTGACAAAAGAGAACACGGTCTCGCCCATCCCCAACCAGACGACCGTCCTGCCTGAATACGGCGGCATCGCGATGCGTGTCCCGGACGCGGGCAACTACTGTTACATGCACTTCGGCCGTGAGCTCGTGCACGGCCATCGAAACAAGCTCTCCATCAACGCCTACGCAAAAGGCGGCTGGTTCGTACGCAACGTGATGGGCGGCTACGGGAGCAATTTCAAGAACTTCCTGGAGACAATCGCCAGCTCCACCTCGATCATGATCGACGGCGCAAATCCTGACGCGGATACCGGCGAGCTGATCTACCAGAGATCCGGCAAAGGCTGGGAGGCAGCGGCCGCTCGCGAGGTCGGTGCCTACAAAGACGTAGAGCACGAAAGAGCACTCGTACAGACAAAAGAGGCGCTCATCGTAATCGATCGATGCCAGGCGAGTAAGGAGCACAGATACGATTGGCTCTACCACACCAGCCTCACCAGGCTCAGCCTGGCGACGGAAGGAAGGAAAGAATCGAAGGCCGAGAGATTCGGCGAATCCGTTCTTTACGAATCACTGCATCCGACAGGCAAATTTGATTTGCCGACCCAAGCTGTCTTGAAACGACCGGACGGGAGCGGCCTCAGGATTCTGTTTGCCGGTAAAGGCGAGCTATTGTCTTTCAAAGCACTCAGGAAGACAGACGGCCTGCTCTGGCGAAAGAAGGGCAAGACGACCAGCTTCGCATGCGTCTACCTGCCCTATGCAAAAGACGAGGAGGTGACAGGCAGTATCGCTCCTCTGAAGGTGACCGATGCAGCAGGTAAGGGCGTGGGA
>JASLXP010000758.1 GCA_030740295.1 Planctomycetota bacterium
GGGGCGTAGTTTCATCTGGTATGTCTGTGCTTGTTTTTTACCCGCATCAAGTAGGCAAGGCATGGAGAAACGGGCGCGTCATGGCTCTCGGCATTCCACTGGCCAACTATCCGATGAGCACCAATGTTCGTGCCAGAGTTCGAAGACCAGGAGCGTCCACAGGAGCTTGCGGTGATCTCGATAGCCGGACATGTGCTCGTCCATCAGCTGCTTTACGTAAGCCGGCTCGAAGTATCCTTCCCGTTTCAGACGGCTCTCAGAGAGCATATCTTCGACCAAGGGACGGAGGGGGCCGGCGAACCACTTGGCGACGGGCATGTTGAACCCCTTTTTGCCTCTGGCCAGAATCGATTTAGGCAGTTGATCCTTCAGGGCGCGGCGAAGGATGTACTTGGTTGTCATGCCGTGCAGCTTCAGGCTGTGGGGGATCTGAGAGGCGTATTCTACGAGCGTGTGATTGAGGAGTGGGACGCGCACTTCGAGTGAGTTGGCCATGCTGGCGCGGTCGACTTTGGGAAGGATGTCGTTCTCGAGATACATCTTGAGGTCGCAGTAAAGCAGACGGTTTACATCTTCTTTGGCCTGGGAGTTGTGCTCGTGTTCGAAGGCGACCTGGTAGACATCTCGTTCGCGGAGCTCGGCCCATGGTTTTAAAAGTTTGGGCTTGTCGGTCTGGGAGAAAGAGCCCATCCATTGGTGATGCCGAACGACTGGCGGAACGGCCCTTCCGGCGACGAAGCGCCGCAGCTTGAAATCAAAGCTGATGTTGTCGAAAGAGACTGGCATCCGATCGATGACCCAGGGAATCATCCGATGTCGGACAAATCCGGGCAGCATACGTTCGTAGTATTCGACAAGGCGATGGGCCTGCAGGGTGGAATAGCCGGCAAAGAGTTCGTCGCCGCCATCGCCACCGAGCGCCACTTTCACGTGATGGCGGGTGAATTCGGACAGCAGATACGTCGGTATAAGGGAAGAATCGCCCAGTGGCTCATCGATGAATGAGCCGATCTTGGGCACCAGTTCCATGGCTATTTCCGGGGTGAGGGAAAGCTCATGGTGTTCGGTCTGCAGGTGTTTGGCGACCAGGCGGGCGTAGTTGGATTCGTCGAATGAAGGGTCTTCAAAACGAATGGAGAAACTCTTGAGGTTGCCGGGAGCGGCCTTGGCCATCATGGCGGCGATGGCGCTCGAGTCGATGCCGCCGCTGAGGAGGACTCCGATCGGTACATCGCTGACCATCTCTTTTTGGACGACTTTTTCGAGCAGCTCGAGCAGCTCATGCTCGTAATCGGCGAGCTGCTTCGGTCGGATGCTTTCGCTGCGAGCAAGATTTACATCCCAGTATTTCCAGGTTTCGAGCTTACCGTTTCTGTAGCTGAGCGCGTGCCCGGGAGGGAGTTTTTTCACTCCCTGGAAAATGGTGCGCGGGGTTGGGACGTATTCGAAACTCAGGTACTCATCAAGAGCGACCAGGTCGATATTTCTTGGGAATCCCGGGTACTCCAGGACAACTTTCAGTTCGGAACCGAAGATAAAGGCGCCATCGTGCTCAGCATAATAGAGGGGCTTGATGCCCATTCTGTCCCGCGCCAGTAACAGCCGTTGTGCCTTTTTGTCCCATAAGGCAAAGCCAAACATACCGTTAAGGTGCTGGAGAAATTCATCTCCGAACTCCTCATAGGCATGAACGATGACCTCGGTGTCAGACTCAGTGTAGAACTTGTGACCCTTCTGAGAGAGGGTGCTGACGAGGTCTTTGTAGTTGTAGATTTCACCGTTGAAGACGACCCAGATGGTCTCGTCTTCGTTATGGATAGGCTGGCTGCCGCCTTCCAGATCGATAATTGAGAGCCGGCGCATGCCGAGTCCGACATTACCCTCTACAAAGATACCCTCATCGTCAGGCCCCCGGTGGATGATGGTGTCGCACATCTTCTTGATGAGCTGTTCGTCGGCCGGTCTATCCTTCTGCGCAAATGAAACGCCACAGATCCCACACATGTACGTCCTGTTCCGGGTGATGTTTCGAAAAAACCATCCTAGATGATTTCGCCGGGATAGACACCGACCCAAGCCTGAGCATTCGAGTTTTGCGTCGGAAAGGGTGTGACTTGTCGTTCAGATACTGCATGAAATAATGCGCCGCTCGAAATGACCGGCAGCAGCCCAATGCCGCCACTGGGCCTCATTGATGATCCCATCAAACGACTGCCAATGGGCGACGTTTCCTCCAACGGCAACGGTCGTGTAAGGGTTGCCTCAAAATGAAACCAAATGATTGACCAGTTAAAGCAGGTCTGCACAGATCCCAGCCCCCGCTACCGTATAGCCAGAAGAGCGGCTTTTCTCGTCGCTCTTTTTGCTCTCAGCGTTGTGGTGCGTGCACGCTACATCAACCGCCCTCTCAGCGCGCATTATGAATGGGTAACCGCGCCCGTGCTGATTACCCAGCAGATCTGGTATGAGGAAGGCGCGTTCCACCACCATTTTCTCCCGGTATTGACCTACCCGGGGGTAGCCAACAGAAACATTTCTAACGACGCTCGAATGAAGAACGAGGATGGGGTGTGGTATTACACCTCCTATCCTCCACTGTCTTGGATCGCGCCTTATGTGGTGTTTCGGATGCTCGGTGTTTATCCGGATGTTCTACCGTTACAGATTTTCAATCTCTTCCTTCATTTGATATGCGCAGTATTCATTTACCTGATCGTGTATCAACTACTCAAGGGTAAGAGTTTCGCTGCTTGTGAAATCCCGGCATTTATTGCCTCGGCCGTCTATATATTTGCTCCGTTCGGGCTCTGGTTTCACTGTAATACGTACTCTGCGCAATGGTTGAATCATCCGTGGTTTGCCATCGCGGTTTATGTGTTCATCAGAATTCTGGATGGCGAGAACGACGAAGAGAAAAAGCGGTGGGTCATCGCCATGGGGGGGCTGACTTTCCTGATGTTTTACACCGCATGGTTTGGCGTTCTCTTTTATGGGGTGGTAGGTCTCTATGCCCTGATTTATCGTAAAGAACAGGCCATGCGCTGGCTGATTGCCGCCATCATCGGTGGAGTTGTGCTCGCGGCGCTGGTTGTCCTGATACAGATGTCGGCCATCTCGGGGCCAATTGAGCTGGTGAAATACTTCCTGAGCCGATTCTCCTTCATCAGCGGGTATTTCGAAGAGACTGACAAAAGCCTCCATATTTACGACATCGTTGCGTGGAGGAGGCTCTTAGGCCATTACTACAAAGGCTACGGTGGGCTGCTTTTCTTTCTCGCTGTTATCGCATTTGTGGCATTGGCTCTGGGCAACACTTCGTCAGCACCCTCTCCCAGATGGGGCACAAATTTCTTTACTGTTGGACTGTCATTGGTCCTGGGAAGCCTGAAAGAAAAGTTTGTCAAAATGGACAAGCGGTGCCGGGCCGTGGCTGGCATCACCATATTGCCGGTCTGCGGGCATCATGTGGTTTTGTTCAATTACTCCACAGTGCACGAATACTCTGTGCTGACGATGCTCGTCGCCATCTCCACGTTTACTGGGGTGGGCCTTTCGAGCATTATTTCAAGGCTGGAGGAGACAAGGGGGCGTAAGGAGCTTATTGGAAATATCGGATCGATTTTGACCGTCTTTTTAATCCTTATTGCGGCCGCGATAGGGGAGTTCCGGGAACAGAACAAAAACGGACACACTATCTATAAAACATTGGGCGAAATGATTTCAAAGACGGCGAAATCAGACGAAGTCGTTTTCGTCAATTCCCGGGGAATGTTTCTTACCGGAGGTGGGGGGATCATCCCGCACATTGTCTTCTACGCGCACCGTAATCTTGCCGTCTGGAAAGATATGAAAACCGCCCAGGACCTGATCAAGGCGAATGGAGTCCAGCGGGGCATCGTCTTCTCTCTTGTCAGGGAGAAGAAGCAATACAGGCTGCAGCATCATTACATCGAGCGTCAAGACGCATTATCAAAGGCGAAGTAAGAATGAGTCCACTAGTTGATCTGAAAGCACAATACGAGGGCATCAAGGACGAAATACTGCCGGCTGTCGCGGCTGTTTTTGAAAGCACGCAGTTTGTGCTGGGGGATGCGGTTGCCCAATTCGAAAGTGATTTTGCTTCCTATTGTCAGGCCGAGCATGCCATCGGGGTGAACTCCGGCACGAGCGCCCTGCATCTTGCATTGGAATCCTGTGGGATCGGGGATGGGGATGAGGTGATTACCACTCCGTTTACTTTTATCGCAACAGTGGCAGCGATTCGTTATACGGGCGCCCGGCCGGTGTTTGTCGATATTGATACGGAGTCCTACACCATCGATGTGAACCAGATTGAGGCGGCGATCACGGAACGTACGAAGGCTATCATCCCGGTGCACCTTTACGGGCAGACAGCGGATATGGATCCCATTCTTGAGATTGCTGAACGCCAGGGATTGTCTGTTATCGAAGATGCCTGCCAAGCGCATGGCGCCGAATACAAAGGACGCCGCGCCGGGAGCATGGGGCATCTGGCCTGCTTCAGCTTTTATCCCGGAAAGAACCTCGGGGCTTATGGTGAAGGCGGTCTGGTAACGACGAACGATCCGGAGCACAATAACCGTATTCGCCTGATGCGCGATTGGGGGCAATCGCAGAAATACCATCACACGCTGCCGGGCTTTAATTACCGGATGGATGGGGTCCAGGGCGCAGTACTTGGCGTTAAGCTTTGCTACCTCGAAGAATGGACGGAAGCCAGACGGAGGCATGCGGCCAGTTATACGGAACAGCTCTCCCCGCTTGATATTCCTACGCCGGTCGAGATGTCCGGAAACCGTCATGTGTATCACGTCTATACCGTTCGTGTGCCGCAGAGGGATTGCTTTCTCGATCCGATGAAGGAGGCGGGTGTTTCGGTCGGGATCCATTATCCGATTC
>JASLXP010000759.1 GCA_030740295.1 Planctomycetota bacterium
TCAAAGCCATCAGCGCGATCGGTACGGGCGCGATTGGGATACATGATCCAAAGGCCCTGCTGAATGCCCGGATTTGGCAACGGAAGAACTATGCCTTTGATCCTGAAGATCCACGTCCAGGTATACAATCGCACATCAAACACGATGGCTCTCCCTGGCCGATCACGTTCTTTGGGGACGAGCCGATCTCGTTCCTTGATGACGAGCGCACCAGGCCCCGCCGCTTCAAGCTAAAGCCCCGCCGCCACAGGCCACAGGCTTGTGTGGCCTGTCACGCGGCCTGCCGGGGCCGCTACGAGGATGGACTTGCCAACGAGATCATCTGTGAAAATTCGGCGTTCTACGGTGCCGCGGATAGCCCCGATGTTAAGCGCAAGGCCTGCAAGATACTCAACGATCTCGGCCTGAACGCTTTTGAGCTGAAGCACAGCGTTCGCTACCTCGAAGCGCTGCACAAGTCGGGCGCTTTTGCCCCCGGCACGGGTCTTGACTGCCCGCTGGATTTCGAAAAGTATGGCACCTTGGAGTTTGCCGAACAGTTCATGCGAATGATTGCGTACGGGGACGATGGTCGTGGAAACCCCAGCCGGTTTGGCGAAGACATGGCCGAAGGCATCATGCGGGCGGCCCAAAAATGGGGCAAATTAGATGGCTTTTCCGGGGAGACGAAGGACGTTCTCATGTCCCTGTTTCCATTCTGGGGGCTTCCCATGCACCGGGATCCCCGGACCGACCTTATTTGGGGCTATGGAAGCGTTCTAGCGGACCGGGATATCAACGAGCATTGCTTCGATACCATGCACCGGAGCACGCCCGAAGGCATGGTGGGGATCGTTTCGGCCAAGATGCCGCCTTTTCAGGACGATCCTCTAATGTTCGACTTCAGCGACGAAGGCATGTACTCGGAGCACATGGCGAAGCTGATATCCTGGCACCGGTATTACACACGCTATTACAAACAGTCTCTACTGTTTTGCGACACGCGTTGGCCGGATTTCGTGAATTATCGCGTGGAGGGCGGGGTCGGCTTGACCGGCGAGGCCGAGCCCAAGTTCCTAAAGGCCGTGACGGGAAAGAATCTTTCCTTCCCGGAAGGCATCGAATTGGGCAGGAAGATTTGGAATCTCGACAATGTCATCTGGAGCCTTCAGGGACGCCACCGCGACATGGTCCATTTCACGGATATCCACTACGAGCGACCCGGTCCCGAAGGCCACGCGTTCCCCTGCATGAAAGACGGAAAATGGGAACGCGTCAGGATAAAGGGAAGGCAGTTCGACAAAGATCGCTTCGACGACTTCAAGACCGAATTCTACAAGGTGCAAGGCTGGGATACGGCGTCAGGATTTCCGACAAGAAGCACACTCGCCGGCATGGGCTTAGACTATGTCGCGGATGAACTCGAAGCACAGGGGAAATTGGGTGCGTGAGCGATTGGCATATCAGACCACGGGAACATGACGGCGCCGTCAAAACCAGGATCGGCTGGACGCCTCGGCCGCTATGCTTCGGCGCACGACCGTGGTTACCGGCAATGGGCCGATCCGCCACCGCCAGGTCAAGGCAGATGCTGCTGGCACGGCAGCAATCGATCAAGACGCCCCTTCGCCGATCTTACAGCGAATCCAGCATGGGGTCTTATACCGGGGACGGGATGTGTTCGGGCGGTCTCACGACCTTGAAGCCTATGGCCTTCGCTTCTTCGCAGCCTGGCACACAGGCGCCACACCCCCAGCACTTTTCCGGCTCGATGAGCGCCTTGAGCTTCTTGGAGCGCTTCTTCGAGGCGGTGGCCTCGGGCTTTACCATGTCGATGGCGTCAAACTGGCACCGTTCCACACAGTCCTGGCAACCGTCGCACTTGTCTTGGTCGATGAACGCTTCGTATCGGGACTTCGCCCAGCTCTTCCCAATATCGCCGCCGACAATGTCCATTGGCACGTACGTCATGCAGCAGTCTCGGCAGCAGTTGCAACTCATATTGACACCCGTGATGACGTCGGTGTTGAACCACATGTGGAGGAGGCCATCTTCAGCGCACTCGTCTACCACTGCCATGGCCTCGTCCTGGCTCAGGCGTTTGCCCGAGCCGCGGGCTAGAACGTATTCGGCGCTACGGCCGAACTGAAGACACTTCCAACTCGCTACTTCGTCGGTGTGTTCGCAGGGCTCGCCCACGGATGCGGTCCGAACGCGGCACGAGCAGGGCACGAGGACGACAGTCTCCTGGGCCTTGATCATCTCGCGATAGTCCTCGCACGGGAGAACGTCGGAGAGGCCTTCGAGCGCCAAGGGCGATGGTACAACTCGCTGAAAAGGCTTAGCACTCATGTTGGCATGGTTGGCTTTCCCAACATCCGGATACCACTCGTTCATCACGAAATCATGCCACAGCGCGTATAACTCGCGGTCCTCGTGTATGTCCAACTCTTGAGATCCCTGGGACGCATCGTGAAGCTGCCCCACGGAACGTGCAAAACGGTAGTACTCACGGTTGTTGAAATCGCCTTTGGGGAACACGACTCCCTTGAAGAAGAGGGCATCCAGAGCCTCCTTCGCGTGGCCCTCATCGACACCCGTCTTTTCAGCCACGTCCGCGGCCGTTCCGGGCAACGCTGCTGCCATCCGGGCCTGGTCCGGTGTCATGAGGCTTTCCAGAACGGCCCGGAACCGTTTCGATTCCGCGTAGCCAAGTTGTGCTGCAACGGTGGTATAATCGTCCTGCGTACTGGTGGGGGTACTCATCGTCTTCCTCCAAATCCGCCCACGAGAAAGGCGTTCGCGCAATCAGGCCCGTCCCTGGTCGTGGCCCGCTAAGACGCGACGCAGCCTTCAGTGGACCGAGAAATCGAGCCGAAGCGGCCCAAATGCCGCTTGCCACGTAAATTCGCTCGCGACCATCACGGGCACGTCGCTCACTACTCTATAGGACAAAAGCTGACGGTTTCAAGAAGCGGCTCTGACGGTGAGAATTCATCAAGCAATCCCGGTTCCACAGGGACTTTCGCAAATAGCCTCGGCCCTCTTCCAATAACATTCCCCTTTGTAAGGGGAGCAAGGGGGATGTTGCGTTCAGTTCGCGTCTGCTTTTGGCAATGTCCAAAGGTCTCGATTTCGCCGCCTCTCCCAATCGAATCGACAGGCCCATTTCAAGGTATTCCTCTTCCCAAAGATCGCCCCCAGCATATCAAGTTGGCGGTCGTTCACGGCCCATCCGAAAGTCCTGGACCATTACAGTCGACCGGGACCATTCTCCTCGTTGATGATGAGGAACTAGTCTTGGATGTGGGTAGAAGAATGCTGGCCCGTACGGATTCAGAGTCCTCACGGCCACTGATGGACGTGAAGCAGTAGAGATCTTCCAGGAGAGCTCGGCGGAGATCATATGCGTTCTCCTGGACCTGACCATGCCGCGAATAGACGGTGAAGAAGTCTTGAGAGAACTGCGCCGAATCCGCCCTGATGTTCAAGTCATTATATGCAGCGGGTACAGTGAAGAAGATCTGGAAAAGCGCTTTGTTGGAAAGGGGGTGGCTGGCCTCATCCCAAAGTCCTATGACCACGAGAGCCTGACGGCCAAGTT
>JASLXP010000760.1 GCA_030740295.1 Planctomycetota bacterium
AAAGCGCGGGAGATCATGGACTGGCACTCCTTCAACGTTGCCGAGTTCATCGGCAAGGACGCCGTCATCAAGATCATCGACAAGACGCCCGGCGGATGGGGACACACCGTCGTCGATCACATCTTCCAGTCCGACAAGACGATGCCCGCTTCGCTGCCCGCGGCATTGCAGAGAGCAGCGGCCCGGCCTGCTCCGGCGAAACCGGTCGTGCAACCGTCGACTCTCGCACTCGGACAATTCGATTCCGCGCACCGCACCTTCGCCTCTTACAGCGACGTCGGATACGACCAGAAGCTGCGGCCGCAGTTTCATTTCAGCTCGCGCAAGAATTGGATCAACGATCCGAACGGCATGGTTTATTACGACGGCGAATGGCATCTCTACTTTCAGCACTGCGCGCTCAGCGTGAACCGCGGCCCAAAGTCCTGGGGACACGCGGTAAGCCGCGACCTGGTGCACTGGGAACAGCTTCCCCACGCCATCGTGCCTTACGACAAGGGCGCCATCTGGTCGGGCACGGCGGTCGTCGATCACAACAACAGCCTCGGCAGACAGGTCGGCGAGACCAGAACCCTCGCTGCCTTCTTCACGACAACCTGGAGAGAAGGTTTCTTCCAGGCCATGGCCTACAGCACCGACCGCGGCCGCACCTACACGCTCCACATCAGGGGCGAACCGGTCGTACCCAATCAGGGCATCATGAAAGGCGAACGCGACCCCAAGGTCTTTTGGGACGAAGCCCACAAGAAGTGGAAGATGGTACTGATTCTCGGCGGCAAAGAACGCCTCATCCGCATCTTTGAATCGGACAACCTCACCGACTGGGTCAAGGCCGGTGACATCAACCGCAAGTGGGCCGCCGAGTGCATCGACCTGTTTCAGCTCCCCGTCGACGGCGACAAGACCAACATGAAGTGGGTCATCGCCGACGCCAGTTTCGATTACGAAGTCGGCGAGTTCACCGGCAACGGATTCGTCACCGAAGGCCCGACCGGCCGCGGCGATTACGGCAGAGGCTTCTATGCCGCGCAGACCTTCAACAGCGGCCCCGACGGCCGGGTCGTGCAAATCGGCTGGATGAACGATCGTCGCAAAGAGTGCCCGTTCCTGGTCGAGGGTATGCCATTCAATCAGCAGATGGCTTTCCCCACCGACCTGACTTTGCGAACGACACCCGAAGGCATCCGCCTCTTCCGCTGGCCCGCCCCTGAAATCAGAAGCCTATACCAGAAAACCCAAGCCCTGAAAAACATCAGCGCGGAAGCTGCCACCAAAGCCCTGGCGAATGTGAAACCGGAGCTGGCCGACCTGTCGATCGAGTTCGAGCCCGGCACAAAGGGCAAGCTCGTCCTGACCGTGCGCGGCATCCGGATCTCGTACGGCGAAAAGATCAGGTATCGCCGACCTGACAGTGAACCTGTTGAGCTGCGAAGCTTCACCTTCAATGGAAAGTCCTGCCCTGCGCCGGCCATCGATGGCAAAGTTAAACTGCGCGTGCTGGTGGATCGCAGCTCGCTGGAACTCTACGCCAATGACGGTGCGACCGTGGCTTCGAGCTACGAGTTCGAGATACCGAAGGACTTTTCAATCTCCGTTACTGCCGATGGCCCGGTGAAGATTCACTCCCTGGTGGTCAACGAACTGATGTCCGCCTGGCCGCCCGCACACAAGGCAAGACGTCCCTAGAAAACGCAGACGAAAAACACGCCGGAAAGCGTTCCTCAGAAAAAGAAGGCAGGGCTCGAGCTCACATTCATCTGACTTGGCTCCGCGAGAATGTATGACAGAGCCGCAACAAAAGGCGATCTGTTCATTCCTTGGTTCGGGACGAACTGCCCCGCTTCAGTTTCTTTCACACATAGTTGCCGTATTTCTGCGCCTTGCGCACATACTTGCTCGCAGGGAATTCGAGGATCTTCTGTTTGAATAGCGGATACGCAGATGCGTAGTCCTTCATCATGACAAGACACTTGCCCTGGTTGAGCATTACGAGGTCGCCCGCTGGTGAATAGGGATATGCCTTTCTGTACTCCAAATACAATCTGGAGGCACTTGAACACTCCTTGTGACGGTAGACTGCATTTGCTGACTTGATGAGCCAAACCCTTGGTATCTCGTGAATGGCGGTTGCAGGGTTCCAATCTTTCAGGGATCGATAATCATTCAAAGCTAGCTCGATCTCCTGTTTCGTTACTCCTCCGATTTTTTCCGCTAGTTGGGCGCGGCGCAGACGAAGCGATCTGATTAATTCATCCGACATATTCCAAGGCGCTTCATCGAGTGGCAATGCCAGAGCCTGGGTCAAGAGTTGAACCTTCGTTCTTTCGTCCTCCTTCCGTGCATCTGACAACGCCTTTGCGAGGAAATAACGGCTGAATATCTTCGGTTCGCCTGAACAGTGCTTCAGACATTCTATTGCAGATGCTGGCGCACCGTCCTGCGACATCGTTTTACTAATTCGCTGCAGCTTATTTTCGAGCTCTGCTTCGCCCAGAAGATGGTTTCCTGCTTTGCGGAACTCCTGGATTGCCGCTTCAGGCTGGTCGTCGACCAGGTGCAGGATTCCTGTTGTAAATGCATCCCAATACTCGAAGCCCCTTCCTCTCTCTTCACTTACCGCTGACTTAGAGCCGAAGGACAGCAGAATTAGTATTCCGAAGCTAATCTCTTTTGTCATTTTGTCTCCTTTCCACCGAAGATAGGGCTGGTCAAACGCCCTTTGGAGTATTTGGCCCACTTCGAATCTTTGTAGAGCTTCTCAACCTTCTGAAACATCTCTCCGGACTTCTCGATCATGCCGGCCTTCATGTACGCATCCCCCGCCCAATACAGAGCGGCCGGTAATAACGCGGATTGGGGCCGGCGGCGGAAGAATTCTACATAGTGTTCTCCAGCCGCTTCATACTCTTCATCAAGAATCAGCGCCAGCCCGAACTTGAAATCCATTTTCTCTGCAGATTCGTGTTTTGGATAGCTCTTAAGCAATCGTTGGAAATAGAGCCTTGCCGCCCAGTAATCCTTTTTGCTGAAGCGAAAAAGTCCCATTCGAATCAGGGAGTCCGGGGCCTGCTGCGATTTTGGATGGTCCTGGATTAGTTTTTCGTAGAGTGAAAAGCAGTGCTCCGGGTCGTCACTCCTCTCGACGCAGATGGCTGCCCGGAACCTGCCGTCCAGCACTTTAGAATGCTTTGGGTAGTCATGAATATATTGCACATACAATTCACGGGCCTTGTTGAATTGGCTCATTTCGTAAAACGCCTGGGCATAGAGGAATTCCCTTGTCCCTTTGAGGCTGACCGGGGTCCTTGCTGCCGGTCGTTTTTCCAGCAATTCTATTCCCCGATCCAGCCGTTTCTGGCCCTCTTTCATCTCTTTCAAGCCGATCAACACACCACCCCAGGATACGAGACATTCCGCATACGATGTCTCAACAAGGGTGTCGCGCCATTCCCCGTTGACGGGTTCTCCTTCATACGTCGGGTATGCAGGTGATTTTTCGTGGTGGGCGGTGCACCTGGGGGCCAGGCGAAAGTATTTCTCTGCGGACAAGTATTGTTGCATTTCGTGTAGACACAGCGCGAGCTGATAGGTCGCCGAAAAGGAGCGTGGGTTTGCCTTAACAATCCTGTGATACCTGACCGCGGCCTCGGCATGGTGCCCGGCTTTGTGCATCGCGTATGCAATGAGCTCTTCCTCGTCTTTATTGAGGGCGCGATGGAGGCTGATCTTCCGCAGATGAATAAGCGTCTTTTCCCAATGCCCCTTTTTCGCTGCGCTCGTTGCCCTGTCCTGCCAGACCGTCAGAGCAGATTCCTCTGCCTGCAATGGGCTGCTAAAGCAGATCAGCATCAGGACGGTGAACATACTTTCCTCAACAATGGATCCGGTTGGCCATCACGTTGAATCGGTTTGCCTCACGATGCCTTTTCAACCGTTCCTGTCAAGGTCTTCTCAGGATTTCCAGTTTCCCGGAGATCGCCGAGGATTCGGACAGAGAGGAATACAAGGAGAGAGAGCCTTGCCCAGTTGCACTTTTCGTTTACGGAGGTCATATAAGCTGCACCACTGGGATGAACCCAACTAGGTCTCTTAAGAATCACACAGTTGCAGGAATAGATGACCGGTAAAACCTCGGCCCTCGCACTGTCAATTATTCTCTCTTGTCTGATGGTCGCGCCCGCCGAGCAGACCCCGACTTCCTACGGGTCGGCATCGCGAGTCGATACACCCATCCTTCGTGTCCCGTTTGTCAAGAGACCACCGGAGATCGATGGCACGATGGCTGCCGGCGAGTGGGAGGATTCGTCTGCGCTGACCGGCTTCTGGTATGACTTTGCGCAGGCGAAATTTCTCTTCCTGGCGCCCATCCAGACTCAGGTCGAAGTCTATGCCGGATACGACAAAGAAAACATCTACATCGCCTACTCGTCGCCCGTCTATCCTGAAAGCTCGTGGCTTAAGGCGAGGGGGCGCTTCCCCGACGTGATAAATCATCCGCTCTACGGCCTCATCTGGGATGACCACATCGAGCTCGAACTCCGTCCGCATCATGACCTCGCTCGCGGGTTCCGGATGGGTCTGTTCAAGTGGTTCGCGAATCCATTCGCCAGCCTGGCCGATCAGTATTGGAGTGTGAACCTCGGGGAAGGTAAAACCTGGAAAGGCAAGGCCATTGTCCGAAGCGGCTTGACCGCCACTCGCTGGAATCTGGAATTCGCCATCCCTCTGGAGCAGATGGTGGAGGGCAACTACTCGGGCAAAGAGCAGGACGGCACGCCTGTCGTCAAGCTCCCTCCCGCTCCGGGCACGGCCTACCGCTGCTGGTTCACCCGCGGCATTGGCGGCAACGGCCATTTTTTTAACGTGTTCGACAAGCACGTCTGGAACACGACCAAGACCAAGCTCATCCTCGATCCGGATGTGCCGAGCTTTCAGGTGAAATCGCTCGGTCCGATCATGGATGACATCATCAATATAAAACTGGCCGTGAAAAACCACTCGAATAAGTCCAAGACCGTGCGTATCGGTTTCTTTGTGGAGAACCAGATCGGAACGGTTTATTCCAGCTACGAAGCACCCGAGTTGAAGAAAGGGCTGCTCGAGCTTGTGCCCGGCGAATTGAAAGAGCTGACGATCAAGAAACCGTTCCCCGGCATTAGCACGGATGGTAATGTCCTCTGGTTCGACGTGCGCAGTGCGGGCCGGCCGGCGAAATCACTCTTCCGCACTCGGCTCATCGACTTCCACTCCATGGACGGCGGTGAAACGAAGAGGGGCGAACACACCGTGACCTTCCGCAGTCGCCGTGTAGACGTCATTAAAGAGATGCGCCCCCCGCGCAGGGATTTTGATTTCCGCTATTACGTTTCATCTTACACCAAGAAGATTGGGGGCGTGGTGGATATCGGGATCTACGGTGGCGGCGATTCGGCCAAGAAAGCCGTCGAGGCCAGGTTTTCTGTGATGAAGGACAATCCTGATGAGGATGAAATCGCCGAGCGGACGATGAAGATTGAGGGCGATTTTGCCTGTTTCCTGATGGATGTGCCTAAGTTGACCAACGGCGAATCCTACAAGGTCTCGCTGCTGCTCTTCGATCGGAATAAACGCATCGTCGGCGAGCGGAATCCTGAGCCGTTCAAGTTCAAGGAGTTTCCATGGATGAACAACAAGGTGGGTCTCGAAGACGCAGTCTGGGATCCGTTTGTCGCGATTCAGAAAACCGATAAAGGGCACGAGACGCTCAAGCATCGCTTCGAGGTCGGTGAAACGGGACTGCCGGCACAAATCTTCATCAAGCCGAACCAGCGCGAGCTGCCGCTGGAGAAACGTGCGGACGGTGCAGAGCTCTCGGATGCTGAACTTAATTCGATAGGCCGCGGCCCGCAGTTGCGAAGCCCGTTCCGGCTCGAAGCGGTTGTCGGCGGCAAACGCGTTTCGGCCGAACCCGCGCAGGCTGCGAAACTCACCCGCGAATGGAAAAGCGAGTTCGAGTATTCTTCGTCGGTCAAGATTGGGCCCATTGATGCGCAGCTTGTCACGCAATACGACTGCGACGGTGCGTTGCACTGTTCACTCACTTACGGCGTAGACAAAGCAATCAAGGTCAGCAGCTTTGAGTTGTCCGCTGACATCGCCGGACAGGTCGACCTGGTCGCCAGCGCCATCCAGGGCGGCAGCATGGCCGGCTCGGACGTGTGGGAATGTTCGCTTCCAGAGACAACCGGCGTGGTCTGGGACAACGCAAAGATTGGCCCGCCGGAGCTCTACTACAGCAGTCTCGTTCCTTACATGTTCTTTGGCAGCGGAGATCGTGGTTTCTCGTGGTTCACCGATTCAGATATGGGCTGGAAGCTCGATAAAAAGGGCACGTCCATGACGCTTGAACGCAACGCTCAAGGGCTCGTCACCTGGAAGGTGCGCTTCATCAATAAAGAGTCCGAAGTCAGGGGGAAGCACAACATTCAGTTCACGATCCTGACGCACCCGGCCAAGTCGAAGCCCGAATACTACCGCCGAACCTCCTGGCTCTATCGCGGGGGCGCGTGGGCGGCCGAATTCCCGGGGGGCGACCTCTCGAAGTCGGACAGAGAACTCAGAGGCAATGGCCGCGCCATGGCAAACAGGCTTTCCGGAAAGAAACACACAGATGCCGAATTGGCCAAGTGGACACCTCCCGGCCCGCCGAACTCGACCTTCTGGCGTATCTACCAGTTGCGGAACATCTGCAATGTCCCGACCGGTCGCGTTGATCCTTCGCTCTCCAGAGAGGATCAAGCGAAACTCCGCAAGAAACTGAAGTGGGATGAGCTGAACCTTGGCCACTGGGGGCTGAACCAGTATTTCCAGGACAAGTTTCCCGTGTTCTTCGGCCGCCAGATCGAAATCGGACGGCGTATGGGCTGGTGGTGGGACGAAACCTGGCCCACCTACCGCAGCGTCAATCTCGCTGAAGGAGACGCCTATCTTCGAGGCGCTGCCACAGTAGGCGAAAAGGAACTGCCGTGGCAGGATAAATTCATGACCGGCCACATGCGGATGATGTTCAAGCGCCTGGCCCGGCAGTTCAAGGCCCACAACATGCCGATCCGGAACTACCTCTGGGCGAACAATTCGGCCACTGCGTTTGAATCGTTCGCGTGGGACACTCAACTCGTCGAAGAGTGCGGCGCGGGCACACGCACCTACGAGTTGGACAACATCACCGTTTACCCAAATTCGCTGTGGCGATACGAGTCGCATAGTTTCACCGGCCTGGTCTGCCGCATCGTCCCCGATTTCATGTCCGTGCGAGAAGGGGACGAGAAGCGGCATGAACGCCAGTACCTCGGCCGCGCCCTGCTCCACGATATCGGCGTCTGCTCCGACGGCCCGCACGGTTACTTCGCCAACGCCGAACAGGCCGTCCGCCTGCTGAACCGGATGCACGACTTTGGCCTGATGGAAGACCAGGGCGTCGAGTTCATCCCCTACTGGCGCAGCGGAGAGCTCGTGCGTTACGGCGGGGAGGATTTGAAGGACGTTTACGTCTCGATCTTCCGCCGCCCCATGGAAGGCGGAGGCACGAAGGCCCTCTTCGTCATCCTGAACGAGAGCGACAAGCCGCTGAACCTCCCGCTGCACGTGCTGAACAGCGACCGAATCTTCGGAGGAGCGAACACTCTCAAAGCCGGCGACATTCGCGGCGCGGCCGAAGTGCCCCCAATACTGAAGAAATGGTGGACTGCGCTCAAAGACCGCAACGCCGCCACCGCAGCCCTGAAAAACTTCGAGACCGGCGAGGCCGTCCTGAAGACCAGCGAAGGTGATTCCTACGGCCCGGTCTACGTGCCCTACCACGATTACCGAGTTCTTTACGGAGAGAGCAAGAAGTGAATTTCAGATTCATCGGGCTAATTGGACTGGTCGGACTGATCTGCCCGATCCGACTGGACGCAAAAGACCTCAAACTCGCCGGCAAAATCATCGAAACTTCGCGCCATCGGATCACCCTTTCCGATTCAGGGCTTCCGGAGCAGATCGAGGTGTTGGCTGCGCAGGACGAGCTTCCTCTCGAACTGCGAGGCAAGAAAACGGAAGTTCCCGTCCCGGTGCTTCTATCCATCGGGCGCGGCAAGCAACTTCGCAATCCTGTCCGCATCGAAGTGGCCGTTGCTGGTAAGACCACTGCGGCACAACCGGCCGCACCGGCTAAGCCAAATCTCAAACGTGGACAGGTCGCCTGCAGATCCAAGCTACAGGCCGGCGAAGTGAGCATTGGTCTTGATCTTTCTTACAGCCCGAATGGATCGATCTCCGGCAGCATCGATTACAGCGGCAAGGCCGAGGTCGAATCCATCGCGCTCACGATCGATATTTTAGGAGCAGTCGACCTGGCTTTCGCAGGCGCACCAATCGCCCCCAGATTGCAGTCTTACAACGCCGCCGATTACGCTGTCGGCACGGAAGAAGGGCTGGTCTGGGGCAATTCTGAAAAGGACGCCAAGACCCAGAAACGTAAAGCGGTGCCCGGACCCGTCATGCACATGTTCGTCGGGAGTGGCGACCGCGGGTTCACCTGGCTCTCCAAAGGCGGCAAAGGCTGGGAAACCGACAACAACATCTCCAGCGCCACTTTGACCCGTGACAAGGCCGGCCAGGTCACCTGGCAAGTCCTGTTCGTAAATCACAGAACGAAACTGAAAGGCAAGCGCTCCATCGATTTCGCACTCCGCATCCACCCGACACGAAATCGTGACTCCAAACACCGCAGCGTCGCCTGGCTGGATTGGCCGTTCAACGGCAAAGCAGGCGAAGCGATTCCGATTGCTTTGGGAAAATCCAAGAAGGCAGATCTGCTGCGCGCCGATGCCGGCACTGTTCATGAAGCATCCGCAAGTTTCGCCATCCTAGAAGGAGCAGCCGGGGGGGACGCGCTCGCTTCGGCCGGCACACACGCTGAGACCTATCCCATCAACCTTTTCCGTTACCTCGCCGCCACCCACACCGGACTGACGGCCCGTCTTCGCTCAAATGCCAGACAACTGACGCGCCCGGGCGCAGACCCCGCGGCCGACCGCATGCTCCTCGGCCGGGCTTTGCTCTGCGATATCGGCCTCGATGCCTATAGCCTCGCCAATCTTGACGGAGCCGCGAACATCCTTTCTGCACTCGATAAGTTCGGCTACTTCGAGTCGGACGGCAAGACCGAGTTCATCCCCTTCTGGCGCAACAGTTCGGTCATCCGCTTCGGCGAAACCTTCAGCAAAGACGACGCATTTTCACTGCACGAAGAGAATCCCGTCGGGCAAGTTTACGTCAGTGTCTATAGACGCCCCCAGGCGCGCCGAGGGACCCAGACCATGATCGTCATCGTCAACGAATCCGACAAGCCAGTGCGAGACCAGATTTACGTCACGAACCCTAAAAGCATCTTCGGCGGCGCAAACGTGCTTGATCACCGCACCATCAAAAGCGGTTACGATTTCAGCCGCTTTCACGTCATGTCCGATTGGATGAAACTCGGCGTCATCGGCAAGAGCGCCAAAACCAAAGCCCTCCAGGATCTGGAAGACCAGAGCATCGTTCGCCAGAACGCCGCCAAAGACGGCATCGAAGCCTACGGTCCGCAGGTGCATATTCCTGCCCATGATTTTCGGATTCTGTTCGGGAGGAGTAAATAGTAACCGTCTTCTTCTCTCTTCTTTTAATCTTGCTTCTAATCTTTCCTTTTCTTCTTTCTTCTTTTCCTCTTCGCTTTTAATCCCTCATTTCTGCCATGTCTTTCTTTAACCACGAAAAGCTCAATGTCTACCAAAGGGCCATCGAGTTCGTTTCGTGGGAGAATCGGCTTCTATCGAAGAGCGAAAGAAAAGTATCGGCGATCGAGCAGCTTCATCGCGCCTCGAACAGCATCCCTATCAATATTGCAGAAGGAAACAGCAAAAGTTCGCCTAAAGGCAGAGGTCACCAGTTTGACGTTGCTTACGGCTCCTCTCTCGAATGTGCAGCGTGTCTGGATGTTCTGGTTGCCTGGCAATCGATTGAGAGAGACGAGATTGGTGGTGGAAAGGGTTTGTTGAAGGAAATCGCTTCCATGCTAATAGGCCTGAGACGACGGAATTCCGATTGGCCCGATACTGTAAACGAGGAAGGACAAGATTATGGTTCGGCATACTTTGACCATGAAACACTCCCGGTCTACAAATCTGCCATGCTTGTGATTGGGTGGGCCAGGCCACTTCTGGATGAAATGCGTTCCACAGCGAGAAACGCCTTGGATAAATCTCTCACGAGCGTTGCACTGAACATCGCAGAAGGTAACGGCCGTTTCTCGTTTCCCGACCGTGCTCGATACGTAGAGCAAGCACATACATCTGCCCTGCGATGTGCGGCCAATTTGGATGTGGCGGTTGCGAATGAGGAAGTTGATGTGGGAATCGTTGCGGAAGGCAAGAGGATACTCTCTGAAGTAGTCAAGCAATTGGTGAAGTGGGGCGAGTATCTGAAAAAGAAGTCAGTGTAGGACGTGCTGGCAGACTGAAGGTTGGATTAAAAGCAAGAGATCAGAAGAAAGAGGAAAAGTGGAGATTAGAAGCAAGATTAAAAGCAAGAGCTCTTGGCCTTTTATGCTCTTGGTCACACTATCGTACATCCCCCTCACCGCCCAAGACTCCGACTCCGAGGACAAAAAGAAGATCATCGTCGTCACCAAGATCGACGAAGTGCCCAAGCGTTGCCATCGCGTGTTCAAGACGTTCATCAAGGAGTTGCCCGAGGGCTGGAAGATTCAGATGACGCTGGGCGAGTTTTACGACTTCGGACATTCCAGCAGCACGAATAAGTTCGAGCCTTACATCCGGTCGCTGGTGCCGCTGGATGCCAAAGGGAAGCCGCACGGCGAGGAGAGCACGTATCGGATTGACGGCCGGCTAATACGAACGGCTACTTACAAGAATGGAACGAAAGAGGGGATGGAGAAGATTTACAGAACGAAAAACCGGGGGCCTTTTTTCCTCTATGCGGAGATACCGTGGGTTAAAGGCCGCATCGAAGGAGTGCGGAAGACTTACCATCCCAACAAGCAGGTGAGTTCCAAGACGCTATACAAGAAAGGCGAAGCCCAGGGAAAAGCGATCTCCTACAGCCCTGAAGGCAAGTTGGTACGCGAATGCACCATGAAGAACGACAAGATTCATGGCCTCCTAACCGACTTCTGGCCGCAGACCGGCAAACCGCGCCGGGTCATCAATTACAGGAAAGGCGAGGTGCAGGGGGTCGTGAAAGAGTATTATTCGGACGGCAAATTAAAGCGTGAAGTCCCGTTCAAAAAAGGCAGCATGCACGGCGAAGAAAAACAATACGAAGGCGACGGCACCCTCGCCCGATCACGATATTGGCTCAACGGCGACCTCGTATCGAAGGATGAATTTGAAAAGAAATTTAAGAAATAGTGAGCATCAACTCTCACTTTTAATCTTGCTTCTTAATCTAATCTTTTGATCTTTCTTCGGCTTTTCGTCTTCACTTTTCATCTTTCTTTTCTTCGGAGCCGCGGATCAACGACCTGATGGCACGCAGATCCAGAAAGTTTAGATCAAAAGCGAAGATTAGAAGCGGAAGAAAGAAAAAAGTGGAGACTAAAAAGCAAGATTAAAAGTAGTAATCCAAATCCGGAATCGCATTATTCAAACAGCGCTATGAATCAACCAATACTAATCCTAACCATCCTCACGCTATGCACTTTCACCTTCGCTGCCGATCCATGGAAGAACCACAACAAGGAAGGCACTCAGGGCCTTTCCGGTAATGAAGTGCAGTTCATCAAGCCCGGCAGCGACGGCAGGCTCTGGATCGGCACCATGCGCGGAATCGGCTACTTCAAGGCTGGGAAGTTCACGGCCCTGATGGACAAGGACAAGAAGGGGAACCCAAAGCCTATGCGGGCACAGGCATGGGACATCCTGGAAGCCGGCCCCGAGAATTTCTGGATAGGTCATGGCGGCGGAGCCATTCGCTATAACAAGGGCAATATCGAGCACACTCTCAAAGGCAACACCGTCGCCCCGCTGATTCAGTTTCAAAAGGGCGTCATCTGGACGATTGGAAAAGATCGCCGCACGGAGGGCAATGTTCTTTATCAGCACGATGGCACTGAATGGTCCCACGTCGAGCGGTTTAAGAAAGAGCGCGTCGCCGATATGTTCCGCTCTTTGAATGGTCACATTTGGGTCGTCATCGACGGCAACGGCGTTTTCGAAATCGACCCGAAAGCTGGCCCGGACAAGGCCACGCACCACATCGAGGGCACCAATGTGCAGTCGATGGCTGAAGATTCCAGGGGCCGCATCTGGTGTGGGCTCTGGGGCCGCGGCGTCATGGTCTACGACGACAAGGGCTGGACCTCGCACCTCAAGAAAGAAAAGAGCGCGATCCTCTCAATGGCCAGCGATGCGGCCGGCGGCATGTGGGTCGCCACCAGCGCCAACGGCCTCTGGAACTACAACGGCAAGACCTGGCGGCACGACCTCGCCGAAGAGGGCAGCATCACGCTCCTCACTGCCACTTCCGATGGTCGGGTCTGGGTCAGTTCGCAGTTCAGCGGCGGGCTACGCTACTGGAATGGGAAAAAATGGACAGAATCCCTCCCCGGTCCACTTCCCATCCGATGCCTCATCGAGGCCCCCGATAAATCCCTCTGGGCGGGTGGAGTGCTTGACGGCGTTCACGTTCTCAAGAAATAAACCATGCACACCACGCCTCTCGTTGCCTGGGACTTCATACACGTAGGCGCCTGCGCCTGGACGGACACACGCGAGTGTGTTCCCTGCGATGTTCCACGAGGCATCGAACTCCGTGTGGAGCAGGCAACCAAGTCAGAACCTGTTCTGGTTGCGAACAAACCATGGGAGGATGGCTCTCTCGGGTGGAGCCAGGTCATTGAGGACGAGGGTCGTTATCGAATGTGGTATTCGATGACGCGATACAGCAAGCCCCTCGCGCAGTATCTCTTGTATGCAGAGAGCGAGGATGGACTGGAGTGGCACAAGCCGGAATTAGGCCTCATCGAGATACATGGCAGTAAGGCCAACAATGCCGTTCGCTCGGGTACGGGCGCGAATCACTCCCACGTGTTCAAGTGTCCCGACGAGCCGCCTGAGAATCGCTACCGGTGTATGTATTTCAAATCATGGTGGGAGGGCGAGCCCGGCGAAGAGATCGACAATGACGAAGGTCACCGTCGCCTGGACTTGAAGAACGCGGCCAAGCCAGGGGAAGAGACATTGCCTTTCAGTCTCAACGGCAAGATGCTCGGATTGAATTCGCCTGACGGCATTCATTTCACAGAGATCGAGAAGCCTGTCCTCGACGAATGGCATGACACGCACAACATCTGTTACTACGACGAGGAGAAGAAAATCTATCGTGCCTACCTGCGTGGTTTTTATGGAGGCAGGCGAGCTGTGTCTTACTGCGAATCGGATGACTTCGAGAATCTCCCGGCGAGCAAGGCCATTCATCATCACAGCTCGGATGATTTGCCGGACGAAAGTCTTTATTCCAACTGCTACACCATTTATCCCGGGCGTCCGGATATTCATCTGATGTTCCCGGCCATCTACCACCAGAGTTCTGATACGGTCTATGGCCAACTCGCGGTCAGCACGAATGGGCTCAATTGGTCTCGTTTCAGTCGCCAGACCATCATCCCGTGCGGGGCGGCTGGAGAAGACGACGAAGGCTACGTTTATCCGGAACCGGACCTCCTGAGATTCAACAATGAGGGAAAGTTCCGTCTGCTATGCCATGCTGGGGCCTGCTATCACAACGAGTGGTACAACGAGAATCTCAGAAACAACCACTATTCGACGTTCTATTCGTGGGCCGAATGGCCGGAGGATCGCCTGGCTGGCGCCTATGCTGCAGGCGACGGCGAATTCACCATCCAGATGCAGACTTGCGGTGACCGCCTGCTGGCAAACTTCCGCACCGAGCAGGACGGCTGGATACGTTTCGAGTTGGTCGATCGTCTTGTGTGGCCGCCGCAGCCGTTCCCGGGCTTTGAGGGCTTCAGGTTTGAGGATTGCGATGTGCTGACCAGCGATGAAACCCACCGCCCCGTGACCTGGAGCGGAAAAGCAGACCTGTCATCCATGAAGGGAACGAATGTCGCCATCCGCGTGCGCCTTCACAGAGCCACTCTGTTTTCCACGACGATGTACGGAACCGATGAGCCATTGGTTCAGGATGATCCCAGGTACCCGGTGTGATCGGAAAGAAATGCTGGACGGCAAGTGTTGGTCTGCCTTCCTGCCTGTTCCTGGATCAGGCACCGCCTCAGAATCAATCATGCTTGCCACATTTCAGACCTGCGCCGCCATTCTCTCTGTCTTTCTGTTCCCCCTTGCTTGCGAAGAAACGGTCAGTAAGGGAAGGCCAAACGTCTTGTTCATCGCTGTCGATGACCTGAGGCCGCAGTTGGGATGTTACGGTCACGAACAGATGGTCACTCCGCACATCGATGCTCTGGCGGTTCGTGGATTGGTCTTCAATCGGGCCTACTGCCAGGCGGCTGTCTGCCGCGCAAGCAGACTTTCTATCCTGACCGGGCTGCGTCCGGATACGACTCGGATTTATACGAATGGCGGCAGGCTCTTCCGATCGCGGTTTCCGAACCATGTGACGCTGCCGCAGCAGTTCAAGAACCATGGTTATCACAGCCAGTCGATTGGAAAGATCTTTCATGGGGCCATGAAGATTCGCAGTAAATGGAATGATCCGAAGTCCTGGAGTGTTCCCGCATGGTGGCCCGGGCCTCGCTATTACTACACGCCCTCGGGCATTGCCACTGCTCAGAAAGTTTTTGCTCGAAAGCGGCCGAAGAGACCTCTGGATGAATGGGTCAATGATTTTGTTCTGGGGCCTTCCTACGAGATTCCTGAGGTAGCAGATAGTGTCCTCTATGATGGACAAGTTGCCGACCACGCCATTGCCACTCTTCGCAAGATTCATAAGAAGCCGTTTTTTCTGGCAGTGGGATTCCTCAAGCCGCATCTGCCATTCATTGCGCCGAAAAAGTATTGGGATCTCTATCCTCCCGATCAGGTGAAGCCGGCACAAAATCAGCATCCACCCAAGGGCTCACCCAAGCTCGCATTAACGAACTGGAATCACCCTCGCAGCTACACCGACATCCCAAGAACCGGCCCTATGCCTCCCACTCTGGTACCGACCCTGACCAGAGGCTATGCGGCCTGCATCAGTTACGTCGATGCACAGGTTGGCCGCGTCCTTAAAGAACTCGACCAGCTTGGCCTCCGTAAGAACACTCTCATCGTGTTGTGGGGCGACCATGGCTTTCACCTGGGTGAAAACCACATCTGGGGAAAGGCGACGAATTTCGAGCTGTCGACCCGCGTACCGCTCATCATCAGCGCTCCAAAGATGAAGGCTACAGGTCATACTGCAGCTCTGGTCGAGCTGGTCGATCTGTATCCATCCCTGTGCGAACTGGCGGGGCTGTCTGCTCCAAAGAACCTGGAAGGCAAAAGTATGGTGCCACTGCTCAACGATCCGGATCTGGTGTGGAAGAAAGCCGCCTTCAGTCAATATCCGCGGGGGCGTGTGATGGGCCGAAGCATCCGAACAAGCCGATGGAGGTTCACCCGCTGGAGTGAAGGGAACAAAACCGTCGCCACGGAACTTTACGACCACCAGAACGATCCCGAAGGAAATGAAAACGTGGCTTCTCGTGAAGATTACGCTGGGCTGATTGAAGAGCTCAATGCCCAGCTCGATGCCGGTTGGCGCGCATCTCAACAAGGTCAGTGATCGACGGCGACCTGCTCACCAGTTCCTCGAA
>JASLXP010000761.1 GCA_030740295.1 Planctomycetota bacterium
GGGATACCCAGGGGCGGATTGTCCCGGCTATTGAGAAGTCGCTGGAGAGATACCCCACATCTCCCGCGGGTGACCGTCATACCGCGCGGTTGGCTGAGCTGGAATCGATGGTCAAGCCGCTGCTGGAGAAGATCATCGCCACGGACCAGCCGATGTCCGCAGAGGTGTTCGCGGCCGCCGATGCACTGGACGGAATGTGGGACCGGACCATTAACGAATTGCCCGAGGTGCTGTTCCTCGAACGGCCGACTTACCGTTATGATTCGATGATGTTCGTCGGCGCCGGCACGAGGCAGGCATCGGTCCGTGTGTTCGACCCGAAATCCAAACGCGTGCGAACTCTCTTTGACGCACCTTGTCCCACCCACGAAATAAGCCTGTCATGGGATGGCAAGACGATTTTCATTGGCGGGGGCGGGCAGGTCCATGCCGTGGGAATCGACGGCAAAGGGCTTCGAAGGCTGCAAAGCGGGCAGTCTCCCAGCCAGATGCCGGACGGGCGCATCGTCTTCTTCGATAACGAGGCCGGACGTTCGCCATGCAAGGGTAACGGGCCAAGGCACCTCCTGTTCATATCCGATCCGGACGGCAAGAACAGAAAAGTCGTTTCCGCCAACTTGACCATCGACACCTGTCCGAGCGTCATGAACGACGGGCGGATCATCTTCACGCGTTGGGACTATGGCGTGAACAAGAACGTGTTCAACCGCCACGCGGTCTGGGTGCAGAATCCCGATGGCACCGCGATTGACCTTTACTTCGGCAATACCGTAATTGACCCCCGCTCGATGGGCCGGCCCCGACAGATTCCCGGCCGGCCGGAGGTTCTTACTGTTTTCGGCCCTCACCATTCCCATCTGACCGGGCTGGTCGGAATGATCTGGAATGGCAAAGGCAAAGAGGCGGCCGACGGCATTGGGTTCCGCCGGGTAACACGCGATACCGCGTCGGTAGGAGACAGGCCACCGGTCTACGCCTATCAGGACGTACAGCCGCTGAACGAACAGCTCTTCCTCGTTTCCTACGGCGGGCGCCCTGACCGCAGAGTGGGCCTCTACCTTCTGGACCGCTCCGGAAACAAGAAATGTATCATTGATCCCACCGGTACTTCCGGCGTTCACTGTGCCCAGGTTTTCGGTGCACGGCCCAAGCCGCCTGTGATCCTCAATCGCAGCCAGCCGGCAGATTGGACGCCCAGAGCTGACCTGTTCAAGCAGATGCTGACTGACCCGGACTGGAACCAGAAGGCGACCATGCTGATGCACGACGTTTACCAGGGCATCGAGCCCGAGGTCAAGCGGGGGCAGGCGAAGTACCTGGCCGTCATGGAGCAGATCATCCAGTCCGGCGGCCGGGGCGGGGCCATGGGCGTAGGCACCATCTGGTACGCCAACAGGGTTGTCGGGCTCGTTCCGATAGAGAAAGACGGGTCAGCCCACTTCGAAGTGCCCGCCCTGCGCAGCCTCTATTTTCACGTGCTGGACAAAGACGGCAGGATGCTGATGACCCAGGGGTCTGACTTTCACGCCATGCCCGGCGAATTCCGCAGTTGCATTGGGTGCCACGAACAGCGCAAAGGCATTGACTCCCCGCCCAATGAACGCAAGGACCCGATTGCAGCAGCGAAGGCGCCCATGCGGCCCCAAATGCCCGACTGGGGAACCAACGGCATCATCGAGTACGAAACCACCGTCCAGCCGGTCCTCGACAAGCACTGCATCAAATGCCACGGCGGCGCAAATCCAAAAGCCAACCTGAATCTCACCGGAGACAGGACGACCGTGTACAACATGTCCTACATGGAGTTGACCGACAAGATGCTGGTGCACTTCACTCCAGGCACGGGCAGAACCCACGCCCAGCCCACCAACGATTGTGATGAGCAGGCGCCGCTGAGCAGAGGCTCTCTACTGAGCAAAATGACCAGGCATCTCCAGAAACCCGAACACTGCGGAAGGAAGAGTGAAGTTTCTTTTGAGGAGCAGTTGCGGGTGTTCCTCTGGATTGATTCCAACGTTCCTTTCTATGGCCATTGCCGGCAGAAATCCCCCACGATCCTCCATGACGCAGCACGCAGGGATCTGGCTGACGTCCACAGGAGACGTTGTGCCACCTGCCATGGCAATGACAACCCTGACACGAAATCCGGTTTGAACGAAGCTCATTCGCAGGTTCACGTCGGCGCCTTCCGGCCCGGCCAGTGGGGCATTGCCAGAAGTGGAATGCGGGTGCGCCACCTGAATCTGTCCCATCCGGAACACAGCGCCGCACTGCAGGGCCCCCTTGCCACGGATGCAGGCGGCTGGGACCTCTGCAAAGGCAAGGACGGCAAGCCCGTATTCGGCAGCACGGATGACCCTGACTACCAGAAGATGCTCTCCGCGCTCAAGCGTGTGATACGCCGGGACGAGCCCGGGGTGAAGACGCTACTGGGAATGACTGAACAGGAACTGCACAGCGTCATGGGGCGCCCGGCAGAACCACACAGACCCCCCCCAAAGCCAGCCAGCGCGATCTATAAACCCACTCCTGAAGACATCCTGTACGCCGATTTCGAAGGTGACAGCTACGGTGACTGGCAAGTGGTGGGTAAGGCATTCGGTAAGCGTCCGGGCGTGGCCAATGTCTCCCCGCACAACAGGATCGTCGGGCAACAGGGCAAAGGCCTGGTCAACACCTACCTCGGCGGAGACCGGCCCACCGGCATGCTCACGTCACCTGAATTCACGATCGACCGGAAGTTCATCTGTTTTCTGGTCGGCGGAGGCAATCATACCGGGCGGACCTGCATGAACCTGATCACAGGCGGCAAGGTGGTTCGCACTGCAGTCGGCTCAGCCAGCAAAGACCGCGGACATGAGATCATGGGGTGGGTCTCGTGGGATGTTGCGGAGTTCGCCGGCAAGAAGGCCAGGCTCCAAATCGTCGATGCCCACAGCGGAGGCTGGGGCCACATCAATATCGATCACATCGTGCAGCGCAACAGCCCCGTTGCGGGGTCCGGCAAAAGCAAATGAAAGTGTTTTTGAAACCTTGGCGGGGCCGAAAAGAAGACAAAGATTAAGGCGAGGAAAAGGAGAAACATGAGCATTGACAAAGGCAGGTTTGCCCGGGACATGGACCTCGTCAAGAGCATGCGGATGGGGATGGACGAATGCCATGTCGCTCTCCGTGAGTCGTACGCCGATCTCGCTGACAAAGAATTCTGGGCGTATCCTCTGGAAGGGCGTAACAACATCGCCACCATCATCATGCACTGCCTGCAGCAGCATGACGATTTCAACGGGAACCTCCAATCTCGACTGAACAGGAGGGCACGCCACGAATGGCATTTCCTGAAACACGAGGAGCGATTCGGGCTCTGGGGGCTGCCACCCGAGAAGCTGCCGAAGCCCGGCGACGAATTCCCTTCAGTGAACGAGGTCGTCGCCCTTCATGACGAACTTCACGAGAACATCATCCGCAACATGACCGAACTTCCGGCTGAAGAATTCGAGTCCGGCCCCGCCGGCCAGTGGCCAAAGCTCTGCGACATGTTCTTCCGCGGCATCTATCACGTGAACGCACACATCCGACAGATCTGGTTCCTGCGCGGGCTCATGGGCATCGACCGCCACTATCCGCTGCAGCACTTTGCGTAGCGGAATCTTCAGCATCAGCGACGAGGCCATTATCCTCAATTCGGCGGCTCAAAAGGTCGCTGACCATTTGTCGTGTTTAGCATGAAGACAGTCACAGTGATCACTGGCAGCACCGGTGTCGGCAAGTCCACAGTTGCCGAACTTCTCATGCGGTCTACCCCTGAGTCCGGATGGTACGACTGTGATATCCCCTGGAAGACGAACCCGGGATTCAGTATTCGCTCCGGAAGACTGAAGGAGAGAATGATCGGGGTCGCCACCATGTGCGCTGCAGCGGCAGATACCTACTTTGCCGCGGGACTTCATCACGTCTTCCTTTCGGGTGTACTTCCCGGAGATATCCATTTCGAGAACATCCGGAAATACATGTCAACGACAGATATTGATTTCTCGGCTTTCTGGCTGATCTGCGAAGCAGACGTCAACCGGCAACGTCTCATTGAGCGTGATGGCAATGACGAAGCATTCGTGGATCTGTCAGAGTACTTGAGGGACTCAACAGCAGTGCCGGTTGATTGCACGTCCGCATCAGCGACCGAAGTGGCGCGGACGATTGCTGAGTTGACGATTGGAAACGCATGCAACACATCAGCAGTAAACCTCGAAGGCAGATCATGACACGCACAAAACCATATCTCTTATTCCTGTTCCTGTTTGCGGGTCCGCTTCATCCGGAGATTAGCCAACTCAAAGACGCCCTGGTCGTCGAGAATGATTTGGTCAGAGTAACGATTGATGAGGAGGAAGGGACCTTCTCGGTGCATGACAAGCGCATCGGCTACACCTGGCGCCCGGCCAGCGCGCCCGCAATCGAGACACCGGAGATTGTCATTCAACAGACGGCAAAGATTCCTGTTATCGACGGGCAAATCGATGACTGGACGACGTCATCGGAGTTCCGGCTGACTCCAACCATGACGGCAGATGCGAAGGACGTTAAGGACGCGGCTGATCTCTCGGCCAGAGTGAGGCTCTGCTGGAACGAGGGCACGATTTACATGGCAATCATTGTCCGTGATGAGCAACTGCGTTTCTGCAAGCCCGATGAGGCGCGGTGGTGGGAATGGGATTCGGCGGAGTTCTGGATTGGCTCCATCCAATATGGAATTCGGGTCGGCACAAAGGCCACGACACTTTGGACCCGTGGAAAGATTCCGGAAGCTGCCCAGGCTGTGAAGCTGCAAACGAAGAACGGCTACATCACCGAGGCGAAAATTCCTTTGAGTGGCCTTATTCGAACGGGGGCCGGCAAAGTCGGCACACGGTTCCGTTTTGCTCTTGGCATCAACGACGCCGATGCCGATGGCGGCAAGCGGGAAGGGCAGCTCTACTTCCCCGTCACCTGGACACATTCGCAGCCCACGACTTTTGCCACGGCTGTCCTGGGAACAAAGGACGGCAAAATCCCTGATTCCGCCCGCCATACTGGAATGCCCTCTGCACTGTCGGACGTCCGGCCTTTGGAGAACGGGAAGAATGGAGTGCGTTTCACCGCGCGGTGTCCGGTGCCGGGCCGGAAGACGGTCGAGGCCCGCATGATGCTGACCGTTCCGCCGGGCGCTGCGGAGTTGGTCGTCGATGTCGATCTGCCCGACCGCCAACTTGCCATGTCAAGCTTCCGGCTGTTTCCACCGTTGAGCATCGACAGGCCCGATGCGGTGCTGCTGTTTGCCGCCTACTACAACGGCCTCGCAGTTCCGGTCACCGACACCACCTGGCGCCGCAGACACATGACCCTGGGCCAGCTCGACCTGCCCTGGGTAGGAGTTACCGACGGAACGAAGGGTCACGTCATCATCGGGGAAACGCCCGACGATCTCGACGTTCACCTGGACCCCGTAAAAAGCGCGGGAGCCACGCTGCTCCTGCCGAGCGTCCACTGCCGAAACTCGAAAGGCAAGTTCAGATACGCGCGCCGGCTGCGCTGGCGTTTTGTTCACGAAGGCGGCATCGTCGCGCTCGCAAAGTCTTACCGCGAGTTTGCCCGATCTACAGGTCTGCTCAGGACGCTCAAGGAGAAGATGAAAAAGAAGCCGGACGTGGCCAGACTTCAGGGCGCGCCCGACATCTGGGGTAACGGATCGCTGAAGTTCTGCCGGGAAGCGAAGGCCCTGGGCATCGAACGCGCCATCGTGAATCACGGCTCAAGGGCTTCGGACATGGAAGCAATCAAAGCTCTCGGATACCTGACCAGCGTTTACTATAATTACGAGGACTGCATCAAAGGTGGCAACGGCCGATACGGTGACGTGAAGATTCCTGATGACTGCCCCATCCAGGCCAACGGCGAACCCAGGCGCGGCTGGCTCACCTGGGACAAGAAGAAGCAGTTCATGAAGCGGTGCGCGACGCCCCAGCTCGAAGTGGCAAAAACCTGGATTCCAAAAGACCTCGAAAAGCACCCCTACAACGCCCGCTTCCTCGATGTCACTACCGCAACCGGGCTGCGTGAGTGTTACAGCCCGGAACATCCCCTCACCCGCGCCGAAGACCGCAGAGCCAAACGCGCTCTCGCCCGTTACGTGGGGGAGGAGCTTGGACTGGTCCTGGGCGGAGAGCATGGCCGATTCTGGGGCGCGGACCTTTACGATTATTGGGAAGGCATGCAGAGCGGAACGTTCTATTCGTGGCCCGCGGGTCACGTGGGCATAGAGCTGCCCCAGACAAGAGAGGACATCGGCAAACGATACCTTGAATGGGGGCTGGGACACCGCGTTCGGGTCCCTCTCTGGGAGCTCTGCTTCGGCGACTGCGTGGTCAGCACCTGGTATTGGGGAGACAGCACCGGGCATCTCTATCATGCCGCGCCGGAGCTGGCCGCCAAAAAAGACGCGTTCAACATTCTTTACGGAACCGTGCCTCTTTACTGGGTGAGCCGCCCCTTTGGATTCAACTGGAGCAGACCGGAGCTGCGTGCCCGCCTGCTCGAAAGCTACCGCAACACCTGCAAGCTCCACGAGATCATCGGCTTTGAGGAGATGGTCGGTTTCAGATGCCTCACAGCCGGCAGGGACGTGCAGCAGACGCGGTTTTCCGATGGCACCGTGGTTACTGTCAACTTCGGTGAAGAGCCTTTCAAGCTTGTGGATCGAAAGCGAGAGTTTCTCCTGCCGCAATACGGCTTCCATGCCCGCGGGCCACGCATCCTCCAATACAGAGCACTCCATGACGGACGGCCTGTCACCTTTATCAAAACGGACACCTATGCCTTCGGAGACGGCGCGGGCGAGCTGCACGACTTTGGTTTCGTGAAGACCGACGGCCGAGTCGCGCTGCGGAAGCATGATGACGGCATCCGGATCAATACGGAGCTCATTGAGAAGCCGTCGGTCATCCGGCCGGCAGACCTGGTCGATGATTGGCGCCCGGACAACGCAAAGCTGCTGCGCCTCGATAGCGTGGGCAAGGCCGAAGGATATGCACCCATACCTCACAAGGGCGGTCAGATCATCGAAGTGGCGTCCAACGGCATTTTCAGGCTCGTCTATGGCGAATCAGGGCTTCTCCCTGACCTTGCCCTTCGCGCCGAAGAGGTGAAACTCAATCCCCCTCTCCCCAAACAGGGCGAAGCCCTGGAAGTCATCGTACCCGTGACCAATCTCGGCGGCCCGGCTCGTGGCGGTGAGGTCGCTGTCTTCGTCGATGGCAGGACAGAGGAAGACCGGATAGGCGCTGCTCGGCTCGACCTTCTCTCGGGCAAAAGAAAAGAGCTCCGTTTCAAAATCGACACGACTACACTCGACGGCCCACATCGACTCTTCGCCGTCGTCAATCCTGCAAAAGGATTCGCCGAGCTTCTCGATGGAAATAACGAAGCCGAGCTGCCCTTCGTGGTCGTTCCAGACTTTTCGCTTTGGCCCGGCCGCGTCGATGTTGAGGTGAAGGCCGGCAACGCCACTTACCGCGACTGGCCGGTCTCTGTCGAAATAATCTTTGCCCGCTATCTCTATTCCCTCATGCTCGACCCGGCATCCATCCGTGTCGCCGAGTTTGACCAAGCCGGAAAGCCTGGAGAAATGATGGTCGCTCAGTGGGAACCGGAGAAGGGCGGCAAAGGCCGCGTCTGGTGGCTGATGAAAGGCGTCACGAAGCCGGGCGCCACGCGCCGATTTACCATTCTGTTCGCTCGGGACGGTCACGGAAAATTCCGGGCGATTCGCGGCGGCGGATGGAACGGTGAGGCCCTCGAGATCACGGCGCCATTCTATCGCGCGCGATTCACAGACGGCGTCATTCGCGATCTGACCTTGCGGCATGTAGGCGCGCCCAGTCAGAGCATCTGGCGGGTTCTCGCAGCATCTTCCGGCGAGACCGGCTGGACCGAGCAGGAGGGCAAAGTCACCAGTTTCAAGGTCCTGAGCGAAGGCCCTGTTCGCACCGTGATTGCGGTCGGCAAAGACCTGCCCAAGGGCTGGCATTACGAGAAGACCTACGAATTCTACGCTTCGCACATGGTCGTGTCGGTCGAGGTCAACAAGCCGCTCATCTACACCCGCGCCTTCTACACGTTTGAAGCCGATTACCTCGATGACAAGGGAAACCGGGCACGCATCGATGGCAAAGGAGACGGCGAGGGCATCGCCGGCAAGAATCCCAATCCCCAGTGGTACCAGGTGACCGGCGAAGGCTGGGCGAACTCCTGCGTCGCGCTAACGCGTTTCGGCAACATCAGCTATTGGGATCCCGGCGGCGGCCAGATCGGCTTCACCACGAGCCAGGAAAAAATCTGCCGGGTGGCCTACGTCTTCCACGGCAAGCCGCCAGGCAAGACCTTCGCTGCAGAGGACGCCGCCCGCCTCAAATCCCCGCCACAGGTACGCATTACAGGGAACAAAGGAACCCGTTCAAAGCAATAGAAGCAACCACACGCAGTTTCGGTGATTTAGTGGCCTTCACGTAATCTCCGTGGATTGCCAGCCTCCCAAACGGAGTCGTTTTGACGGATTTCAGGGGCGAAGCCCCGGACTGTTTGCCTAGCCCAGCCCAACGGGCTGGGTGAATGGTGCAGAGATATGAAAAGGGGCAACGCCCCGGCCATTTATAGGGAGGCCATTCATTGGGGCAAATGACCGGGGCGTTGCCCCTAAGGATGATGCCCGACAAACCAGCCCGTTGGGCTGGGCCAGGCAAACGGCCCGGGGCTTTGCCCCTGAAAATTGTCAATCAAATCCGTAAGATTGCCCTCGTCTCGGCCTGCCAGGGACAGGAGCCCACGTCAATGCCACTTTCAAGGATTCTGACATTGACATAGGAGCCCCCCTTATTAGCCTGTGAACCTGTAAAATGTAGATCTGGACGCGCCGCTGTCGCCTGATCTTCTGATCCGGCTACAACGGCGCGAGAGGAAACTCGTCAAATTAAGCAGCAGACATCTCGGGTGCTTAACCAGGCTTCTGAGGCGACAAAACAGTCTCTGATACCAATCATGATTAGTCTGGCCTGCGTTGGGCTCATCCCTGCAGGCTTGGGGCTGTACTTGATGAAACATGACAATCTGTTGGTTCGATATGCTTTTCCTCATTCCGAAGCGATCCCACCTCCGATCTCCAGCGCTGACCGCAAGAGTTCTCAACCCAGGCGAGAAGAACATCCCGACCAGAAGTATGCACCACCAGGTTACTTCGACAGCCCATAGCAATTCGCTCTTGTGCCGAGATAAATCCGAAGTCTTGGGAACGGGCTTGTAGCCCGTGAAATTGACTGACGTCACCCAGTGGGTGCGAACTTCTTCAATGAAAGGAGCCACTAATCCCATCTGACTAAAGCTCAGCCAGCAAGTCAGTAGTGAACCCGCATATTCAGTCCTGCACGGAATGGCTTCCATTTGCCACGCAGCTCGAAAGGGCGGACACAACGGAAGAAGCTTCCCTAAACGGATTATTGGGTATGAAGCCGGGCTAGCGAGAACGCAGGCCGCGTGATTGAGCCCCGAAATTTGTATAGTCGTGGTCCATAAGGATAGTCCGGGCACGAAGCGTCCGGGCCAAAGTCGACAGTTTGAGCGAACTGGAAGACAGCAGTCCTGGAGGTGTTATCGCTGCGAATAAGACGTGTGGCGCATCGCAGCACAGGCAAGCCGACTGGACACCACCGTGGTCCGAGAGCGGGGCATGCGTTCGAAGGGGTGACTCGGGAACTCGGGAGAGCCGGTTGTCTCCGAGCTGAATTAGTAATTGCGGTTTCAGGACACCAATCTGGGAAAACCAGAAAAGTCCCGGCACAGCCAGTCGGCAACAGACCTGCCGCGGCTGTGAGCCCGCAAGGGAAGACAAACAAAGGGGTCTACAGCATCGGTATCGGGGAGCAAGTGTAAAAAGCGAGCGACCTGAAAAGGGCTTCCGGCAGTCGTAGTTTTGCATATTACCTTGAAGGCGGGGAAGTGACGTCCAAGCGACCCGCTGGAGGAAAGGCAACACAGGGCATCTCGCTCTTCCGGACGGAACGAATGGAGAGACATGAGCTCACCAACATTCTTAACAGAAATCTGGAAGAACCCGCGCCTGCGTGCAGGCATAGACAGGGCAGAGATGCGGCCAAGGCAGAAGTGCCGAACGCTTCGTCAAGACTAAAACCCTTGACGACCGAGGAACCGGATGAGTTAATTGCTCACGTCCGGATCTGTGGGGGTTCCGGGGGGTAGCTCCCCCGGTTCTACCCGGCGAGTCGACTTGCACGAATACCGTGAGTGAATGTCTCTCTCTGCTGTGTTTTTTTCTTTTAATTTCAATGGGGCGGAGCTCGCGCAAGCAGCCCAGTGCCAGCGTCATGCTCAGAAATCCAAAAAACACTATGCGCGGTATGCGGTTCCGTAGGCTCCTGAGACATAGGGTTGAGAGCGGTTTCGGTTCTCTCGGTGAGAAGTGGACGATTGCGGAGGATGATCGGGCACCGCAATCATGCTTAGCACTTCTTTTCACATCACTCCTGTCTAGGTGCTGGTCCGAGGGGGCCACAAGGCTGACTTTGGACCCAGAGACCGACACGAGCAATATATTCTATGAGGTTGGAGACGAGACCCGTTGTATGCATCGCATGCCCTCGCACCTACTCCATGACCTGGTTGAATGCGTCAGAATGTCATTCTCTGGTAGCCGCCCGTACCGATATCGGCCCCCGGGTATCCCAACTGAGGTATCCCTTTCACTAAGACCGTCGGTCAAGGGTAATCGCGCTGTCATCGACCTGACCTATCCCCCCAGGATGCATGACCAGCAGAATGCAACGAGCTGAAACGGAAGCTCGTTGAGAGGTGACCAAGAGGCGTTGATGCAACCATTCATTGAGTTGGGCAGGCGCCCTTTTCAGTCGCTGATTTTGGGTCGTTCTCTCATTCTCCCCACTCAATCTCCAGTCTGGGTGTGTACTTCACTTGATCGTATTCTGAGGCAATCACCTGGTTGCGTGTGTAATTGCCTTCATCCACAGAGCGGTCGACGACACTGGCGACGGCGAGGCCATAGTTCGGAGCTTTGCCTGACAGCCAGAGGGAAACGATCCCGGTCACATCGAATTTATACTCCAGAGGCGGGTTCACTGTGTCGCGCCCCTGGTCGGGCTCGATAACGATGAACTTTGATTGCTGGCCGGTGTCCTTGTCGAAAGTGAAGCTGCCTCCCTGCCACTTGATGCCCTGGCTCGGGCTGTTCCAGGTGGCGGAGGTCTCATTCCAGGCAGTAGTCACCATCCAGGCCGCTGTCTTGGCTCGGCCGCGGCTACTGGGGTCCCAGATGAATATGCTGAAGGTGGCCTTCTTTACCTTCGCCGACTTTTTGATCTTGCCTTTTGCCAGATCGAAGTGAACGAGGAACGCGTTGTCCGTTTTACTCCTGCGCATGACGCGATTGTCTCGGCGCACCTTTCCAAGCTGTTTCGAGGATTTCGCATCGATAATCGTGTCGCGAACGAACGCGCGTCCTTGCAACACCTTCGTCTGAGTTTTGGTTTGGCCGGCCGTGCTGCTGCTTGATGCCCTGGTGTTGGCAGGCACCTCCCCTGCTTTTACATAGGCCGCGGGCTTTCGGCTCAGATCGCGTCGCGGGGTTCTGAAATCGATCAGTTTTTTCTTTGGTGCTGGTTTGAGCTTTGAAAGCTCATTGCCAAGCCGCACACGCAAGGCCCAGACGGCCTCCGGAGTAAGACCGGTGAAGTGCAGAACACCGGCATCCTCACCGCCTGTGAAGCCCGTGCCGCGAGCTTCGCTCTGCAGGCGCAGCTCCTGTCGAATGGCCCGTCCAATCGTCCATAGGGGCTCGCCGCTCAGTTGTTTCAACAAGGTGAAATACTCGGTGAGCTGCTGGCCGCGGCGCCAGACCTTGAGCCGAATGGAAGGTATCGGTTCGCGGCTGCCAACGTGAGCGCCGGGATAGAAGAGCGAGAGCCGGTCGGCCTGCTTCCACGAATTCGCCCGGCCGATGGTCTGCCAGGGCAGGTTGCCGTTGCTGCCGAGGGTCCAGGAATCGATGCACCAGCCGATGGGCATGATGTTGCTGTTTTCGATGCCGTTTGCCGAACCGTAATCCACAACCATCTGCCCGTGCTCCTCGGCAAGATCCATCACCATCCGGTGATACCGGCGAAACGCGCCGCCCACCACGTTGTAATCGAGAATGTGGTCGAAAGTATCGCGCTGCCACATGGGCCGGGAGATGTCACCGCGATAGACAAACTTCACATCGTGCTCGGTCCGATTCACACCCTCGTGGAACGCTTCGGCAAAGTAGCGCAGCGCCCAGTAATCCTGGAAGTTTGCGGGCTCATCCAGGAGCCAGGGAGACGAGCCTCTCGACCATCCTCTTCTCTTATAGTTGTTCTTATTGTTCTGGTAACAATGGAAGAGGGTCTCGTGCCACTGCATCCGTCTGAAGTGCTCGGCAAATTGCGCGGACGCATCGACGAATGCCTTTCGATAGCTCTTCGGAAAGGCCCGGTCGGCCCAGTAATCTCCGTTGTAGTTGCCCTCCATGGGGCTCGGCCAGTTTTCATGAAGCGGCAGGTAAAAGCATTCGATAGGCACCCCCTTGCGAGGCAGATCATCGAAAGCCGAGCCGTCAAAGTATTGACCGAATCGGCGATCCCAATCACGAAAGCCGAGCTTGCTGCCATCCCAGCTCGGAGCGCATCCGCTGTCGATATTGCCGCTCTGCGAATAAGGCACACGATTCAGAACCGTGCGGTGAAGGTGCGCGAGCCGATAGTAATCACGCTCGTTGCCCGGCAGGCTGTAACAGTTCATCTCGGGCAGAAAACTCAGGTGGTCAGGCAACGTAAATTCCCACACGGTGAGCGTGACCGGAAGAACCAGTGTGCCCGCATCTGTTTTCAGAACCAGGTTTCCCTGCAGATCGCCAGCAGGCGCATGATGAGGCACGTAGACCTGGCACAGGAGGCTGCCGTGAGCCTGCTCCGGGATCTGTTCCACTGACGACGGTACCGAGAAGCCACCCTTTAAGGCCACCATCGGATCGGGCAGAAAACCCTTCTTCGAATTTACATGCCGGTATTCAAAGAAGGATTCACGGATGACTTTCTTGTCCTGCTCGAATTGAAGCGCCGGCCGAACATCGCTCACCGCGCCTTTGAACAGGACTTGAAAATCCACGAATTCGTTACGAGCCGCGTGCAGACGAATCCGTTTGTCCTTCGCATTCCAGAGATGGTTTGAGCTCAGATAGGCTGCCGTGCGGTCCGGGATCATCTTACCGCTCACCGGATGCACCTTGTCGACCGAATCGATGATGGCAACTTCAGCATTGCCAAGCCTGGGCAGGGCGCCGCCTGCTCCCCTCGTCAGCGCCGGCGGCTGTCCCGGCAGTCGCGCCACCTGCTTCGCGGAAACTTTGAAGCTGTATGTGGCCTCCGGACCGATGTTGCCGGCCCGGTCGACAGCACGGACGGCGAAGGACGCTGACTGGCCGGGCTGCAGTTTCAGATCACGCACACGCATCTTCACCGTCTCGCCGGCTTTGCCTGCGATTGGGATCAGATATCGCGGCACCTCTTTGCCGTTTGCCTTGATATGAAACCCCAGCGTGCCCGCGTCTCCGGTGTCTTCCGGCGTGCTCCAGGAAAGCCATGCTTCGCCCGCGGGCAGATCTTTGACGTCTGCTTTGAAACTGCTCGGCGCGGCCGGCGCCTGCTTGTCCTCCTTGCCAAGAAAGACCGTGAAGTACGGCGCGTTCTGTTTGCCACCTTCACTGCTGTAAATAAACCGGTTCGGATAATTGCGATACTTGAAAGACTCACCGTTTCGTATCCATTCCGAACCGGTATCGTCGAAAATCAGAAATCCGTAGCTGATGCCCGCAACCCGCGCGGCCATCACATCCACGCCCACAGCGAATTTCTGCCGGCGCTGCGCGTCAGGTTTGAACGAATCGGCCGTCCGCCAGATGGTGTTGCCTTTGCCGAGCATGACGCTGCACAGGTCGCTGCCCGCATGGGCCCAGGGCACGTCGGGATGCCGCTTGGCCTTGTGTGACGAGCTCCCGTTCTGATCCTTATACGACGTCGCCGTGCCTTCATACCATTCCGAAGCAAAGGAGCTCACCGTCATTCGATGCAAAATCTCATTCCCCGAAAGCCTGACGTGCAGCGTTGCGCCGTTGATGATGCGTCCTTTCAGCTTGGACGGATCGATATCGAGGAGCGACATCTCCTGAATGGACTTCACCTTTAACTTGCTCGCGCCGCCCAGATTATTGGTCGCCTCCGACCCGACATTTGAAAACCAGGTGTCACGGGTCACATCCACTCTGACCTTCTCGCCGGTCGGGGCTTTCACGGTCGCAGCGGCCGGCACTTCAGCTTCAGTAGCATCTGCCACTTTCAGAGGAAGCCCTTGAATGACCGTCCGCTTTACCTCCGCAATCTTTTGCACTGAAAGCCATCCGCGCAGCAGGTATCCGCTGTTACGAAGATTCTCAGTCGTGGGCGCAGAGTTAGCCTCTGTCCCAAGCGAAGATGCCGTCGGGTGCACATTGTTTTTGCCGAGCAGGGTGCCGTTCCAATCGTTCGGTCGCCGCTTGAGGATCTCTTTCTCGTAGTCAATCAGAGGCAGTCCATTCGCTTTGGCAATCTTTCTTATGACAGCGCTGTAATCCCGCGCCGCCTGCAGCCGTGCATAGTGAGGAGGAATGGTGGAGACGATCAATAGAGTGCCGTTATCCAGGATCAGCTTTACCGCACGATTCAAATCCTTCTCAAAAGCAGAGACAGAGCGACGAGCCGATACGTCGTTCGTGCCCAGCATCATCACCACCATCTGTGGCCTGTATTTTTTCAGCATGTCCGCCAGCGCCGGCATCTGCCGCTTGCCGCCGCGCAGCATCTCATCCAGCCGGATGCCGCTGCACGCGGTGTAAGACCGTCCACCGGCAGGATGATCAAAAGAAGCGAGATGCCAGCCATCGGAATCGTCTCTTTTATTCACATGCATCCACCGCAATACCGCTGTATCTGCTGCAGATTTTCCTTTGCCTCCCCGGGCCCATTGCCCATAAGGATTGGAGTAAGTGATCGAGTCACCGACCTGCAACACCACCCCGGCGCGGCCCTTGAAGTTCGCCGCGACTTTTTTCATAGAGTCGACATAATCCCATGCCTGCGGGATGGGGGTATCAGCGGCGAGTGAAGGAAGAAGAAGAAATTGAGAAGAAGAAATCAGAAATACCGCAGTTGCTGCTAGTGCCCTGTTCATGGTGGTGGCCGTTCAGGTTATGGTTGGGGGGAAGTTGCCATAGTCAGAAATGAGTTTCAGAAGTCAAGGTCCGTGCCTCTTCCGTTCCTCGCCGCGGGAGGGCCTCACCTCTTTTAGTTTGTCTCTACTACACCTCATTATCAGCCTGTTCCTCGAGTCCAATTCCCTTGATCCTCAATCCACATTGCGACGCCCGTTCGTTCCAGGAAGATTGCCGCAGCTCAAACTTAGGCCCCACGCAAGAATAACTTCCCATTTTGTTTGACTGAACATGTGCCACGGATTGCTTGCCAATCCGTGCGAGCAACGTGATCTGCACGGTTTGGCAAGCAAACCGTGGCACATGGCCGTCTTTCGAAAATGGGAAGTTCCTTTTGAGCGGTCCCTTACTCATTACTCATTATGCCCTCATGAAATTCATAAAAAACTACATCTCCGACCTCCGAAATATCCTCGCCAGCGTCGATCCTGAAGCCGTCGAAAAAGCCATCCTGGAGGTGCAGGCCGCGGGCGAGCGCGGCAACTTCATCTACGCGTGTGGGAACGGCGGCAGCGCCGCGGTTGCCTCGCAGATGGTCGTCGACCTCATCAAAAGCGCGTCCCTCGAACGCGAGAAGCGTTTCAAAATGCTTGGCCTCACCGACAACGTCTTCACCGTCACCGCCTACTCCAACGACATCAGCTACGACGTCGTCTTTGAAGAACAGTTGAAGAACTTTGCACAGGAGGGCGACGTCCTCCTCGCCATCAGTGGGTCGGGCAACAGCACCAACGTCATCAAGGCCGTGGAATACTCCAACTCCATCGGCTGCCGTACTATTGGCCTCACCACCAGCGAAGGCGGCAAGCTCAAAGACATCGTGGACCTGCCCGTCCTCGTCCCATCCCCGCATATGGGCCGCCTGGAAGACTCGTTCTTCATCATCACGCACATCATCCTTTATGCGTTCATAGAAAAGGAGTATTGATTGCCAGTAAGCGGAAGTGTTGAAACACGGGTCGGAACTGGAGTCTCCGACTCAAGAACTCTGGATTCCAGCTACGATCATCTCCGCGCCACGCGGAGAGGCGATAGCCTTAAACCATAATTCTATTCCGTAAATGTTCGGCGAGCCCTGGCTTGCCGGGGCTGTCCCCGGGCGTGACCCAGAGTCATATCGTACCAGCCAATACCTGCCTGCTCAGGGGCGAGCCCGGGGAATGACACCTTTCCGGCCAAGGCTGTTGAGTTCCCGCTTCACCTTGCCTGCCGTTTCCATGACGTCGGCGCCGTAATCATTGGAGGTCTTGTAGTCGCCTTTATTGTACGCGTTGACGGCCTTCGAAAAATTGTTGGCCATTTCCAGCAGATGTTTGTGCAGCGTCTTGGCCTCCTTTGGCGCGCGCATCTGTTTGACCAGGGCCAGATTGGCGGACGCTATTCGGGATGCGTAAGTGCCAACGGATCTCTCGCCCTGGTGAGCTTTGAGATTGAGTAGAAGAACTCCACTCACCTGCACCATGGCCTGGCCCACGTGGACCAACTCCTGGGTCATCTTTGATCCCTGGGACTGAGCGTGAAGGCCCGGCAAAGCCATTATGGCCGTGAGACCAGCAGCGACTGTAATATTGCGCAAGTTCATGAGTCTTCCTCCTTTGTGGGTTCATCTAGTTCGAAATCGACCATGATAACCTCGTATTCGTCAAGTTCGGGTATGACGAGCTGCATCTTCTTAGTGGTAGCTTCTTTCTTGAATTGAAGCCCGCTGACCAGCGCCCTCGGATTAGAGATTGTGGTCGGCTTCTTGAAATGGATGTAAAGGCTGACGTCGCGAAGGGTAAAGATCTTATCAATCGGCCGGCTGAGATCTGCACTCAGATTGACCAGATGGATGACCATCCGTTTGGGTTGCTGATAAAGCGAGACGGAAACCGAACCTTCAGATTCGATCTCTACCGGAATGTTGCTCTGCGAAACCCACTCAACGGATTCCCTCAGCAGGAGCTGAATATCCCGGGAACTTTGCGTACCGAAAGCCAGCTCCGGCTGCCACGGAAAATAAACGGCCCGACCTTCACCGTAACTGTGCGCAAGGATAGCCGGCGCCGGGACCTTGCCCTGGCTTGGTGTCTCATGAAAAGTGCCCAGAACCAGTGAAGGCTGATGTTTCTCGCAAACGAGGTAGCGATTCGTGCCAGGCAACGCCACACCGGATGGAAGTGGCGCCGTGACCGGATGCGGAATGCGGCCGGAAAGGAACACCGACGCATGGGATTCCTTCCCTCTTGTCTCCACATAATCCGCGCCGAATACATCGGCAAGACCGAAGTTTTCCCGCTTCTTGCCATTCTCATCAAAGAGCGAGGTGCGCCCGGTAGCAATCAGGCCGCCACCGGCTTTTACGAAACTATCAATGACCTGGATGGTTCTCTCGTCCATGAATCTCACGTCCGGCAGACACAGGACGTCGTTATCGGAAAGCTGGCGAATATAGTGGCCGGTAATCGCCAGATTGACGGGCATACCGACCCTCATGAGAGCGGAGTACATGGCCAGCTCAGATGAAGGCGCGGCGGTGGGTGAATCCAAATGATGCAGCACTTTCTGAACTGTCCGCTCCCGCGCGGAATGCCCGAGCCCGCGTGTCTGAGGCAGGAGGAGGAACGTCTTGCGGGTGTTGGCCCGATAATCGAACGCGCCCTGCGAACGCTTCACGATGCCGAAGACATCCGCCACACCTGGAAGGCTCCGGTAATCCCTCAACGGAAAGCCGGTCAAATCCGGGAAGCAGCCGGCTGCGATGTTCTGCGCCAGCTCGGATTTTATCTGTACGGTCGGCCGGGCAGCCGGATGCTCATGATGGGAAATCTCGGCACAGTATGAGACTTCACGAATCACCGGTCCGGAAAACAGGGAGGCGTAATGTGACATTCCGCCGATCTGCCATGCCTCCTGGCGAGGGGGTGGTTTCGAGAGCCACAGTCCATCACATATCCGTTCCGAGGTGTGCGTCGGTGGGAAATCATCCATCAACAGAGCGCATCCAGGCTGGTAGCTCTTGATCTGACTGCTTACTTCCGTCATGAGTTTTTCAGTCTCGGTATCCAACCAGTCAAGATAGAAGACCGTCGCTTTCTCATTGAGGTCCTCAAGAGACTGCGGGATATCCATCTCGGATTCATGGGAAAACTTACTCAGACATGTAACACAAACACAGTGCGGTACGCGCAGCCCTCGGATGAGACAGCCAGCCGGGTGATAGGTCGAGCAGATTTCACCAATCGCACGGATGAGAAAATCGCGGTAAGTGCCCATCAGGCACGCGCTGAATACCGGCGGGTCGCCGAACTCCGCGTGGGCCCCGTCCGCCAGCTTGATCGCGCCCTCGGGCGCGAGCGGGTGCTGTTTGTGAATGCCAAGTGCATCGATCTGAATCACCAGCGAGATTTCGTGGGTATCGCAGGCCACTTGTGCGATCTTTACCAGGTCACGTTCCCCTAGCCCCTCCGCGTGCGGCGCAACGCGGCTCGGAAAAAATGCCGTGCCTTCCGCACTGATCCCGTGGATGCGGAACACATTGGCATTGCACTCTACAGCCTTAGCGACCACCTGTTCGATATCAAGATCAGCGGTCGCCAAGTTGCATTGATTAAGGTCGAGCGTGCAGGACCGCGGCGCTCTCATCCAGGATGGAACTTTCCTCTTTCCCATGAAATCCGGTAATCTTCGCTCGTGTAGAATCCCGTGGTGTGAACGTCCGTGACTATATCAGAAAGTCTGTTGAACGTAATGCCAGACTTCAGAGGAGCGCGGTTGATCCGACTTGCAGGTACCTTCGACACGTTAGTCCGTCCGCAGCGTTGGTTTCACCCATCCGCCCCCACCCATCCTACTGCCCTCTGCAATCCTGGACCAACTGCTTGAGATCTCCCTCTTTGCCGATAGTCACGAGGATATCGCCCTGGTGAATCAACTCGTCCGGCTTGGGGTTGAAAACCATTTCCCCGCCGCTCTGTTTGATGGCAACGATGATGGCGTCGTACCTGCTTTTGAATGCTGACTCCACCACAGTCTTGCCGTCGATCATGGAGCCGTCACGGACCCGGATTTCCTCCATGCTGAGGGGCAGGTATTCGCGATGGGTCGCCAATTCCAGGAACTCGAGAACGGTGGGCTTCAATGCCGCCTGCAGCATTCGAGTGCCCGCAATCTTGTAAGGCGAAACTACTTTGTCCGCGCCGATTCTTTTCAGACGCACCTCGGCCTTCTCATCGAGAGCGCGGGCGATGACCTTTACCTTCGGATTCAGCTCTTTGGCCGCCATGGTCAGGTAGAGGTTGTCCGCATCCGTTGCGAGCAAAGCGAAAAGCGTGGTGGCGTGTTCGATACCTGCCTCTCTCAGAATGTCCGCATCGGTAGCGTCACCCGAGACGGCCATGAAGCCGGCATCGCCGATCTCGTCCAGCAGAGCCGGCTCGCCTTCGATGAGGCAAAAGGGCATGCCTCGGCCGTGGAGGTCTACGGCCACTGGTTGCCCCACGCGGCCAAAACCGCAGACGATCATATGTTCCCGGAGCCTGGCAATTTCTTTCTGCATGCGACGTCTCCCCATGATTTCGACCAGTTCTCCTTCGAGCAGGATCTGGCCGATACGTGTGATGGTGTATAGCGCCGTCCCGATCCCTGCAACTACCAGAAATATCGTGAACAACCTTCCGGCATCCGTCAGTGGGTTCACCTCCATGAACCCGACTGTCGATATGGTAATGACGGTCATGTAAAGCGCGTCAAGAATACTCCAGCCTTCGATGAGCGAGTAACCCGCCGTTCCTACGACCATCCACACTAACAGAAGGACTACTCCACGAACCACGCGTACATAGGCTGGCATCTTCATACCCAGGCTGGCATCCAGAGATTGAGTTTCATACTTCGGATTTCAATACCGGAACAGGGCGTAAACATGTACTTTTACATCCACTCGGACTGAACTCCGATGTGTACCCCACCAACGGATTTTGTCCACAGAACTGCAGAAGAAACGAATGGCGACGAGTCCAAATGGAGCGACCAACCGAAGAAGAATGTCCAGCAAGAGTACAGAGAGGACTTGTTACAATGCGCTATTCTCTAGACATCAGACTCGTCCTCACACCAGTCCACCAAGACGGAGTCGTGGTGTGGGGTTTTAAGGGGGGGGCCCCCGGGCGGGGGGGGAGAGCCCCCCCCCCCGCGGGGGGGTTGGGGGGGCCGCGCAAGTCGGGGGAGCGCCCCCCCCC
>JASLXP010000762.1 GCA_030740295.1 Planctomycetota bacterium
CGTATCTGCCGGCGGCACATTCAGTCTGCCCGGAATCATAAAATCACTGGATTGTTTTCCCTTGATGCGACCCACCCTCAGGCTCCCCTGTGCACCGCTTCGCACAAACCAGAGAACGCCGTCACTGTAATCCAGTTTCAGGACCGGTGATTTATCCGGCTTCATGTGTTCCGGAATGCGCCATTTACCCCGCCGCCAACTGAACAGCCCTGCCCCTGTTCCAACGTAATGCGCGTCTTCATTCTCGGCGAAAGCAAGGGAGGTAATCGAAGCCAATTCTGACTCGTCAAGGGGGCCGAAGACCTCATGCCACTTCTCATCATTAAGGTTATGAGTGAATCGCGTGAACTGGCGATTCTTCCGATCGTAAATGATAAGCGAACGGGCCTGGGCAATAAGGATCGCATCTCCTCCAACAGAGACGTCCACCACCTTGCGGAGATCAAGATCACGCAGGTCAGTCACCCCAAACACCGGAGTCAGCCGACCCTTCAGCCATCGGTGAACTGTGCCTGCGCCATCGCCAAGAAAGATGTCTTCGCCGGACTGAGTGATCCATCGCACCGGAAACGAAGCCATGTCTGGGGCAATGCTCTGCCACAGCCGCGTCCTGAAATTGTAGATCTCCGCGCCGTTGCCCGTCCCCAGCCAGAGATTCTCGTTGAGAGCATCGTAGTGCGCGGAGAGAAGAGAGTTTTCGTGATACTGATGAAGCTTGCGAGGATCACGCAATTCAGAAACGAGTGCGGGTTCAAAGAGCCCCAGCGCGTTGAGGATGGCAAACATGACCCCGCAGACCGCGAAAAGTGAGAACGCAACCGCCAACAGAACGAAGGCCCTGAAAAGGTCTGATCCGGATTTGCGGAGTTGCATGGAACTCCACAGCGGCCGGAGAGTGCCTGCCATGCCTGTTTCAGAGGATTCTGCGAGACGCAGATTCAGGGCTGAGAGCTTGCTGCTTTCATCCATTCAAGATCGTAGCGTGAGTAGAAATGCCGGAGAGCCTGGTTCCGCGAATAATCAGAAAGCGGGAGGTCGGAACGGGCTGACTGGGCCGCGTGGGCGATACCACAAAGATGCCGGATGGTCTCGGGCCGACGGAGGGCATTTTTCCGGAGGAAGTTTTCAGCCGTAGTGAGATCGAACGCACTTGGCGCGGCCTCCAGGAAATCCAGGTGACTTTGAAGACGGTCGTGCGACAGTTCGAGCGCCACATCGGACAGCCGTTCAAGCTCGTCCTGCTGGAGGAGATCGCCGGCCGCGACCATCCACAATTCGATGACATCACCAAAACGTCGGGACAGCTTCAACGGCGAAACCGAGCTGAACTGTTGAAAGTCATTCCACATGAAGTCGGCAGAGGGTTTCTGCTGCGCTGCCGCGAGCTTCTGAAAGAGCTCCCACACTCTGTCCAGATCGGGGCGGATGAGAGCCTCGGCCGCTCTGATGAAAGTGTCGTCCTGAGTGTGCGCATACCGGGTCAGGAGGTCGACCACCGAGTGGAGTATTGATCTGTCTTCTTCCTGAATACATGACTGCAGTTGTTGCCAGCTTTGCTCTGTTCCGGCTGTGAGATACCAGCGAGCCGAAGCAAACAGGCCATCGATGTCAGTTGAATCCGCACACTGGTATTCGGCAAGGAAACGAAGCCTTGTCTGCAATTTCTGGTGGTGCTCATTTACGGTATCGTTGGCCGCGCCCGCCTGGAAAGATCTCAGACGTTCGTGATCCCTTCTTTCGAGAAGTTCCGCGACCTTGAGGATGACACTCCGATTCTCCGAGGACCTCGGCTTTCGTCGCAGGTTCAGGCGGGACGCAATGTTTCTTCTCAGCCAAACCAGGGCATGCCCTGATGGCTGAACGAAATCGAGATAAAACCAGGCGCAAAGAAAACCCGGCAACTCAAGGAGGCCCATCTGCAGAACCCAGGAGGCCCACAGCAGCAACATCATCGCACCAAATGCGAAGCAACCGATCTGAGACCAGGGCGCCCCCCAGTAATAGAGATACCC
>JASLXP010000763.1 GCA_030740295.1 Planctomycetota bacterium
TGTCAGGAAACCCACTCGTTGAGAGGGTCCGACACGAGGTCTGTAAGACCGCAGCTCCTCTAGAATGTTCTTCAGCTCCTTCACGTAATCGGTGAAAACATCCGGATTCTTATGCGTGCCCTTTTCGAAACTGATTGCAAGCGGAAAGTACCTGGGCCCGGCGGCTCGGACTTTGGTAAGGATGGCCTCGAGTCGCGGCCGACCGGTGCCGATGGGAGGACTGTATTTCCATGAGCCCATATCAACTTCGTCTTGCTGGAGGTAAGGCATTCGACGCTTAGTCCACAGATCGATCTGCCAGAGCAGGTCGTTTGCAGCACGAATGGAGCGCTCAATCGCAATGAAGTCCTGATTGGAATCTTTTGACTTTGCGAGCAGTTTCTTGCTCGCCTGAAGCCGTTCATTGGCCTCCGAATATCTCTCTTGCTCGTGGAGTTTCTTCGATTCAGTCAAAGCTTCGTCAACGCTTACGAGTTCCAAGAGCCCGGAGCCCCTGGCCATGTCCGTACGAATTCGCAGCTTCTTGCTCTCGAGCTCGTACCTTGCTTTTTCTATGAGCCGCCGGTGTTTCGCGAAGTCCTCCCTGGAGGCGAGCAGGAACAGGACGCTGTCTCCCGGATCAAGCGTTGCTTTCAGGCGGCCATCGTCGACGGTTTCCTCTTTCATCTGGAACAGGTCGAACGTCTGCCGGTCTCTGATAGACGCACGAAGATCGAGCACACCTGAACGGCGGTTTTTCAGGTCACGGTTGTAGACCACGAGCAGGTCACTCGTGCCCAGCTTCCATCGGCCGAGACCGAGAGCGGGCAGCGGCTTTGCTTCGACTTGCCAGTATCCAAATTCGGGATGTTCACCGGAGCGTTCAATCCCGCAGGTTTCACTCTCCACCGGGATGCCCGAGTCCGGCTGGTAGATTCCCTGGAGGAACAGGTGGCCGAGAGGAATCAGCTTCCGCCCGAGGTCCGAGACTTCCTTGAGCATTTCAGTTTCATATTCGAAGCTGCTGCTGAGGCCGTAATCCCTCAGCGAGGCAACCCGAAACTTTTTCGCCAGTGGATCGGATTTCTCCCAGTGAGACCAGGCCGGCATTCGAATCGGAGCGTAATAAAAGGAGATGCCGTTGAAGCCGTTGACCAGGCTGTGGTAGACCTGCGCCCTCACTTCCGCCCGATTCACCTCGTAGGTTCCGCTGAACGCGGCCCAGACGACTATGTGGCGAATCTTCTGCTTCAGATACGGCTCAGGACAGCGGTTGATGTGTTTCTCGAACCGGCTCAGATCGCGGCCGGACAGGGTGACGCCGTAGAATGGGTAGACGTCATACATCCCGTATTCGAGCTGTGGCGTGGCCGGCGAAGGGCCGCCGTGCTCGATGTAGGAAATGGGATGGTTCTGGTCTTTTTCGTAAATGGCCTTCTTGAGCGCGTACACATAGGTCTGCTCGTAGTCACGATGAACGGATATTTCGTCGTAGATTCGCCAGACATGGATGTTCGGGTTTTGCGCATATCGCTCGACCAGTCTCGTCCAGAAACCGATAACGTCCTCGAGCGGCCATCGGGCTTTTCCTCTCGGCACTTTGGATGCCCTGTGTTTCAGCTTGCCGACATAGATTTTTATGTCGTGCTGGCCGCCGTATCGCTTTGCACAATCAAGCAGATGAGCGAGGTCGGGCGTCCGGCTCCGGAAGTTGTTGTGAAAGAAATTAATGTTGTGCAGCCTAAGATGCCGATAGTGGCGCTCGACTGCTTCCTTCGTCGTGCGGTTGAGATGTTTCGACATCCACATCTCGTCGTAGGGATACGGATTCGATGCGTAAGCCCCGAAGGCGAAGAATTCATTGATTGCAGGAAATTCGCATTTGGGCGGAGGCGGCAGATGGACGGTAAATTCGTGCTCTTCAGCCGGCAATATCAAAGCGGTTGCTGCGATAACAATGCCTGCGAGTGAGATGGGCGACATGGTATTGGGATTAGGAGTCAGAGAAGCGGGATGGGAGCAGCATTCAGTTTTCAACGGAGAGTTTTGAGCTTTCTGGTTCACGGAGCCTTCAGTGCATCATTCTGCTCTCGGAGAACCACCTTGATCGCGAATCGTGGACTCTTATTCAGACTCTACCACAGCTATTCAGCAGCAGACACAACTTATCCCGATCCTGACCTGGCAGCGGACATCCAGCGGCGCGAACCAGAGATCCGGATTCTCTTGAGCTTTGAGTTTTACCGTGGGGTCATGGGGCTCGCCTTTGCGAATATCCTGCAGAAGTGGTAAGAGGTGATTTCGCTGTCACGAGGCGCCAGAATGTCCCTGCAATACTTCGTACGCCCCCTCAACAGTTACCTCATCGGTCAAGTTCTTCGTGCCTGAGGACGACTGGCCCGAGACCTGTGTTTACGCCAACCTGTGAACGGAAAGCAAACTTGTACCGGCAATCTGCACCAATCTTCCTGGCCTTGCTAACGACGATCCTGTCCACTTGGCTGGGTGCGGCCACGTACGTGGTGGACCATGACGGGGGAGATGATGCCGCCGCGGGTACGGAAGACGCGCCATTCCAGACAATCGCACGTGGTGTCAAGAAGGCCGGCCCCGGAGACACTGTCCTCATCAGGGCTGGGGTCTATCGCGAGACGGTCGCCTTCGGTCGCAGCGGCAAGCAGGGCCAGCGTATCACGCTCAAAGCGGCTGATGGTCAGCGGGCCATATTGAGTGGCGCTGAACTGCTCAGCGGCTGGGAAAAATGCACAGCGGATGATGTCCAGGACAATCCGCACTTCGCGAGGATTCTCAGAGCTGACCTCGACTGGGTACCGGATCGCCTTTTTGAGGGTACGCAGCAACTCACGTGTGCGCGTACGCCAGACGCGGGTTGGTGGTCTATCAGCGAGGGCCTCAGTCTTACCGAATTTGTGGACACCAAACATCTCACCCAGACCGATCCCCATGCGTGGGATGGCTGGAATGTAGCTATCCTCGAACAGGCAGGAGGCGGCCTGCCGCGCATCCCTGTCGCGGCCTTCGATCCGAAGGCCGACAAGATCACTCTGGCCAGGCCCTACTCACGCTACCGGAAGAAGATCAATGAGAAGCGGGATCGCTACTACATGGAGAACCACATTTCGGCTCTGAACGGACCGGGACAGTATGTGATCGTGAGGCAGGGCAGTGGCTGTCGGATATTCGTCTGGCCCCGCCAGTTGAATTCGAAGAAGCAGCCCGAGATCGAAGCTCCCCGCCGCAACACCGTCATCAGCATCACTGGTATCAGCCACGTGATGTTCGACGGTCTGGAAGTTTCCTTCAGCAGGAATGCGGGCATCGGCTCCTCCATGGCCAAGGACAACCGAGGCGTAATTGTGCAGAACTGCTTCATCCACCACAACGGTGGGTACGGCATCCAGAAACGCCGCTCTCAAGACTTCGTGGTCAGGCGCAACGTGATCCGGCACAACAGCCATGGCGTTGTCATGTCGCAGGCCGTCAACGCCCTGATCGAAGGAAACGACGTTGGCTTCAACGGGGTGGATGGAGTCATCGCTTCCAATCACTGCAAGGGAGTGACCATCCGACGGAACTACATCCACGACCACATAGCGCTGGGTCATCCGGACAACGTGCAGTTCTGGACGGACGTCCAGGACCTCACGATCGAGGACAACGTCCTGTTCAACGCGGGCCAGACAATGATGTCCGCCGGGCTCAAGAGAGTGAAGCTCATCAACAACATCTGGGCTGGCTCGCACGCGGTGTCGATGATTGTCGGCGCGGAGGGAGCCGAGATCCGCAACAACACCATTGCCGCAGTCAGCACTCCGACCAATTGGTCCGGCAAGGAGTTCAGTGTCCGCAACAACATCATCGCGCCCCTGCACGATCGGCCCTGTTACGGTATTCCGGACCAGACGACATTTGCAGGCAACAACAACCTGCTCTGGAATGGCAAACGACCCAAGATGCCCCTGGTCATTCTTGGACGGTGGAAGGCAGCTTACCGGAGTCTAAAAGAGATTCAGGACGGCGCGGGACAGGAAACGCGAGGAATCGTGGCGAAGCCCTTGTTTCGCAAGGCGCCGAAGTTTTACACGCATACGCATTACGCAAAGATTCCCAGTTGCACGGCTTCGCGACTGGTCCTGCACACCCCTCACCAGGGCCTGCTTGCCGTGGGTGATCACCTGGAAGTTAACTTCGATGGCAAGCTGCGGAGGGCCACTAGGGTTGGTCCGGACTGGGTCGAGTTCGCGCCGCCGCTCCCGGAGCCGCCCGTGGTCTCTGTGTCCGTCTGCAACTGGGGTGAGGAGACACAGTTCGACTGGGATTTGCGGCTGGCCGACGGCAGTCCGGGGAAGGCCAAAGGAGCAGACGGCCGCGACATCGGCTGTGACCTCGACATCCAGGCCTACATCCGGGGAGACTTCGATGGAGATGGCGTGCGGGATCTGCCTGCCGCCCCGTAGGCTCACTTTGCTTTGTCTGAAACCACCTGGATGAATTCCAGGCGTTTGAAATTCAGGGAGCCCTTGACGTTTACGAAGCGAACGACGTTCTTGCCTGCTCTCAGTTTCAGCGCGACCTCCAAACCATCTTTTTCGAAGGCGCGCCAGGCGCCAGTGGCTTTGAACTCCACCTGCTCCAGGCCTTTCACCGGTTCGCCATTCAACAGGACCTGGCGCATCGATGGCATCTGCGAGGCGTGCTCGATTGCCAGTTCATAGAAGCCTGGCTTCGCGCTTTTGATCGTCCATTCCAGCCAGTGGTCGGGATTGTCCCAGAAGAAGATAGAACCAAGGGAAGCGTTCTTCCTTGCGTTCCCTCCGCCCTCACCTGTGAAGTCGATCCCCTTCAAGGTGTAAGTCTGCCCATCCTCGAGCTTCTGAAATTTCATCTTGTAGAACGATGTGAGGTCCGGCGGCGGCTTGATCTGATAACCGTCGTAAGAGAACTTAAACGTGCGGGGATCGCAGCGGATTGGTTTCCGCCCAGGCTCCGGGCCTTCCTCGATGAAAACGAAAGCACCAATATCTACCGACCCGTGCAGATCACGCTGCACGCCCTCCATGTCATGCTTGTTGATTGAGGTCAGGGCGATTCCTGCTCCGCTCGCCGGGCTGCCCGGTTTCAACCAGTAGCCTTTTCCAGGATCTGAGAAGATTTTGCCCAGGTCAGGTTCGAACTTGTTGTTGCCCAGCCTGGCCTCGGTCAACGATGGCCCGTACCGGGTGAAGATGTTGTGATGCAGGTCCGCCTTGCGCAGGACATTGCCGCTAATGCCGTCAATGATGTTGTTCACGATCGCGTAGCCGGTGGCAGTCGGGTTGCCACCGTAGATGGCGGCCGCCCAGCTTCCCTTCTCTCCGTGGTAACGGAGCACATTGTTAGTGATGACGATGTTGTTGTAGGGACGACCGGCCCACAGCCCGATGGCTGGAGAGCCGCGCCCACCTTCGAAGACGTTGTTGCGGACGATCATGTTGTTACCGTCCTGAACGGTCAGAGCCACATTGCCGTCTTTGACGATGTTCCGTTCGACAAGGATGTCTTTGCAGCCGACATAGAAGGTCAGCCCATTGGCGTGCATGCCCTTGTTCTGGGTGACCAGGCAATCCTGCACGACGCCATTCTCGACGGTGTAGAAATCCAGCGCGGTTGAGCTGTTCTTGCGCAATACACAGCCACGAACAACTATGTTCCTGGCGTTTCGCAGCAGGATGCCCTTGGTGTGCCCGGCATTGTCGACGATTTCGCAATCCTCGACGAGGACGTTGTCAATCTGAGTGGTGTGGATGCCGGAGTTGTGGCCACGCAGCCCGGTGATCTTCACGTCCCGAATAACGAGGTCGGTGGCCTTGCCTCTGCCGTCGATGCCCGTGGAGTTCTTCCAGCCCTGTTTCCGGACCAGGAAGCCCTGGATCTTGATAAAGCTGGCGCCCCGGAGTTCAATGCCTGTGCCGTAGCGTCCATGCGTCAGCCCATCCGGCTTGCCGTTGAGAGGCCAGACAAAGACCTTGTGCCGGCCATCTTTCTCCGGGTCGAGGACCAAAGCATATTCTCCCGGCCGATCGATGAAACGGACACTGTTGACGATTGAGAAAGCGCCGCCTTTGTCATACGGAATCTGGGAATGTCCGAGCGCGTCGAAGTTGATCTGGTGCTCCACGGGACTGTAGCTCAGGATCCGTTTGTAGTAGACCGCGTTCGGACGGGCGTACAGCGCGAGCAGCGCGTTGTCGAAGAAGTGCGGTTCCTGCTGCGTGAAATATTTCTCGTTTCGCAGAACACTCTTGCGCTCGGTGTAGAGCATGTTCTTGCCGGCCGCGTCGTAGGCTGCCAATTTCTGAACGGCTCCCCAGTCATTCAGTTTCCCGTTCGGCAGCGGATAGGCGGAGACGAATTTCACCACCAGCTTCCGGAAGGACACGGGCTTCTCCAGCTTGAACCGCTGCTCGACCGACTTGTCCGGGTTGTACTTCAGTTGTGCCTTGAGCACTTCCTGGCCATCCGCTTTGAAGCTCACCTCCTTCGGGTTGGTGTATCGCGCCTGCGGAGTCAAGGCAAACTCGGTCACGGTCACGGCCTTCGGCACTTCGATCTCGATCTCTCCTCCACTGTTGATGCGGTGGATGACGCCCGATGCACGCGAATCGTCGAACATGCTGATCAGGGGCCGAGTCCGGTTTTCGCCTATGCCGCCGAGGGGTCGCACCTTGATCGTGACCAGTGTCCGGGGAATTTCTGGCTCGGTCTTGACGTAGTAACGCGGGTCTTCCTGGAAGATCGGATCGGGAAGATTGGGGTCCTGCGATACTGACAGGCCACGGTCTCCCTGAAAGAGATTGACAGTGTCCCAGCGTGCACCTTTTGGCACCCACGCCCAATAGATGTTCCTGAAATTCGGATTGCCCCACGCCTCGGCCGCGTCCGTGCACCGCTCCGACTCTCCGATTGGAACTGACCCATCGATGATAGCTCGTCCTTCCCCATAGTCGCCCATGCTGTTCCCGTCATAAACAATGGGTTTCGCTTGCGTTCCCGATTGCCTTATTGACACGCTGCCGCGATAGGTGACGCCACCTTTGAATCTGACAACATCTCCAGGCTTAAGTTGGGTTTTCCGAGCATTGCCAGTCGCATTCACATCACCGGGGCAATGTTTGAAAGCCGTGTCCGGACTGGTGCCGGCATTTGTGTCACTGCCGCCGGCAAAATCGACGTAATGAGATTGGCCGAAGAGAGATGTAAAGGCGATTAAGCAGATTGCAGCCGATATCAAGACAGCCTTTCCTTGAAAGCATCTAGACTGGGTGCCGTGGCTGATGCATCGAATAGCGGATCCAGTTCATCCAATGCCTGCTTGGTTTCGACTTTGGCAGAGACTTCGGCAGGAACATCCCCAAACCGGACTTTCAGGTTCTGCAGAATATCCTTTTGCTTCTGACTCAATACGGCCTCGTTTACGAGTTCCTGTATCAAAGGTGATTCGATCATGAAACGACTCTACCCAGATAATTTTTGCCGGAACGCTTCCAAGCCGGGCGTTGTGGCCGATGCATCAACTAATGTCTCCAACTCATCAAGTTCCTGTTTTGCTTCGATTCTGGCAGAAATGTCGGTGGGAACGCCACCAAACCGGGCTTTGAGGATCTGCAAAATGTCCTTTCGGAGTCGTATCAAATCACGCTCTTGCATCAGTTCTTCAATCAAAGGCGATTCGATCATGAATCCTTCCTATCAAGACAGCCTTTCCTTGAAAGCATCCAGACTGGGTGCCGTGGCTGATGCATCGAATAGCGGTTCCAGTTCATCCAATGCCCGCTTGGCTTCGACTTTGGCAGAGACTTCGGCAGGAACATCCCCAAACCGGACTTTCAGGATCTGCAGAATATCCTTTTGCTTCTGACTCAATACGGCCTCGTCTACGAGTTCCTGTATCAAAGGCGATTCGATCATGACTTGTTTACCTCCAAAGAGATTCAGGATATTCACATCGTCGAACCTAAGTTTAGCCAGTACCTGGCTGACAGCCAAAAGATTCGTTTGCTCTGCCGGTTTGGCTTCCTGGTCAATCGTTTGCCGGCACCGCCGGAGCACTTCTTCCGGCGGATCGGTGAATTCTGTGAGCGAAACCCACGGCATCAGACCAGGATCATTCGTGGCGAGCAATTCTTCGGCGTCCAGCTTCCACAGTTCCACTACCCGCCATCGCAGGCGGAGGCTGGCGAGACCGAGTTCACTTTCAAATTCTGCAAAATCGGAAATCTGAAGATTCCCTTTGGGATGAAGGATCAAAACCACAACTTCCGGCACGACCATTCGGTCGAGAAATACCAGCAGCGCGTCACGCGTGAGCTGATCGTAGAGCCTGTTCTCAGGATAGGTGCCAATTTCCACGACGAACAGGTTCGGCGATTCCCTTCCCGATAGTTGCGCTTCCAGGAGGCCGTCCGGTAACTGAGTCGGCTGTACAAGCTCTGCTTGCAGCGGTCGCCATTCCTCGACCGAGGTGAATCCTGCCAGTCGAAGGATGGAATCGCCGTGATGTTGAATCAGCCACTTGCTGCTCTTGTCGTATGTTCCCATTCAATTCACCTGAGCGACAGAGGACCATCAGACATCGGCAAAGGATACCACGGCACACCAATTCTTGACATCACGAGTCAACAGCCTCATCACCTTCGCTCCGGATTGCGGCCGTCATCATTCCAGAACCGTGCGGGGCTCTCGCGGGTCAGACGAGTCCTGGAAAGAACCCGCAAAACCGACGGATAAAGGCGCTATCGCAACAGATAAGCGTTGCCTGCCTTCACGCGCACGGTCTTCTTTGCTACTGCGGGACGCTGGCGTGCCCGGCGTGCCCGGCGTGCCCAGGGGCGGCTCACATCGCCTTCTTTTTGGGAATGCGCCCGAGGAAGCGAAGAACGCAGAGAGCAAAAGGAATTGGGAAGTTTTCATTCGTTTACTTGTTGAAGTGGAAATCTCTGAACACCTCTGGCTGCAAACCAACGTCGCGTTTCATCAGCTCCGAATGCAACGTGAACAGGTCGGGGAAATCGATGTCTCTCTGGCCAGCAAGCCAATCGGCGAGGAACTTAATCTTCTTACCAGTTCGATCCTTTGGTTCTTTGTCTTTCGTAATTCGAAATTGTGGATAGGCGAATACTGAGCGCGTGTCTCCCTTCAACTTTTCGTATTCACCCATGCTCAGCCTGCCGGGGCCCTTGCCGTAGAAAAGAAACGGTCTTCGCTCAGCATCAGGCAATCGCAGGTAGAAGCAGTTGTTGTCGAAAACGTATTGATCGATGCCACCGAGCTCGAAGAGGTGCACCTGCACTTTGCTGGGAATGCTGTCCACAAAGATGTTGTTTCGGATGACGACGCCCTTCGGCTCTCCGCCGGAATTCAAAATGGGGCAGATCAGATTGCGCAGGAAGACATTGTTCTCAATCCGCAGATCCGTGGACTGCGTGAAGTAGGTGCCCTGGAAACCAGAGGCGACCACGCAATTCTGCATCAGCACGTCTTTGCAGTTGTGTGTGCGCAGGAGCTGAGGCGAGTTGCCTGCGCCGGTCGCTCCGTTCATGAAGCATCGGGTGAGCTGGACGTGCTGGCTGTCGAAGACATTGAATACGCTTTCCCAGCCTTTGTTCCCGAACATTTTGAAATACAGGCCATCAAAGCGGAGGTGCTGTTTGGAATTAATCGCAAAACCGACGGTGAGCTTTCGGAAGTCGCCATCGAAATCCACGCGCTCGCCGGGCATGGCTTTAAATGTGACTGGCCGGTCTTCGCTGCCCGTCGCTCTGACACGAACAGTTTCGCGGTATTTCCCTCCGGCGATCAGGACGGTGTCTCCGGCAACTGCCTGGGATGCTGCGCGGCTCACAGTCTGAAACGCCTGTGCGCGGCTGAGGCCGTCATTTTTATCATCGCCATTGGGCGCTACGTAGAGCTTCTTTGCAGGCGCGGCTTGCGTGGCGGTCTCAAAGGTGAGCGGCTTTGTTTGTGGCTGGATACCCGCGGTCAGAGGGGTGGCAAAGGATGACCCATTACGTTCCTCGACGGACACGATTCGAAAGTAATACCGTCTGCCGGGTTTCAGGCCGGTGAGGCTGAAGGTGCCGAAATTCTCCGCGTCGAGCCGGACGCGCTGGATGCAATCCTGACTTTCGCCCCAGGCGACCTCCACCCTCGCCAGGCGCGAAGTCCACCATTCGATATTGGCTGTGGTGTCCGTGGTCGAATGCACGATCGGCCCCTCCAACCGAATCGGGCGTTCGCGATACTCGCGATAGAAACCGAGCCAGGTACCGTTTGGCCCTCCTG
>JASLXP010000764.1 GCA_030740295.1 Planctomycetota bacterium
GGCGAAGACCTGGACTGGTATGGCACCTGCATCGAGACGGTCGATGGCATAGCCCGCGGTCGGGTGGACCTTTCGTTGAACGACATGAAAGGCAACTGGCGAATCCGGCTGACAGACGCAGGCACGAACGTCTCAGCGGAAGCGGGATTTGTGGTGGAACCCTGAAGTGTTTGCGCGACCGTTCAGCCCAACAGCATGCCGCATTTCATTACGGCCGATGCCGGGTATCTCTGCTCAGTGAGTGCACGTCACGTGTTTTGGACGAGCCACTTAAGAATGTCCTCGGCAGCTTTCTGGGTTGGGGCAGAGCATTGGTAGAAGACGAGGTGTGGATCCAATTCTCGATGGTAGGTCTTGATGTCGTCGGTATTGCATGGGACGTAGACGGCGAGGCCCTTGGATTGGATTCGCTTGAGCAGATCCATCCAACCGATGAAAGGGCTGTTCCTCGTCCCAGGCTGCCACTGGATACACTCCAGACCTGGAATGGCGCAGACATCATCCAAGTGGACGAGCATTTCCGGACCGTCGTAATGCATCAAACAGGACCCGAGATGAGCGGCTTCCTCAGCCAGCGCGGGGAGAGCCCAGCGCCGGAAATGTTCGGGACCGATTAACGCCGCAAAATCACACTGTATGGTGCCTGTCCGCTTGGGATGGTATGCGGGTATTCGGCCGCAGGCGCGCTCCATTCCACCCGCCTCCCGCAGCGCCAGGTCAATTGGCGCGTAAGTCTCCCGCACATCCGACATGGCGCGGTCGATGAGCTCGGGAGTATCCATCAGGTCCGTGCAGAGGCCCATGCCTCCGCGCATGGCCAAAAGCGTGTCCATGTTACTGTGCAGATCGAGATGGCTGACGAGCAGTTTGCCCTCAAACACTTCGGACAGAACTGCACAGAAATCGAGAGTGCGGCGCCACCATGTATTGTCCGGATCCAGGCGGATGGGCAACGCGTCCTCCAAATTGTCCACACAAGGCACCGCCCAACTCGTCCCGATCCCGTCTTTCGCGAACTGTATGTCGCAGCCAAGCCAGACGGCGTACATGTCCGGCCCGAAGCTCGGCGAATAGTTCGGAATGGCCTCCCCTCCCCAGTAAACAGATTCGGCGGCGGCAAGGGCCTTTTCGGCAACGGGGAGGAAGTCGCCATGAGCACCAGCCATGTATGGGGGGCCTCCCACCCGTTCCACGCCATCTCGGGGCGCTCTGACCGCGCACAACGGCCGGTCGATCAGCTCGTGCTCCCAGAACGCCAGCCAACGTTGCTCTGCCTCTGCCAGGTCGGGCTTGAGCGAAAGGTGGAATGGGTCGTCGCTGTCTCTCGTCATGGTATCTTCTGCAATCATCGGATTCTCCGAGTGGCAAGACCGCGGATCATATCCACTCGAAAGTGAGGAAACCATGACCTTGTTGGGAACTCAAATCGGGCGGAGCCGTTCCGCTGCGGCCCGAGCGACGGATTCGACAAACGTGATCAGGGAGGAGCGACATGAACGGTTATGAAAGAGCGTTGCGAACGCTGCGCTTCGAAGAGACCGACTGCGTGGCCACGTTCGGTGGGTGGGTTGTGAGTGCCGGCTTCTTCGAATACGTCACAGGCAGGCGGTTCTGGGATGCTCCTCGTTCGGTGGCCTTCGAGGCATATCGGAAGCTCGAGCTCGATATTCTCTTCCAGGGCATATATCTGCCCGAAAGCCAGGAGGATTGGCGGAAACACACGACAGAAGTTCTCGATGGTGCGGAGAAGTTCACCACTGTCGAAGCTGTGATCGATTACGTCGAATCACTGCCGGACCCTCTTACGCTCGAGGCGGATTTCGATTTCGAAGGACAATTAGAGACCACTCTCGATGGCTATGAAAAGACCCAGGACGAGATCGGCGGCGACATTTTCTGT
>JASLXP010000765.1 GCA_030740295.1 Planctomycetota bacterium
TGCTGGCTGGCCTGTTCGCCAGTAAGTTTCGAGTAGGCGGCACGCATGGCCTTAGTCACTTCAGCCTTCGCGGCATGTTTGGAGATGGCCAGCAGCGACATGGCCGACGGCTCCGTCAGATCGGGGACAGTCAGGATCTCTGACAAAGGTGCGACTGACTCCGCACGTCCGGTGAGCTGGAGTTCACGACAGATGAATGCCTTCACGTTGATGTCCGGACCAGTCTTCAAGCTCTTGTGAAGCGACTGCACGTAAAGCTCTCGCTCGGCCGCGGGCGCGCCTGGCCGCATGACGTAATAAGAAAGGCCGCGAAGTGCGAGGCGGGCGCTCGTATCATCGCCAGTGCCGGGCTTGACCAGTTGCCCGCAAAGAGCGTCGAGCCCGGCGGTGCCAAGCCTGATGATCTGGTCGTACAGTTTCTGACGCTCTTTGAACGACTTCGCAGGAAGACTGCTGACAAGTGTGTTGATCTCCTGTGCTTCCTGCTGAACCGCCTTGTCCGGCTTGGGTGCAGCTTTGGTCTCTGCGTAGACCGGTCGCGACATGAACGCTGCCACCGAAAACAAGAGTAGACATGAGAAAGGTCTCTGTTTGCTCATCAGACGGGTTCTCCGTTTAGGGTCCATGGGGCGCGCATGGGTTCGTTCACCAGATCGTTGGCAACAGGATCATCGATGAACTCCTGCTTTACCGGGTCAAAGCGGAGTTTCCTTCCGAGCCGGATGGCGATTTTGGCCAGGTTAACGAGGGTGCACGAACGATGTCCGTTGTCTGCGTTCAGCGCGAATTGTGTTCTTGTTTTAACGGCCTCTGTAAAATTGGTGACCTGCGGCTCCGGATCGGGAAAGGCATCGAGCTTTCGGACCAGATTGGGAATGTCCGAACGGAATCCGCGCCAGACTTTTCCGTTGGGCCCTTCTAAAAGGGGACGATCAATGTTGCCGACTCCATCCAGCAAAAGCTCGCAGCCGTCCGCGTAACGCATCCAGATTTTCCGCCACGTCCCGACTACAAACGGATGCTGCGGTGGCGCGTCTGCTTCGATTTCTACGGGGCTGGTGTCGTCCTTATTGAGGATGTACTGGATTGGGTCGAGGTAGTGCTGGCCCATATCGCCGATGCCGCCTCCGTCGTAATCCCAATACCCGCGAAAACGATAGTGCACCCGTCCCCCGTTGTAGGGCCTGTACGGGGCGGGACCAAGCCACATGTCGTAATCCAGTCCGGCAGGCACTGTCTGCGGCGGCAGGTTAGGTTTCCCGCGGTGACCGTGCTTCCATGTGAAGCCCTGCTTTCCGCCGATGGTCACTTTGAGTGGCCAACCGAGTATCCCGCTTCCAACAAGTTTCTTGAGGGGGAACGCGGTTGTGCCGGACGAATAGAATTTGCTCTTAAAACGAAACCAGGTATTGAGGCGAAAGATGCTGCCGTTCCTCCGCACTGTTTCGGCGACGCTCCTGCTTTCAGCGATCGTGCGAGCCATCGGCTTTTCGCACCAGATATCCTTACCCGCTTCAGCCGCAGCGATCGAGATGAGCGCGTGCCAGTGTGGCGGGGTGGGAATGTGCACAATGTCGATATCGGGCTGCTCGAGAAGCTCGCGGAAATCTCGATAGCCCCTGCAACCGCTGCCGCCCCGCTTGACCGCGGTCTTGAGGCGCGCCTCATCGACGTCGCAGACCGCGACGCATTTTGTGCCTTCATAACGAAAATGGTTCTTGCCCATCCCTCCTACACCGATGATGGCTTTCGTCAGTTTCTCGCTCGGCGGCGTATGGCCGGGTCCACCGAGAACGTGCCTCGGAACAATCGAGAAAGAGAATGCCGCAGCAGATTTGGTTAAGAATTCGCGGCGAGAGGTCTGTTCTTTATTCATGGCTCGATCACTGAGAGTCGCTGGGCACTGGATTCTGGATTCTGACATGGCAGACGGACTGTAAAGCCTGGGGACGCAAGTTCAAAACACCTACGGTGAGAGGCGCTCTTTGGAGTGCGGTAACTTGCTTGTTGCCGCTTTCATTTTCCGGGGATTGCAGTGTGCGAATTTATCATAACGTGTGATGCTCGATCCTGGATGCTCGGCGTTCGGTGACCCGGTGTCAGTGTGATGTCGGGTGTGGATTCAAGGTGTACTAAAGTGAAAGCGGTGACAAGTCCCCGCACTCCAAATGCAGCCTTCGAGCCAATCAGGCCAAAGGGGAGGCAGGCGGAATAAGGCTTCCTCGGTTGCGGCCGGAACCCGCTGCAGGAAATGTTCATCTTGACTGAAAAGGCCAAAGCTGAGAAGACTGGCGCTGCGAGGAGTCGCTACATCGTTCCGGTGGTCTGTTGAGGCCGGCAGATGTAAGAAGCCCCAGCCGTCCTGAGTACCAACGTATCAGAGCCAATTTCTGTGTTACCTAACTAACTAACTAACTAATTGTTAGATGCAGACTGATTCCTCGTTCATGCATAGTTTCCCAAACACGCCGCCATCGACGGTGGGTGATGACAGTCCGGATGGCAAATGCGTGAGAGCCCACTTTCAAGGCAAGGATCGGGAGGATGTTGACTACAGCTGGGGGGTGTTGATTGAGGACCTGATGCATATGGAGCATGACGCGTTCTTGTACTTCTTTCCCGCGTTTCTTCGACATTCAGTGTCGAAGCCAGACGACGAGTATTCTGCGTCTCTGCTTTCCGCGCTGTCGTGCCATCTTAGCGGACCCCGGATCAAGAGGATTCGGTTTAGTCCTGCGCAGGCACACGTTGTCAGAAATTGGCTGACATGGTTGAGTGAGACATTCGCAGATGACGAATACATCGTCGCTTTGGTGCGAAAGTATTCGCAGCGCATCTAGCCAGACGCTCGACAGAACTTGCACGAATACCGTGACAGGTCCGGCGTAATCTCGTAAAGCTTGTCGGAAGAGCCCATCGGCTGTGCGGCGCGTAAGTGATCATCCACAATCTCCCTGCCCAGGGAATGCTCCCCATCCGATTCCAAAATCGTTTACCTTGCATTCTCAGGAGCAGAAGTTCTATTACCGTCCTCGATGTGACGTTCCACCAATTCAATCTGAGCTTTTCACGGAGATAAAATGTCCGACCACCTGTTGCATCGGCCCGAGGGATTTGATTTCGGGTACACACCTGTCACCGAGACTGGAGAAGAGACGCTCGATACGGGAATGAACTTCGGCATCATCAAAATGCGCGCAGGCGAAGAGCGCGACCTCACCACCGAACTTGAAGGCGCCTATCTGCTGATGAACGGGAGAGTCTCCTTCAAGTGGGGCGGCGAAGAGAGAACGGCCGAACGAAACAGCATCTTTGAGGAAGAGCCCCTGGCTTTACACTTGCCGCCCGGACTGGCCGCCAGCCTCGCGGCCGAAACGGATGCGGAAATCGCGCTGAACCAGACGGCGAATGATCGCAGCTTCGAGCCGATGTTCTTTGACGAGTCCAACGTTCTGGATTCAGAGCACCGCGGCAAAGGGCTTCTTGATGACGCGTCGTATCGCATCGTGCGCACGATTTTCGATATCCGGAATCGCCCGGATGCCAAGCTCGTGCTCGGGGAGGTAGTCAACTTCCCTGGTCGCTGGAGCAGCTACCCCCCGCACCATCATCCGCAGCCCGAAATCTATCACTACCGCTTCACAGAGCCGCACGGGTACGGCCACGGTGAGCTTGGCGACGAGGTGTACAAACTTCGCCAGAATGACACACTGAAAATCATGGACATGAAAGACCACGCCCAGTGCGCGGCGCCCGGCTACGGCATGTATTACATATGGGTCATCCGCCACCTGCCCGGGGATCCGTACACCGTGCCCGAATTCACCGATGAGCACGCGTGGGCCAAGGAGGAGGGCGCTCAAGGCTGGCAACCGTCTGTTCTGGATTGAATTTCTGATCCGGAGGCCGGCGACTAAAGGAAGGTCTCCCATTTTGCAGGGCTGTTCGTAGTGCACGCTTCAGCGTGTTTCCGGCTGCGTAAGAACACGCTGAAGCGTGCACTACAAGCTCCCGATCTGCCTGTCCGGATACTGTCGGCACATGGGTGGAAAGGCCGCTCTGCGGCCTTTGCGACAGAGAGGATAAGCTGCTTGTCCCTCTGGAGCCTACGCCCCGGATTCGTTTGCCACTGGCCGGCAGGGCGGGCACCCTCAATCGCCAATTTGCGGCGGGATGATCGCTGCCCAATCCAATGAGAACAAATTACATGTTCCGAAAACTTTCTCTGCTGTTGTTTCTTGGATCATCATTCGCGGCCTGCCAGTTTGCCGATGCGGAGCAACAGCTTCAGGTCGCGGTCTATAAGCGTAGTCTGGGAGCGAAGGCAGTTTACGGCGCTTTGCTGAAGGTCAGGGGCATCCGGCCGACGCTTGTTCTGTCCCTCAAAGCGGATGATCTGCTCAAGTATGATGCACTCTTCATCGGGGCAGCGAAGGTCACACGACCGGACGATTTCCGAGGGCTGAGGACATTCGTCGGCTGCGGCGGCGGGCTGATGCTCAACCACAGTTCGTGCGGCCGGTACCTGCCGGAAACGCTCTTCCCAGAGGTTGTCAGGAAAGTGGCCGGGCGGCGGGAGGACACGATCATCCCCGAGCCCGCAAACAAGGAGCATCCGGTCAGTCGCGGGCTGCCGGAGAAGTGGGAGCATGCCTATTACGACCACCTCCTGCTGGAGCCGGGGCCGAAGGGTGAAGTGTTGTTGAAAGATCGGGAGCAGGGAGTCGTAGTCGTGGCAGGAATGTGGCGAGCCGGGCGTCTTGTCTTCAACGGGACGGTGCCTGGCTACTGGTATGACCCCGCGACTTACGCACAGCAGGAGAAAGAGCCGACTGGCGGCGAACTGCAGCTCGTCCTCAATGCCATTCGGTGGGCGGGCGGTAATCGGTTAAGCACGCTCGATAAGGCCGAACTCGAAAAACGGCGGCAAGCGCTGGACGACGCGCTCACGATCGCGGACATGAAAAAGCTGATACCGACCTCGGACTGGTTCGGTACGGAAATGCTGCGAGGGAGTTATCTGCCGCGCAGGCCGGTCAATGAGCTGGGTGGAAAATTCTTCATCACCTATGACGCGCAGACCTGGCGTGGCTACGATCTGAGGAAGCACGCAACGCCAGAGAAGAAGGAGTTCTATCGCCAGCGTCTTCGGCTTGACGTCCAGCACCTCAAGTGGATGGGCGTTACAGACATCATTTTCTGGACAGACGTGAGCGGCGACCGCGTCAACCGGCCGACCGATACGCCGGACTCGGCCGTTCGGTTCCCACATTACGATCCTCTGGCGCTGTTGTGCGAGACTGGCGAACAGGAAGGCGTCTCGGTCTGGGCTTCGTGGCACTCCTGCGCAAGGGGCGCGGCATTCGCTGAGAAGTACTGCGCCAAAGATGGCAAGGGCAACCTGTTCAAGTACGGCACTCGCTCGTACCCCGAAGACCTGCTCTCGTCGGCATACCGGGGCAGATGCGTTTCCTTTCTCGATGAATACGCGAACAAGTATGCGAAGTTCAAATCCTTCAAGGGTCTCGCAATCTACGACGAGCTGTGGTTCATCTATCCCGATTTCTACGAAGATGACCTTCCCGCGTTCGACGCCTTCTGCAAAAGACAGTTCGGAGAATCGCTGCCCGCGGATATCGGCGAACGCCTGGCGAAGCATCGAGGATGGAAGGACACCTCGGACGTCTGGCGGCGGCGGTTCATACTGTTCAAACAGAGCGTGGTAACGGGATTCTGGAAGTTCCTCGTGACCGAAGCCCACAAACGAAAGCTTCAGATCGGAATTGAGCTGCTCGATACATCGGTCTTTTCGTCCGGGTGGTGCTGGGGGATTGACAGCGTAGAGCTGACGCGACTGGGTGCGGATTTCTTCGTCGCCAGCGGCGGCAAGTCTGCGGCTCAGTGTTATCCGAACACCTATCGCTGGGCCCACGCGCACCAGGGATGGGGGCGCTACAACACTCACTGCCTGCGAGGCGGCCCTGGCGGCATTTACTTCACGTTCAATCAGCTCTGGCGGCTGATCATGTATGCCAACAATCCGGCGTTGCCACGGCAGCTCGCCCGCCACATTCACAACCAGCGGCAGTGGGCGAATGCACAGTCGCTGATCCGCGTCGCCGTCCTGCACCAGCAGAACACCGTTCAGATGCTATTCGCCGACCCCCGTCCCAACACCAATCGATCCCTCTCGCTTATGCGAACCGTCTCCCGCAGCCAGCCGGCCGACACCATCTTCACCCGCGCTCACGAGCTCTTCGACAGTTACCGCGTTCTGATCGCCCCGCCTTATTCGGTAAAGGGACTTTCCCCGGAAGTGCTCGAAAAACTGAAGCAGTTCCTCAACAGCGGAGGCGTCATCGTTTCCATCCATACGGACTGGACGACCTCCCGACCCGACTTGTCCCGGGAAAAGGATGTGACCGGCGAAGTGACCGGTGTGACTTACGGAGACCCACTGCAACAAGCCCCGTCAAAGTTCACAATCAATGAAAAGAGCATCGGCCTTCGGAAAGAGACACCCAGGCGTGCCGTCAAAGTTCTCGAAGGAACAAAGGTGCTGGCGCGCTTTGAAAAAGACGGCATCCCTGCCATTACCGAAAAGCAGATCGGCAAAGGCAAGATCATCAGCCTGCACTTCGACGCCACAGCGGAACTTGAACGAACAGAGAATCCCGAGCTCGTTTCCTGGCTTGCGTCGCTTTTGCGGGAAACATCCCGAACGGAAGTCTTCGTGGAGGGCACGGGCTTTCAGGTGATGAGCGCGTTAAAGAAGGGGAACTGGGTCGCGGTATCCCTGTTCCCAACGGAAATCCCCGCGAAACCGAAGGTGAGTGTCGATCTGAAGGCGCTGGGCATCGAGAAAGACAACTACCGGATGCTCATGCTCGGCAAAGATATGGAGATCACCCGGCCCGGAAGAGTCTGGGGAGACCAGGGACACTGGAAGGTGGAGGTCCTGAAGAGTGGTTTTCCCGTCACCATCGTGGACGACCACGACCGCGCAATGCCTCTTCCCGGGAAATTCGATCTTTCCAGTTTCAATGACTGGAGTAAAAACTACATCGAGACGGTCACCCGCGGAAACTGGGAAAGCGTGGCCAAAGGCCAGCAGAAACGCACGTACGCACACGAGATCGTGGTGCTCGCTCCCGCGGATGAGCCGGTAATGCCGGATAAGTGAAGTCTAAGCCACAAACTGCCGCCATGACACCCGTGGCTGCGTCCGCGAGTCCTCACGTTTCACCTGACGTTCGTAGTGCACGCTTTAGCGTGTTTCCGGCGGTGAGAGAATCTGGCAGCAGGCTGTGGCAACGGTGTTCGTTCTGAAATGTGTGGCCAACGCTGCCG
>JASLXP010000766.1 GCA_030740295.1 Planctomycetota bacterium
AACTGCAAATTACTGCGGTTTCAGGCTGTTTTAGTATGGGCTTGTACTGAGTTGTATTGAGTTGCATTTGTAGCGTTGAGTTGCACTGAATAGGCCTGATTAGGGAAAGTGGCGACCACAAAACGACCACTTTTTTCAGGAGGGCGCGAATCTCGAACCAAGCCTGACTTGCTCTCGGAGCTTCTGATTTGCTGCTGGTGCGATCTTTGTTGAGAGGAGGCCCAATTGCCGCGGACGCATCAGAATGCGATTGGGGCCACTGAGGGCGGCTACAAAGTTCGCGTGTACCTAATCCTAAATTATGGCAGTAGGTGGCCTTGAAACGGCTCAAATCTCAACGCGTGGAGAAAATGTGGCCTTGGACACCCCTTGAGCCTAGGATTCGAAAAACGGAATGATCCAGAACATAACAGAGGAATTTGGGGTCAGATCCGTCTTCTAGAAAAACGGATTTGACCCCATATTCCCCAGATGCAGGGGCAAAAGGTCTCGCCGGAGCCCGGACGTGTGAAAACATGCGACTGCGTAACCTGCCAGCTTCAGACACTCACCGGCGCGTGTTCCTCGAAGAAGCGGACGTTCTCATCGACTTCCTCACGGCTGCACATCCCGATCGTCATTGCGTCCACGCAGTCGAGCTCTCTGACAAATGCGAGCGACTTGACAATGTCGTCGGTCAATTGCCCGGCACCGCACACCTTCATGCCGTAGACGCCTTTGCCTGCCGCATGCATTTCATTCATCACCTCGATCACCTCCGGCACGGACGCGTCCATGTGAACGCCCGTTTGATTGATTCGAGCCAGAACCACATCTACCCACGGCTCTTTGGCCGCTGTCTGAAACGCACCAAAGTTGTGACAGGAGACTCCATGGGCACGAAGGATTCCTTTTTGTCTGGCATTCTCCAGGGCATCCATGGCACCTGATTTCTCCGTCGGCCAGTCAGGGCTCGTCATGCAGTGCATGAGGACAATGTCCAGGGAGTCCGTGCCGGTCTCTCGAAGGAAGCGCTCCAGATCCTTTTCCGCCTCCTGGCGAGTCGTCGCGCAGGTCTTGGTCGTGAACACCACATTCTCGCGTCCAACTTCCCGGATGGCAGCTTTCACATGTTCGTGTGAGCCGTACTGGTCTGCGCTGTCCCAGAATCGGATTCCCTTTTCAAATCCATAGACCATCAGGTCGACGAGGAAGTCTTTGCCCAGACGCGTCTGATTCGAGCTCCCGCTCCATCCGTTTGTGCCACTGCCAAAGCAGAGCTCGGAAACAAGAATGCCAGTATCGCCGAGTTCAACCGATGGAATCATTTCGTAGTCTCAAAAGGTCAGAACAACCCGGAACATCTTAGGCCGGACCGGATCTACATCAAGGTTGAGTATGGAGGATGGGCCGTGTATCACGAGCGAGACGGCCGTGCCACAGTATTCTCCACGCCACGGGGAGAAGAAAAGTCCTGAGACTCCAACAATCCTGAATCAGGCCCTGTGAGCCTCGCAGGGAACGCCAAGAGGTAAATCTTGTATCTCTCATCCGCTATCTTTACCTGCTTTCTTGCCTCGACACAGGCAGCAGCCGAGGAAGCCAATCCGCCAGTCATTCAAGACTACAAAGGCGCCAAGGAATTCTTCAAGAAAGTCGAGCAGTGGCAAGGACTGAAAAAACTGCCAGCAGCGCCTGAAGAGCTGTCGTTCCGTTTCATTCCGAAAGCCATTTCCGGCCAGCGCACACGAAGCGTCCCGGTGAAAGGCAGCGACCAGGAGCATTACCTCTACATTCGAGAGGTCGGCTATGACCCCGGTGATAAGAGCCTCGGAATCGGGCTCGTGATTTACGATGTGAATCAGGGGGGCCGGATTCTCGCGGTGAACGCCTACATTCCAGCGTCGCCGGAGCAGGCCGAAGCAGTCCAGCGCTCGTGGGAAGATTACTCGCTGATTGCAGAGCTTGCGGCCACTCTCTCGTCTGTTCCGGAGCCCAAAACTCCTTCGGACACCAGGCTCGAATTCTACGGGAAGTGGCGCGCGCCCCGGCTGCGTCTTCTCTCATCCGAAAGGGAAATCCTGTCCGCGCAGGCGGCCGTGCGTGATGGCGCTTTCCTTTCCCCTCACCACAAGCCTGCAAAGATGCGGCAGAAGCTCAGTATGAAGAGTGTTTTTGAAATCGAAGCGGAAGACATGAACGGTCTCATCTACTTCAGCGATTGGGAGCGACACGAAAAAGGCTGGTACGGACGGGAGCTGAGATACGCGGCAGGTACAGGCATCGCGGTGATTCACGAAAAGAACATGGGCGCCATCGCAGTCCACCGCTTCGACAGGCCACTGCCAGCCGGCATCTATCGCGTCCAGCTTGATCCGCATAAAGGTTCGGCCCGTTGGGCAGATACTATCGTCGAAGTGGAACTGGCCGATGCCAGAAGGGCGGTCACATGGTTCAACTCCAGCCGCGAAAAGGACTCTTTTTCCTGCGCGCCGCTGACGACCTCAAAGCCGGCACCAGTACTGCGAATCCGGGCCATCCAATGCGGCAGCGGTGGAATCAATTCCGTTCCGGAGATGAAGGAACCGACCATCATGCTGGATACCCTTCGCATCATGCGTTTGGAATGGAGCGATGATGATGGCGAGCAACAATTGGAAAAGGATCTGGAGGATGCATCAGAGTAAGAGAGTGCGGAAGGAAAGGAATAAAGCCACGGATGAATCAGGAACACGGTTCGGAAGGAAAGGAATAAAGCCACGGATGAATCAGGAACACGGTTAGAAACAGAAGAAGCAGAGCCACGGATGAATCAGGAACACGGTTAGAAACGAAAGAAACAGGGCCTCGGATGAATCAGGAATACGGTTATTTTTCTGTCCTCTGTGCAACGTCGCTGATTTTTCCGGCTGCCCCTCCCTGCCAGGGCGAGCCAACTCGCAACCAAGTCAGAAACGGCAGCTTCGAGGTAGGGATGACTCACGGGGACTGGGGAGTCGTTGGCGGGCACGGGTATCTTCTGAGCCAGGATTCGCTGGACACAAAGACATCGGCGCACGGAAAGACCAGCCTGCGCGTGAAAGCGGGAGCGATCCTCTTTACCGCACCCTTTACACCCGGTGAGGTCGGGGATTACAGGGTGAGTCTGGCCATGAAAAGCGAGCGTGCCCAGACCGTCGGTATCTCCATTGTGACCGAAGAGACTGTGCCGCTCGAAATCACCAATCCGAGGATGGTCTTCGGGCGACACTCCTTCAAAGTCGGCACGAAGTGGGAGACCTTCGAGACGACGATCCCGCTGCCCCAAACAAGAACCCACCTGCGCATAATGCCAACCACGGAAGGTGGAGATTTCTGGATTGATGCGGTTTCGATTCTTCCAGGAAAGAGCCCCGCTCAGCTTATCAATCAGGTCACCGAGCTCGACCCCGGAGAAGACGAGGAGGACGAAGACCTGCCTTTCGAGCCGCGGAAGCCTCGAAAGTTCATTCCGAGAAGCAACGTAGAGGCCGGGCTCTATTCCGAAATCCCCGGGCGAGTTTTCTATGACGACGAAGCAGTCGAATGGATCGGCCGGCTATACAACCATGGCGACACCGGCAAGCGTGCATCTCTCGAATACGAAATCGAAGACATCCATCGCAACGTCATTCGCAGGGGCAGAAAGGAAGACCTCGAAGCGCTGCCTGGCAAGGCTTCCGCGTTTCAATTGGCGTTGAAGGATCATCCGAAAGGACTGTTCAGTCTTCGTTACTGGCTCAAGGAGTCACCGCACGATGTCGGGGAGGTTGTCTACAGCGTGATTCGGCGGCCGGCGAAGGAAACCATTCTGGGCGCATGTTCTCACTCCACACACACGATCATGCGCATCCTGCAGCGGGCAGGGGTCCGCCACTACTATCCATTGACGGACGGGTGGCTCCGGCCCAGTGCGCTCTGTCCAGGCGGCCCGAATTACAATTGGTTCGATGACAAAGCGGCCATCGCAGAAAAGTATGGACTCAAAACTTACGGCATCCTCGCGTCTCACCTTTACGGCAGGGAGGGAAGTTGGACTGCGAATTGGAAAGAGAAAGAAACCATTAGAGTCGAACCGCCGATTATCGTGCGCAAGGGCCACCTGACCGACTACACCTATGTGGAGAAGAATGCGTGGCGGAAGCATGCAAAGACCGTGGCCGGCCATTACCAGCCCTGGATCAAAGGCTGGATACTCGACGACGAGGTCAACAACATACCGCCTGAGCTTTACCTTCGAATCGCCAGGGGCGCGAAAGAAGGCATCAAGGAAGCTGCACCCGACGTAAAGATGGCCGTCAGCGCGTCCTCGCTCTGGTTCGAAGAACTGATCGGCCTGGGTGGGCTCGACACTTTCGACGCCATCGCCGGCACCATCGGCGGCGAGAGCTATTGGGAAGCCCGAAAGACCGGCTGGCTTGCCCGGAAATTCGGCAAAGAAGTCTGGGAAAGCGCTATCCTCAAGTACGGGCATTCCTTCTACCACACCCACGGCCAGCTCGGACAATTCAACGAGTGGAAGCACCGGGCTCTCAGTGCATACCGGAGTCTAACCCGCTGCTTCTTTCTTCAGCGCTCGAAATTCGTCAGCCCCTACTGCTTCCGCCTGACGACCTTTTCGACGATGAACACCATGTCGAAAAGCATGCTCGATTACGATGGGGGCCTGAAGACGAACGGTTTCGGATTCGTGATGG